>JBCCNJ010000065.1:0-23796 GCA_039025905.1 Pseudomonadota bacterium | reverse complement strand
TGAAATTCGAGCCGGGTATCGGATCACCTCCGATACCCACGCAAGTAGACTGGCCATAGCCGGCGTCGGTGGTCTGTTTGACCGCCTCGTAGGTTAACGTTCCCGATCTCGACACAACTCCAACCTTTCCGGGCAAATGGATATCCGCAGGCATGATTCCAATTTTGCACTCACCCGGCGTTATCACGCCAGGACAGTTGGGGCCAACGAGTCGTACACCCAGTTCGTCACACTTAACCTTGGCTTCTAACATATCAAGCGTGGGTATACCCTCGGTAATACAGACGATCAGCGAGACACCTGCATTGGCTGCCTCGAGGATGGAGTCTTTACAAAACGGCGCTGGTACGTAAATGACAGACGCGTCGGCTCCGGTGGTATCTACCGCTTCTGAAACGGTGTTGAACACCGGCAATCCCAGATGCTCCTGCCCGCCTTTACCGGGTGTGACACCGCCTACCATTTGGGTGCCATAGGCAATGGCCTGTTCTGAGTGGAATGTGCCTTGCGAACCAGTAAAACCCTGGCAAATCACTTTCGTGTTCTTATCGATTAGTATGCTCATTACGCAGCACCTCCCGCCGCAGCAACCGCCTGTTGAGCGGCGTCGGTCAGGCTGTTCGCAGCGATAATATTCAAGCCGCTATCCGCTAACACTTTGCGACCCAAATCGGCATTGTTTCCCTCCAGACGCACCACCACAGGCACGTTTACGCCGATCTCCTGCACCGCCCCGATGACACCCTCGGCGATAAGATCGCAACGAACGATGCCGCCAAAAATATTGATCAGCACTGCTTTTACCTTTTCATCAGACAAAATAATCTTGAAGGCTTCCGCCACGCGTTCCTTGGTCGCACCCCCGCCCACATCGAGGAAGTTGGCGGGAAAACCACCGTGAAGCGCCACAATATCCATGGTGCCCATGGCCAACCCGGCGCCGTTCACCATACAGCCGATACTGCCGTCCAAGGCGACGTAATTGAGTTCCCACTGTGCGGCATGAGCCTCTCTGGCGTCGTCTTGACTAGGGTCATGCATCTCTTGCAAGGCCTTCTGACGATACAGGGCGTTGCCGTCTATACCCAATTTGGCATCCAGACAGTGCAGATTCCCCTCTTCTGTAATGACCAGCGGATTAACTTCAATCAGCGACAGGTCTTTTTCAACAAACATTTGAGCCAAACCGATAAAAATCTTCACAAACTGCTTGATCTGATCGCCCTTGAGCCCCAGGTTAAACGCCAATTCCCGGCCTTGATAGGGTTGTGGGCCAACGACCGGATCTATGGTCGCTTTCAAAATCTTTTCGGGGGTTTCCTCCGCAACCTTCTCAATCTCTACACCGCCCTCAGTGGAGGCCATGAACACGATCCGCCGGGTTGAGCGATCAACCACCGCTCCCAAGTACAGTTCGTCGGCAATATCAGTACAGGATTCGACCAGTATCTTGCTCACAGGCTGGCCATTAGCGTCTGTCTGGTAGGTCACCAAATTCTTACCGAGCCACTGCTTGGCAAACTCGCTAACCTCTTCTTCGCTAGAAACGAGCTTTACCCCACCCGCCTTGCCACGGCCGCCGGCGTGAACCTGAGCCTTGACAACCCATTTGTCACCACCGATGCGCTTTGCCGCATCGACCGCGTCCTGCGGTGTGTCGACGGCGTATCCCGTAGAAACTGGTAAGCCGTAATCCGCAAACAACTGCTTGCCCTGATACTCATGAAGATTCATCGCTTTCCCTATATTGGTTTACTACTTGTTTGATTGGTTTCCACAATCCTCGCTCTACTCAGTGCCGCATGTCGCGTCGAATCCAAGCTGAGGTCAGCTCGAGCCGAGCGCGATGGCGATTATAGTGCTACGAGTGTCTTTTTGTTCATTTTTTCTTTTTGCGATTTGCAATATGAATCGCGTGACCGTCAACCGCCAGCGCGGCTTCATGGACGGCTTCCGACAGGGTGGGATGCCCGAACACGGTCAGCGCCAGGTCCTCGGCGCTGGAGCCAAATTCCATGGCTATCACAACCTGCTGTACCAAATCGGCAGCGGATGGCCCGACAATGTGGCAACCCAAGATTTGATCAGTCTCAGCGTGCGCGAGCATCTTTACGATGCCATCTGAATCGTTGGCGGCCAAGGCTCTGCCGCTGGCCACAAATGGAAATACGCCCGCATTATAGGGGACGCCATCGGCCTTGAGCTGCTGCTCTGTCAGACCCACGGCTGCAACTTCTGGATGGGTGTAAATGACGGACGGTATGCAATCGTAGTTAACCTGCGTTTTTCTGCCAGCGATACGCTCAGCGACCATCACACCTTCCTCAGACCCCTTGTGAGCAAGCATTGGGCCGCGAACGACATCGCCCACGGCAAAGATATGGGGCGCTTCCGTCTCGCAATAATCGTTGACGAAAATGTAACCGCGTTCATCGAGGGTAATCCCGCTGTCGTCCGCAAAAAGCTCGCCTGAACGGGGTTTGCGCCCGACAGCGACGATTAGTCGATCGAAGATTTCGGTATGCTCCTCACCGCCAACGGTGTAAGTGACCTCAACACTTTCATTCTTGACCGCTGCGCCTGTCACGCGCGCACCCAGGCGAATATCCAGGCCCTGTTTTTTGAAAATCTTTGCGGACTCTTTCGCTATCTGCAGGTCCATCATCGGGAGAAATTCTTCCAGCGCCTCGAGCATGACAACTTCCGATCCCAGACGTGCCCACACGCTCCCCAGTTCCAGGCCAATGACGCCTGCACCAATCACCCCAAGCCGTTTCGGCACCTCAGTCAGCTCAAGTGCGCCTGTGGAGTCAATAATATACTTGTCATCTGTTGGGGCGGGAGGAATCGTAACCGGCAGAGATCCGGCCGCGATGATTATGTTACTGCCTTCTAAGATCGTTACCGCACCATCTTTATCGGTGACTTCAACTTTCGCACCCGATAATACTTTACCGGTACCAGCAATCGGGGTAACGCCGTTGTGTTTGAACAAGCCTGCAATGCCGCCAGTCAGCTGATCGACGATTTTGGTTTTTCGAGCCATCATGGCGGGTATATCAATACTGGCGTTTTCAAGAACAATGCCGTGAACGTCTAAATGGTCCCTCGCTTCGGCAAATTTTTGGCTGCTGTCCAATAGTGCTTTCGATGGAATACATCCCACATTGAGACAGGTTCCGCCCAGGCGCACCTTATCCTTCTCATCTAACCACTGCTCAACACAAGCTGTGGATAGTCCTAGCTGCGCTGCGCGAATAGCAGCCACATAGCCCGCAGGGCCAGAGCCGATAACAACAACGTCAAATTTTTCAGACATAGTATCTTCCATTTCCGTCGGGGTTGCGCTGGTTTCCGTCGAACCGCCTAAAGCTGCAATAATATGCGCGATGGATCCTCAATGAGGTCTTTGATGGCCACCAAAAACTGCACCGCTGTTTTGCCATCGATCAATCGGTGATCGTAGGACAGAGCCAGGTACATCATGGGCTGAACGATGACCTCACCGTTGACCGCCATTGGACGATCCTGAATTTTATGCATGCCCAGAATGCCCGTTTGCGGTGGATTGAGTATCGGCGTTGACATCAATGAGCCATACACCCCGCCATTACTTACAGTAAAGGTGCCGCCGGTCATATCCTCGATGGTGAGCTTTTTGTCTTTAGCCCTAACACCGAAATCGCGTATCGCAGCTTCAACATCCGCGAGACTCATGAAATCCGCGTCGCGCAGCACGGGTACCACAAGCCCGTCATTGGTTGACACCGCGACACCGATATCCTGGTATCCGTGATAAACGACATCGTTACCGTCAATGGAGGCGTTTACGGAGGGGAAGCGTTTTAACGCTTCGCAGGCCGCTTTTACAAAGAAGCCCATAAAGCCCAGTCGAGTTCCGTTGTGCACCTGCTCAAACTGGTCTTTATATTTTGCGCGCAATGCCATCACCGGCGCCATGTTGACTTCGTTAAACGTCGTGAGCATCGCGGTTTGCTGGGTGGCATCTAAAAGACGCTCCGCAATTCTGGCGCGCATTCTCGTCATTGGGACGCGCTTTTCTATACGCTCGCTCGAGGGACCTACCGGTGGCTCAGCCACGTTCGGAGCTGCCGCGGCAGCGGGCGACGACGTGGTAGCAGCAGCGTCTTTATTTTCAACGTGCTTGAGCACATCCTCTTTGGTAATGCGGCCGCCCTTGCCGGAGCCACGAATACGACTTGCATCAAGTTGGTGCTCTTCGATTAACAGTCTCGCAGCCGGCCCCAGCAGTGAACTACCTTCTGTCATAGCCGGTTCTGCGGAGGCTTCCTCTGTCGTTTGCGGGGCTGCTTCTGGAGCAACTGCAGCTGAAGCGCCTTCCTTTAGCGTTGCCAACAGCTGCTCGCTCTCTACTGTGTCACCCTCGTTTGCGAGGATTTCAACGATGACGCCATCTTCTGGCGCCAACACTTCCATCACCACTTTGTCGGTTTCGATCTCGACAATCAGTTCGTCTCTAGCGACGTTATCCCCTACTCCTTTATGCCACGCGGCGATCTCCCCGTCCGCCACTGATTCCGGGAATGCCGGCGCTTTAATTTCAGTACCCATGGTGCGTCCTTGTTGTCTTAATTTCCGCTATCGCTGGTCTCTGCCAGGGCGGTGTTGATGAATGCTTCCTGCTGTGCCACGTGTAGAGCCGTATAGCCGGCTGCCGGGGCAGCGGATGAGTCGCGACCGACGTAACGCAGATACACATCTTTCTTGTGCTGATAAATCATGCGTCGTATGTGATGCTGACTGGAGTACCACGCTCCTTGGTTCATTGGCTCTTCCTGACACCAGACTGCGTCTTCGATTCCCGTATATTTCGATAAAACTGCCTGCAACTCGTCTTCCGGGAAGGGGTAGAGTTGCTCCAAACGCAGGATTGCTATATCCGTGATTTCGCGCTCGCGTCTGGCCGCGCGCAGATCATAAAACACTTTGCCACTACACAAAATAACTCGTTTCACAGCGGCCTTATCTAACTCATCTGTTTCATCCAACACATTGTAAAATTTGCCCTCGGCAAGTTCATCTATCGTTGATACAGCTTCCTTATGACGTAGCAGACTCTTTGGGGACATTACAATCAGCGGTTTCCGCAGGGGGCGAATCGCCTGTCGCCTGAGCATATGAAACACTTGCGCGGGGGTCGTCGGAATACAGATCTGAATATTGTGTTCAGCACACAGCTGCATAAACCGCTCAAGACGCGCAGAGGAATGCTCTGGACCCTGGCCCTCATAACCGTGAGGCAGGAGCATGGTCAAACCGCTTAAGCGCTGCCACTTATGCTCACCGCTGGTGATGAACTGGTCTATCACGACCTGCGCCCCATTGGCGAAGTCACCGAACTGCGCTTCCCAGATAACCAGGCCCTGGGGCATAGTCGTGGAATAACCGTATTCAAACGCGAGCACGGCCTCTTCAGACAGCAGTGAGTCATAGATCTTAAAACCCGCCTGCTGGCTATCCAGATTTTGTAAAGGTCGGTAGGTCTTTCCCGTCTTTTTATTGTGCAAAACGGCATGGCGATGCGAGAACGTTCCTCGCCCTACATCCTGACCCGTCAGTCGCACCGGATAGCCTTGTTTGAGTAAGGTTGCATACGCCAGGGTCTCGGCAAACCCCCAGTTAAGCGGCATGGCACCTCTGGCCATTTTGCGCCTATCCTCGAGGATCTTCGCAACCTGTCTCTGCAAAGGAAAGTTATCCGGTGGAACGTTGGATTGGTAGGCCAGGGATTGCAGTTCGTTAATATCAACCGTGGTATCGACCTGCATGGTCCAGTGGTGATCGAGATAGGGTGACCAGTCCACAAACAGCGAGGCGTTCGGCTCGGACACCAGCGAACTCACCATCGGTTCGCCGCGGTCCAAAGAGTCACGATAGCGCTCTACCATGAAGTGGTCTTCGGGTTCACTTAAGATGCCGTCAGAGATAAGCCTAGCGGCGTACAAATCCCGAGTCGTTTTGTGCTGTCGAATTTTCTCATACATTAAAGGTTGTGTTACCGAGGGTTCGTCCGCCTCGTTGTGACCTCGCCTGCGATAGCACATCAGGTCAATAACCACGTCTCTTTTAAACTCGCGCCTGTAGTCCACCGCCATTTGCGTTACAAACAAAACAGCTTCGGGGTCATCACTGTTCACATGAAAAATCGGCGCTTGCACCATTTTTGCAATATCGGTGCAGTACTCGGTGGAGCGTGCATCCTCACGCCGACTGGTGGTAAATCCCACCTGGTTGTTTAGTACGACATGGATAGTGCCCCCGGTTTTGTAGGCGCGGGTCTGAGACATTTGAAACGTCTCCATCACCACACCCTGCCCTGCAAAGGCCGCATCACCGTGGATAACGATGGGCACCACCGCATGCCCTTCTTTATCGTTGCGACGCTCTTGACGTGCGCGTACCGACCCCTCCACTACGGGCGATACAATTTCCAGATGCGAAGGGTTAAATGACAGAGCAAGATGCAGCTCACCGCCAGGCGTCATAACGTTGGAGGAAAACCCCTGGTGGTATTTAACATCTCCCGAACTCTCATACTGCGCGCGACCTTCAAACTCAGCGAATAGCTCTGAAGGATTTTTGCCCAATATGTTGATCAGTACATTGAGGCGGCCGCGATGGGCCATACCGATGACAACTTCCTTCGCACCTTCGCTACCGCAGCGCTGAATCATTTCATTGAGCATGGGGATCATGCTCTCACCGCCCTCCAGGCCGAATCGCTTTGTGCCGGGGTACTTGGTGCCCAGCGATTTTTCCAAACCCTCGGCCTGAATAAGGCTGCCCAGTAACTGCAGCCGGACATCTCGGCCGAAGTCGGGTGCGGATCGCACCGACTCCATCCGCTGCATGATCCAGTGCCTCTGCTCGGTATTGACGATATGCATGAATTCAGCGCCCACCGTATTACAGTAGGTCTGCTCCAGAGTCTGCACGATCTCACCGAGAGTGGCGTCCGCTTTTCCAATGTAGAGACTGCCAGTCTGAAATACGGTGTCGAAGTCCGCAGCGGATAGCTGATGAAATGAGAGGTCCAGATCGGGTACTTCTTCTCGCTCGATAAGCCCTAATGGATCCAGCGACGCCTTCTGATGACCTCGCTGGCGGTAGGCGGAAATGAGTTGCACCACTCGAACCTGCTTGCGCTCGTACTCGGTGGCCTGGGAATCGTGTTGCACCGTAGCTTCGGTGCGAACCCGCATCTTGCTGATTTTGGCAAATCGGTCTCGAATCACCGAGTGCGGCAAATCCTCCATCTGCACCACGGGCGATTCAACGCGCGGCAGCTTATCGAAGTACACTCTCCACTGCTCGGGGACATCGTTTGGATTTTTTAGGTAGGATTCGTACAGATCTTCCACATACGATGCGTTACCACCTGCTATATGGGAACTGCGCCACAGGCGTTCCATCGAGCGTTCTTGCATATCTGATTGTCCTTCTACAGCAACGATGCACTGCGCACCGGTAGCGGTCTCGCAGCGTACTGGGTGCGTCAGTGTATCAGGCAGAGGGGACCAGACAGAAGTGCTGGTTGGATCGAATTTATACGCAATACTAAAGCAAACTTTCGGAGCGCAGTAACCCGAAAAATATCAGGCACTTGCGCTCTCTACTTCATGCTAAGTCGCGCGACTGAGGAGCATGTTGCGTATGTGTCCAATCGCCCGGGTTGGGTTGAGGCCTTTTGGACAAACATTGACGCAGTTTTGGATGCCATGACAGCGAAAGACACTGAACGGATCATCGAGCCTGGAGAGCCGCTCATCGGTAGCGGTATCGCGCGTATCGGCTAAAAACCGGTACGCCTGCAGTAGACCGGCTGGACCGATAAAACGATCAGGATTCCACCAGAATGACGGGCAGGAGGTTGAACAACAGGCACACAATATGCACTCATAGAGCCCGTCCAGCTTCTCTCTGTCTTCTGGCGACTGCAGACGCTCGATAGCTGGAGCCGGCGTGTGGTTCTGCAGGTAAGGCTGAATCTTTTCGTACTGCTCATAGAACATGGTCATGTCCACGATCAGATCTCGGATAACGGGCAGACCAGGCAAAGGCCTCAATACCAGCTTGTTGTCGCGCACGGTCTCGGACAGCGGTGTGATACAGGCAAGACCATTTTTGCCGTTCATATTCATACCGTCGGAACCGCACACGCCCTCGCGACAGCTGCGGCGATAGGTGACGGTGGTATCCTGCCCTTTGATCATTTCCAAGACGTCGAGCACCATTAGGTCTTTGCCACCGGTGTCTACTTGCACGTCCTGCATGTAGGGCTCGTCGTCCGCCTCAGGGTTGTATCGGTAGAGACTAACTTGCAACATGATGGTGCCCCTTAGTAATGGCGTTCTTTCGGCTGAAAGGTATCAACCGTTTTGGGTTTGAAATTCACCGCGCGTTTGCCAACTCGCTTGTCGTCTGGATAGTACATGGAGTGGCACAGCCAGTTGACGTCGTCACGCGTTTGGCAATCCTCTCTGGCATGCGCTCCACGGCTCTCGTTGCGAGCTTCGGCAGCAACGGCCGTTGCCTCCGCAACCTCGAACAGGTTGTGCAACTCCAGCGCCTCAATGCGCGCAGTATTAAAGGCATGGCTTTTATCGCTGAGCTCGGCATTCTCGATACGCCCGCGCAGCTCTTCCAGTTTGACGATGCCTTCCTGCATAAACTCGCCGTTACGAAAAACACCGAAGTGGTTTTGCATAGTCGACTGTAGCTCTTTTCGCAAGCTCGAGACGTTTTCTCCGCCGCTGGAATTGTTGAGCTTATCCAGTCGCGACATGGCCTGTTCAATATCGCTGTCGGAAGCTTCGCGAGCCTCGATACCCTCGCGCAGGGCTTTCTCAATGTAGAGGCCCGCGGCGCGTCCAAACACGACCAAATCCAGCAGCGAGTTTCCGCCCAGGCGGTTAGCGCCATGCACTGAAACACAGGCGACCTCACCACAGGCAAACAGACCGGGAATGATTTGATCGTTGCCGTTTTCATCCACGGTAAGCGCCTGCCCATGAACATTCGTTGCGATACCGCCCATCATGTAGTGGCAGGTAGGCACCACGGGTATGGGCTCTTTAATGGGGTCGGCATGGGCAAATGTTTTTGACAGCTCGAGAATTCCTGGCAAACGACTCTCGAGCACCTCTTCGCCAAGATGATCTAACTTGAGGAACACGTGATCGGCCTCTGGGCCACAGCCGCGCCCTTCGATGATCTCAAGGACCATAGAACGCGCCACCACATCTCGACCGGCGAGGTCCTTTGCGTTAGGTGCGTAGCGCTCCATGAAGCGTTCGCCATCTTTGTTGACAAGATAGCCACCCTCACCACGACAGCCTTCGGTAACAAGCACCCCTGCGCCGTAGATGCCCGTGGGATGAAACTGCCACATTTCCATATCCTGAACCGGCACGCCAGCTCGTAAAGCCATACCGATGCCGTCGCCCGTGTTGATGTGCGCGTTCGTTGTGGAGGCATATATGCGGCCCGCGCCACCGGTGGCGAATACGGTGGCCTTGGCCTTCACGTACACGGTTTCGCCAGTCTCCATGCAGATAGCGATGACACCGACGATTGCGCCGTCCTGGTTCTTCACCAGATCGGTTGCATACCACTCGTTGAAGAACACGGTCTCATGCTTCATGTTGCCCTGGTACAGCGTGTGTAACAGAGCGTGTCCGGTACGATCAGCGGCGGCACAGGTTCTGGCTGCCTGGCCACCCTCGCCGAAGTTTTTTGACTGGCCGCCAAACGGCCGCTGGTAAATTCGGCCTTCTTCTGTGCGCGAGAATGGCAGGCCCATATGTTCCAATTCGAATACAGCCTCTGGACCAACACTACACATGTACTCAATGGCGTCCTGATCGCCAATATAGTCAGAGCCTTTAACCGTGTCGTACATATGCCAGCGCCAGTCGTCCTGCGGATCGCTACTGGCGATAGCGCAGGTGATACCGCCCTGCGCCGAAACAGTATGAGAGCGCGTAGGGAACACTTTAGAAATCACGGCGGTCTTGTAACCAGACTCGGACAACTGCAATGCAGCCCGCATACCGGCTCCGCCGCCGCCGACAATAAGGCCATCAAACGAAATTGTTCTTAACGCGCTCATCAAAAACCCCACAGAATCTGGACGCCCCAGACCAGGTACGTAAACATTGTTAGTGCACAAACTGCCTGAGCGATAAACCTTAGGACATTGCCTGTTGTTCCCATCAGACGCTCAGTCAAATAGTCCGAGAATACTGCCCACAAACCCACCCAGGCATGTACACCCATCGACAGTAATGCTAATAAACTATAAATGCGCATCCAAGTCTGCGAGTAAAGCCCTTTCCAGGAGTCATAATCAACGCCAGATAACAGCATGCCGCCTACGAATAAAAAGTAGGTCAGCATGATGACCGCAGACACACGCTGCATAAGCCAGTCATAAAGACCGGACCGACCCATGCTCGTAACAGCAGTTACCATAACCACACCCCCGCAAGGACAACGAGCACTAATGAAACACCAATGACAATGCGTGAGCCCAAGCTCCCGCCTTCCATAGTCTCACCAAATCCCATGTCCATTACTAAATGCTTTACGCCAGCGACACCGTGATAGATCAACCCGGCCAGCGCTGCCCAAATGATGAGTTTTACTAAAGGATGCGCGAGATTTTGTTCCAGTGCGTTAAAACTGTCGGCACCGGCGAGGCTTTGATCAAGCATCCAAAGCAGCAAGCCCACGACTGCGAAGAGGAAGACGCCGGATGCGCGATGCGCGATTGACGTCCATGCCGTGATTGGCAGGCGCATCGTTCCGATGTCCAAGTTAACAGGACGATCTTTTTTCACAATAAAGCACTCTGTTTGGAGCGCCCGAGCGGGCGGGTTGTCGGTTGCTGGTCAATAAACTGGCTGAAGGTAGTCAATGTGCACCAGCGGTCCTAGAAAAACGGCGAAAATTATAGGGACTAAGAGCATCAATTACAAACCACGTTCTTGTTAATGAGACTCAATCTCGGGTACGACTTGGCGTGCATTTGCATCGAACGTCGCCGAAGTTGATAAACGATTTTCGCTGTGAATGCCTCGGAGATAGCAACAGATCGCGTCAGATCAATTGACAAAAACAGGGGAAACTCTATAGTGAAGCGCCCATCGTGTTACTACTCAGGAGCTCTCATGAGCGACAACAAAGCTCTCCTCACAATAGCAGGATTGGAGGCTCCAATAGAGCTGCCTATCTACTCTGGAACGCTAGGTCCCGATGTTGTCGATGTCGGCGCGCTTACCGCGCAAGGCATGTTCACTTACGACCCCGGCTTCGTTTCAACCGCAGCCTGCGAATCTCAAATCACATTCATTGATGGCAACAAGGGAGTCTTGCTGCACCGCGGATACCCGATTGAACAGCTTGCCGACGAGTCGGATTACCTGGAGACCTGCTATCTATTGCTGTACGGCGAGTTACCTTCCGCCGAAGAAAAGGAAGAATTTGACGGCATCGTGACACGCCACACTATGGTGCATGAACAAATTAGAACTTTTTTTAACGGCTTCAGGCGCGATGCTCACCCGATGGCGATCATGTGCGGGGTCGTCGGAGCACTTTCTGCTTTCTATCACGACTCGCTAGATATCTCCGACGAGAAATCTCGGCAGGTTGCTGCCTTCCGACTGATCGCCAAAATGCCTACCCTGGCTGCGATGAGCTACAAGTTCTCGATTGGCCAGCCCTTTATGTACCCCGACAACTCTTTGGGCTATGCCGAAAACTTTCTCCACATGATGTTCGGCAATCCCTGTGAGCCCAGCAACATCAGTCCCGTCCTCTCCAAAGCAATGGACAGAATTTTCCTTTTACATGCAGACCACGAGCAGAATGCTTCAACGTCTACGGTTCGACTGGCCGGCTCTTCCGGCGCAAATCCCTTTGCCTGTATCGCGTCTGGCATCGCTGCCCTTTGGGGTCCTTCTCACGGGGGCGCGAATGAAGCCGTACTGCAAATGCTGGAAGAGATTGGCGATGTATCGCGAATAGACGAGTTCGTCGCACGCGCAAAAGACAAGGATGATCCCTTCCGACTCATGGGCTTTGGGCACCGCGTGTATAAAAACTTTGACCCCAGGGCTAAAGTGATGAAAGAGACAGCGGATGAAGTACTCGCAGAACTTGGCATCGACAATGAGCCTCTGCTCGCTATCGCAAAGCGTTTGGAAGAGATCGCGCTGAATGACGACTATTTCATTGAGAAGAAGCTCTATCCCAATGTCGATTTTTACTCGGGCATTATTCTGAAAGCGCTCGGCATCCCAACGAGCATGTTTACGGTTATTTTCGCCGTCGGCCGCACCGTAGGCTGGATTGCGCACTGGAATGAAATGATCGCGGGCAGCTATCGCATTGGTCGCCCACGTCAGTTGTATACGGGGTACACCAAGCGCGATTACGTACCCGTGGAGAATCGCTGAAAAAAGCGGCGTCTATGCTGAGGGGCCGCATTGCGGCCCTTTTTCGTAGCGAGATTCCCTTTAGCAGAACCTGGAGCAAATAAAGCAGACACCATGACCGCAATCGTAATCAGTGGAACCGGGCTATTCACGCCAGCAGAATCGATCAGCAATGATGAGCTTGTCGACTCCTTCAACACCTACGTCGAGCTCTACAATTCAGAGCACGCTGAAGCCATCGTTGCGGGCGAGGTCGATGCCTTGCAGCCATCGTCCGTTGACTTCATTGAGAAAGCGTCAGGTATCAAATCCCGATACGTGATGAACAAGACCGGTATTCTAGATCCGCTGCAAATGGTGCCCAATTTACCCGACCGCGCAAACGATGAGCCTTCCATTCAATGTGAAATGGCTATGGCAGCGGCGCGCGACGCCATGGCGCAGGCCGGGAAGCAAGCTGCGGATATCGATATGGTTATTGTGGCCGCATCCAACATGCAGCGGGCGTATCCTGCTATGGCGGTGGAAATACAGGATGCACTGGGAATCGAAGGTTTCGGTTTCGATATGAACGTGGCCTGCTCATCTGCCACCTTCGGTATTCAACAGGCGCGTGATGCTGTGGCCAGCGGCAGCGCTGCGTGCGTGCTTATGGTCAACCCTGAAATTTGCAGTGGCCATCTCAATTTCCGAGATCGCGACTCCCATTTCATTTTCGGCGATGTCTGCACGGCGGTCATCGTCGAAAAGGCGGATCAGGCAACCGCTAAGGACCAGTTTTTAATTGTCGACAGCAAGCTGCAGACGCTTTTTTCGAACAATATTCGGAATAATTTTGGCTTTCTCAATCGGGGGGACGAAAGTGGCATTGGCAAACCCGACAAACTGTTCGTGCAAGAAGGCCGTAAAGTCTTCAAAGAAGTCTGTCCGGCAGTATCCAATCAAATCTCAGGACAACTAAAACGTCTGGATATTATGCCACAGCAGGTCAAGCGATTTTGGCTGCACCAGGCTAACTTGAGCATGAATCAATTGATTGCCAAGCGCGTACTGGGGCGAGATGCCACTGAGCTTGAAGCGCCCATTATCCTGGACGAATACGCGAATACCAGTTCGGCAGGATCCGTCATCGCCTTCCACAAATACCATGACGATTTTCAGCCCGGAGACATCGGCGTGTTATGTTCATTCGGTGCAGGCTACAGCGTGGGTAGCGTGGTGTTAGAAAAACAGTAGCGCAGCCTGTTCCGTTAAGGTAGCAGTTCTGCCAAGGCCTGCAGCAAGCGGTCGCATTGATCATCAGTACCGACGCTAATGCGCAAATAGTCGCTGATTCTCGGGCTGTTGAAGTAGCGCACAATAATGCTGTGTTCGCGCAGCGCCTCGAACAACTCCTTGGCATTACTTTGCGGGTGCCTGGCAAGAATAAAGTTCGCGCCAGAGGGCAACACGGTGAACCCCAATTCAGTCATGGCAGCGGTTAACCGTTTTCGACTGGCTATCACTTTGTTACGCGCTGAATCAAAATAGGCTTCATCGGCGAGGGCAGCCACACCCGCTTTTTGCGCCACGATATCAAGCGGGTAGGAATTAAAGGAGTTTTTCACTCGCGTAAGAGCCTCGATTAACTGCACGTTGCCCATCGCCATTCCCACTCGCAAACCCGCCAGCGCCCAGGATTTTGACATCGTTTGCACCACTAGCAGATTGTCAAAATCGGAGATTAATTGGCAGGCTGTCTCACCTCCAAAATGAATATACGCTTCATCAACCGCGACCACGGCATTGGGATTTCGCTCCAGCAGCGTACGCACCTCATCTAGGGATAGGAGTATGCCAGTGGGCGCGTTCGGGTTAGGGATAATGATCCCGCCATTTACTCTATCGAATCCATCGACATCGACCCTGAAGTCGTCTAGCAAGGGAATGGTCTGCCATTCGATTTGGTACAACTGGCACCACACGGGGTAGAAGCTATAGGTAATATCCGGAAACAATAGAGGCGAAGACTGTTTGAAAAATGCCTGGAAGGCGAGCGCTAACACTTCATCGGAGCCATTACCGACAAACACTTCATCTCTTGAAAGGCCGTAGCGTCGTGCTAGCGCATCTCGAAGCTCGCAGGATTCTGGGTCCGGGTAGCGCCGGACGCTCTCCATATCGAGAGATGTGATCGCAGCAGCAACGCCCGGTGCGGGTGGATAAGGGTGTTCATTGGTATTGAGCTTGACGAGGTCGCGCATGGCTGGCTGTTCACCCGGAACATAGGGTGTCAGCTGCTCAACGACCTTGCTCCAGAGACGACTCATGGCTTACCCAGTGGAAAAATGGCGTCCCCTAGGGGGTTCGAACCCCTGTTACCGCCGTGAAAGGGCAGTGTCCTAGGCCACTAGACGAAGGGGACGCGGAGCTCGTGAGGCCCCTCACGAACAGCGCGCTATTGTACCCAAGCACCATTGCAATGCAAACGCTGAAGACGCCTCGTACGCGCGACAAAGATTCCCAGAAACGGCATTCTACAGGCCTCAAATGCTGCGCCAGGATAGGCTGTCGGATAACGATAACGAATGCATTCACACGCTGCCTGCGCAGGCTTGGCCGAAGAAGCTGCGCTTGTTTCTTGCTGTCGTCATCCTCTTGCGAGACGGTTTGAGCGTCCGTAACGACGTTAACCCAGGAAGAAACAGAGTAAAGCAAGCGCGATACGATCGAGAACGGCGAATACCCAAGCAAAAATACCCAGGAAAAAAAAGCCGCGCCCTAGGGCGCGGCCAATGACTAGAGTGAGAGTCTAGGGACCTAGAGGGAGCCTTCAATAATCCAGCCTGCCCACCATGCATCTGATGCACTGGTGCCGGGCTCAACCGCGCCGACATAGTCGGTATCATCAAAGGTGAAGCCAGAACCGTTATCGACTGCAGGGATGCCAGGAGGCGCGACATTCGCATCGGCGCCAGTTAGCGCATACGCAGCGTCAACTTCTACCATTGCAGCACCGGAACCTGACTCAGTATTGGCCTCACGGCGTTGATAGAAGCCGTCCTGACACATGCCCAACACATTGATCAGCGTTACATCGGAGTCAATGATCAACGAACCATCACCGTTGACGTCTGCATCGTCGATGCGAATACAACCGACGTTAAAGTTGTTCACCGCCGTGTTATAGATCGCTGTCGTCAGCGCGCCTCTTAAGCGCATGCCCGGCTGGGCGCCTGCATCCGCATCCTCGGCATTGTTTACCGCCGAGCCCAGTACCAGGATGTTGGCGAGATTGCCGTTGGTCTCTGGCACGTACTCGTCATCAGAAGAGTTCGCTTCGATACCTCGAGGATCGTTACTACCCGTGGGCGCCGACTTGTTGGGATCCTTGCGAATAATGGCGTACTGGATGTTGCCCTGATAGCCCTCATCGAAGTCCAGGTCGTCGTCATCGTTGTTGGTCAGTACCGCGTAGCGCAGGTTCACAGTGCCACCGAACCACTCAATACCGTCATCGAGATTGCCGTGTACCTGGATGAACTCCAAGCTAGTACCATGGCCAACGCCTTGCAGGGTCAGACCGTTAATCTCGTTGTTAGGACCGGCAACCAGACCACCTTCAGCGATACGCACGTAACGCAGGCGGCCAGAGTTGTCTGCGGGGTCATTGCCGCCGTAGTTACCCACGACAGTGCCACCCTCACCAATTACGTTACACACGGTACCAGAGCCAAAACAGGCGCCTGTTCCGCCTTGCCCATACTGTGGCGCGAAGCCCTGTATGATCACGCCACCCCATTCGCCCTCGCCGTCGAAGTCTTCATCGGTCAAGCTGCTAAAGGTGATAGGTGATACGGCTGAACCTACCGCATTCAATTTGGAACCACGGGTCACTAATAAGGAGCCGGTATCGAAGGCACGCACGTGTACGCCCGGACGAATCGTCAGCGTCACACCCGCATCGCGAACTGCCTGAACATCGGCATCGGAATCCACAGCGCGATTGCCCTCGCCTACCAGCACCTCACCATCTAGACGCCATTCCACACCGGCGATGAAGGTATAGTCAGTGTCGATGACACCGCTGACCGTACAAACGGTATTGTCGCCATTGCAGCTAACAAATGAGGCAGGTTCAACCGCTTCGGCCTCCAGTCGGACCGTTCCAGGAATGACCCAGCCTTCCCACCAACCAACGGCTGCGCTCGGGTCGACCGCACCAATATAGTCAGTCTGATCGAATACGAAACCGGAACCGGTGTTCACGGCAGGAATAGATGTTGGACCATCTAGAACCGCCTGGCTTTGCTCTACTGCGAGCGTGTCACTGAAGCTCAACGGAATATCCTGGATATTTTGCTCAGTGTTGGCTTCTCGGCGCTGGTAAAAACCATCTGCACAATCGCCCAAGGCATTGATAATTGTAATATCAGAGGGAACGATGAGGCTGCCGTCACCGTTGACATCGGCATCGTCAATTCGCGCACAACCGATATCCCAGTTGAAGATAGCCGTGTTGTATACGGACGTCGTTACCGCACCACGTAAGCGCATGCCAGGCTGTTGGCCCTCCGAGGAACCCTCGTTGTTGTTGACGTTATCGCCAAGCAAGGTGAAGTTCGCCAGAACGGCCTCAGTTTGCGGCACATACTCATCATCTGATGAGTTGGCTTCGATACCACGTGGGTCGTTACTTCCCTGTGGTGCCTGGGCATCGCTCTTTTGGATGATGACGTACTGGATGTTCCCCATGTAGCCTTCGTCGTAGTCGATGTCATCATCGTCATTGTTAGTCAGTACGATGTAGCGCGCATCGACGGTGCCACCAAACCATTCCACGCCATCGTCGAGGTTGTCGTGTACTTGCACATATTCAACGATGGTGCCGTAACCTACGCCCTGCAGTGTCAGGCCGTTGATCTCATTGTTGGGTCCAGCCACAAGGCCGCCTTCGGCTATACGCACATAGCGAATCACACCTGAGTCATCTGAAGGATCGTTACCACCATAAACGGATATGTCAGTGCCGCCCTCGCCTTCTACGTTACACACCACGCCGGAACCAAAACAGGGGCCGGTATCGCCCTGCCCAAACTGTGGAGCGAAGCCTTGAATGATGACCCCACCCCATTCACCAAGACCGTTGAAGTCATCGTCCAGGCTGCTGAAAGTAATTGGATCAACCGCTGTACCGTCGGCCATCAGCTTGGAGCCACGGGTCACAAGCAGCGAACCGTTATCGAAACCGCGAATATCAGTGCCGGCCTCAATCGTTAGCGTCACCCCGGCAGCGCGAACTGCATCTACCTCCGCCTGGTCAGCAACCGTCTGGTTGCCGTTGCCTACTGTCACAGTACCTGACAAACGCCACTGAACGCTTTCAAGCAGCGTGTAATCAGAATCCACAGTGCCAGTAATCGTACCCACGGTGCAGGTATCGTTGAAAGACACGTAGCTCGCGTCGACCACATTGTCACAGTTATCGCCGCCGCCAGGACCCGTACCTGTACCAGGTCCAGTACCAGGCCCCGTGCCGGTTCCCCCTTCGTCAATAATGATCGTTACATCATCGCCCTCGTCACCACTACAGCCTACAAGGCCGATAAAGGGCACAAGGAATGCGATCAATAGTTTTTTCTTAACCATGATTTGGTTCCTGAATAGTTGAATAATGTATGCAGAACTTCCGCACCGTTCACTTCGTTGTATTACCGGCTCGCTGACTTTACTCTCCATGCACGCTTAGAACCGATAGCTCAAGCTGACACCAAGAAGCGTACCGGTCTTGTAGCTTTCAATGGTGCGGCCATTCTGTGAGAACTCGACTGGTTCATTCAGCAGGTTCTTAACTGAGGCTTCAAACGTGAGCTTCTCACCGAATCTTTTTTCATAGGTGATATCGATCACCAGTCTTGCATCTTCAAATTCCGGCCCGGTATTGGCACCGCGGCTGACACGGAAAATACGGTCGTCAAAGTAGTTGAGCAGCAGCGTTGCTTTCTGCTCTGTCTCGTAGTGGTCCCAGCCAAGCTGTAGATTGCCCAGCCACTCGGATTGACCCTGCAGCTGGCGGCCGTTAGCATTTTCGCCCTCCAATCGGAGGGACTCTTCAGACAGCTGCACCTCGGAGTCGATATAGGTCACGTTGCCCGCGATAAACAGCAGATATTCCGGCTCATCGAACAGATTCATGGAACCATCTAGCTCCACACCGAACAGTTCAGCGCTATCTTGGTTCAGGAAGGTGATACCGCGTGCCGCCGATCCCGATGCGTCTGGTACCGCGCGCTCGATAGGTTGCGTGATATCTTTGTAAAACAACGCTAGTGAAACAGTCTGGCCGTCCTCAAAATAGTACTCTGCCCGCACGTCATAGTTATCGATGGTCGATACGTCCAGATCGGGGTTGCCGAAAATGGGATCATCCGTATCGGGATCAAATGACTGTGCCTCCGACCGTTCGATCAGTCCTGGATAGGATACGGTTTCGGAGTATCCTGCCCTGAACTGAAGCTCTTCAGTCGGCCTGTAAGTCAGATTGAGCGCGGGGTACCAATCGTCATAGGGCAGCTCGTTGGAAGACGAAGGATCGTTGGGATAGTCCAAGGTCTGATCGAAATCTTCGTAACGCGCTCCCAACAGAAGATCAAAACTGTCGCCGAGCTCGGTATTGGTGGTGAGGTAATACGCAATGATCTCTTCCTCTGAGTCGTAGGAATCGGTATCGGTGGTGTTGGCGGCCAGACGGACCTTGTCGAGGGCATAGTTCTGGTAGGACAGAATCTCTTCCAGATTTTGGTCAATCCCCAAATCCAGATCATCAGCATTGCTGCCCAGGCGCACGCCAAATCGATACTGATCTACAGAACGATCCTTGTTCGAGTACAGGGCACCCACCTTGAATTCGGTGAAGTTTGAATTGCCCCATTCCAGAGGAATAGTGTAATCAGCACCGATATCATAGGCATCTTCTTCGAGGTCGGACCAACGCCGCTCGAAGGCCGAAGTCGACAGGTTACCGTTGAAGTAGGTGTACTGGCGTCGGTCAGGCTCATCTCGTTCGGTGCGAGAATAGGCCATGCGCCAGTCCAGGACGTGGGCGCCTTCATCAAAAACGAATTCATTCGAACCCGTGATCGCCTGTGAGAAAAACTGGCGCTCTACCCACTGCAATAGGTAGATGTCGAGTTGGTTGTCTTCCAGTCCATCCAGGCCGCTTTCGAGACGCGTGGTATCGTCGGATGCACGCAGGAACGTCGTCTTCGACTCGACTACATTCGCATCCCCATACTCGTAGGCAAGGGCTGCGTAGCCAGTGACTTTTGCTGTTTCTTCAACGCGTTCATAGCCACCGGTGGTCTCTAATGGATTGGTTAAATCGGCATCCGTACGGCTGGCCGTTGAGTAGTCGTAGGTCGCCGCCAGGTAGTAGCCCCACTCATTTGGTCCAGCCGGTAAGCGATCTCCCAACACGCCAGATAGGGAGGCATCCGGCGCCGCTGTCTTGTCTTTGATGTTGTAGTCGTCTTGGAATTTGACTCCCAAACGAGCTGCATCGAGAGGCGAAGTACAAATCGGATCCAGCTCAGGATCACAAATGGTGAGCGACCTGCCTTGGTCTGTCGCTGCCAGCACACCGGATGGTAAGTCGCGCAGACCGCTGTCATAGCCAATCCAATCGGTATCGCTGCCGCGGTACTTGATTATGTCGTCGCCCGTGAATTCGGTGTTGTAGGCAATAGAACCCCCTAGCTTCCGAATCTGCTCATCCGGGATACCCTTGGTGATGATCTTGATTGACCCACCCGTCGTTGTGGCCAATTGATCAGGGGTGTAGGACTTTTGAATTTCGATGCCACCGAGAATATCGGTGGGAAACAGGTCTAGCTGAACATCGCGGCGCTGGGGGTCGGTGCTGGGCATCAGCAGGCCATTGAGCGTGCTGGATATGTAGCGTCCATCCAAACCTCGCACGGTCGCGTAGCGGCTATCGGTTACGGCAACCCCGACAACGCGATTCAACGCAGAGGCGACATCGCTATCCCCGAAGCGCTCCAGCTGTTCCACATCAATGGCATTCGTAATGGAGGTGGCATAGCGTTCTACACTCGCTGAGTCCTCCGTGGGATTGAAAACACCCAACACAAAGACTTCCTCGATACTCGGAAGACTGGGAGGCGCTGCATCCGTCGCATCGGCTGCGGCGACAGGCGTGAGTCTTACCGTCGCGGTAACGCCAAGATCCGCCATGATGCGGACGCCCGGCATCTGTGCGGCACTGTAACCCTCGGCTGCTACAGCAATATCGTACTCCCCGCGCGGGATTTCGAGCGTGAAAATACCCTCAGCATCAGTCGTCGTTGTGTAGGGCGTATCGACCACTGAGACAGTCGCACCGTTGACCGGCGTGCCTGCTGAATCGAGGACTTGTCCCGTTAAAAACCCTTGCGCATCACCATCTTCAGGACTGAACTTACGAATCGATACTTCCGGCGCATCACCCGCCTGCGATGTGAAGGTGACTGTGATCTCCACGTCCTCATCGATGGTCGAACTGAACTCGACGGGGAACTCAGTGTCGTCATCTCTTAAAATCAGTAAATGCGTACCCGATCCAATTGGGCCACTTGCGCCTCCCCGAACGTTTGTCTTCCCTAAAGGTACCCCGTCGATAATGACTTCTGCGCCACTCAATGGCGCTTCATCTATAAATACTCTGATAAAGGCGTCTCCCGCCAATACCGGGAGAGAGAACAAGGACGCAATAAGTCCCGCAAAGAGTTGCTTCATAAAGAGTACGCCTATCCAAACACAGTTTTTGTGTCGCTGGGCGCTCAGTTATGGGCCTTAAGTACACAATTGTGAACAGACCCCTGGCGCCACGAATTTTCAGCACATGCTAGAGGCGTTAAATGACACTCTTGTTATGGATATGTTGCAGATTTATTAAAGTATCTGAGGGATACACTCGCTCGAAAATAAAACAGTGACCTTGCGTGGTGTAGCCAGCGTGTTCATATTTGTTCAGCGAGTGCGAGCCCTGTGTTTTTGATCAACTTGTATTGCTGACAGTGCGTTGCTGAGCTGGCAGACTTCACGCTCGATTAGGACCAGGCCGGTATCTGCTAGCTCAGAAATTGCATAAGACGATCTCAACAAACAGGTACTCGTAATCTCTACCATGTTCGCTAAGGAGCCGGTAGGCTGGCAGCGGTGGCTAGCGCCCTTCGCTATCGATCTTCGCACGCTCGCACTGTTCCGCATCTGTCTCGGCTTGGTAATCCTGGTCGATCTCTTCTTGCGAGCCCAAACGCTCACCGCACACTACACCGATGCCGGCGTCTGGTCCCGTGCTGACGCGTCTGCCGCACTAGGCCAATTCGGTTTCTCACTGCACCTGTTGAGTGGCTCTGCGGGCTTTCAAATCGTTCTGTTTATTTTCTCCGGCCTGTTGGCAGTGCTTCTGATTCTGGGTTATCGCACTCGCTGGGTAGCGGTGCTGAGTTGGCTCATGCTGGTTTCTGTCAACAATCGAAACTTCCTGATTCTACAGAGCAGCGACACGCTGATGCTTGCCCTGCTGTTCTGGTCACTTTTTCTACCACTGGGTGCGAGGTGGTCGGTAGATGCCGCCTTGGATAGGGAGCCTGCGAGGACAGAAAAGATTTTGTCGGCCGCCAGCGCCGCGCTGATACTGCAGGTGCTGTATGTTTACTTCTTTGGTGCCTTGTTGAAGATCGGCGGCAGCTGGACAGTCGACAAAGACGCTGTGTATTTGGCTCTGCACTTCAGCGCCTATGCGAGCTCGCTGGGTGTTTGGGTAGGCGAACATCTTCCGCTGTCTGTTTTACGGCTACTGACCAATTACACCTGGTACATCGAGCTGATCGGTCCCCTATTAGTCTTACTACCTTTCTATACCGCGCGGATTCGAGCGGTGATCGTACCCGGGCTGATGCTGCTACACGTCGGTTTTGCCCTCCTGCTCACGGTTGGCATCTACCCCTATCTGAGCCTGACCTCCTTATTAATTCTTATTCCTTCCGAGTTCTGGGAGTACTTGCGCAAACGTTTTGAAACACCCCAGCGTCTTGGACTCAAGATCTACTATGACGGCCCCTGCGTGTTTTGTTACAAAACCTGCCGTCTGCTTCGAACATTTCTACTTTCACACTCTACTCCCATCCGCCCTGCGGTTGATCATGCCGACATTCAGACCTTGCTGGAAGAGCATCACAGCTGGGTCGTTGAAGATTGGCGAGGCGTCCGTCATGTGAGATGGCAGGCTATGATTATCGTGCTGCAAGCATCCTGGCTGCCAAAACAAGTGGTCTGGCTTTTCGCCAGTAAGCCCTTTTTTTCTCTAGGCGAACGTTTCTACAGCTGGGTGGCAAAACACCGGGATCGACTCGGCCGATTGACGTCGGTGCTGTTGCCCTGGCGCAGGATCAGTTTGAGCACGCCTTTTCTAGTGAGCGTCCTTGTCGGCTGCCTCGCCATCGTTGTGCTGGTGGACAATATCGCCGGGCTGCGTCAGCTAGACGTCGACAAACCACGGTTCGTAAAGCAAGTATCGCAAACGCTGCTACTTAACCAATACTGGACCATGTTCGCGCCAAATCCAGGACGGAATACCGTCTGGTTGATGGCTATCGGCGAATTAAGTGACGGTCGTCGCGTGAATCTCTACGATTTGACTTTCGAAGCACCGGCTATCGAAAGGCCAGTGGACGGCTCTGGTTACTTCGACGGGTATCGTTGGCGGAAGTACTTCAACGAGGGTGCAGTTGAGCGAAAATGGTCTCGATTGGCCGCCTACTATTGTCGGCGCTGGAACGCGACATATCCCAACACGCCAGTGAAGCGTGCCGTGGGCTACGTCATTCAGGAAACGACCTTACGCGCCCGCGATGCGACGACACAACGCTGGGAATACACGACGCGGGAATTGGGTCGACAGCCCTGTAGATGAGCCACCATATCCGAAACAGCCGCTCACGGCCTATGTCACCGCATGAAATGGTGGCGACCGAAAACCTGGCGAAGCAGTTGTATGGTAAAGGGCTTGGGGCTTGGGGCTCAGTGCTTAGAGCTTACGAGTTTGGCTGTCGCTGACGCGTTCATACCCTGAACGGTTGCAGGAGGAGCTGGCGATGTAGTCCTCAAGCCGGGCATTCACCTGCTGTGGTGGAATGTCGAACATCAACCCGTCGTAGTAGCCCAGCGCTTTCGCCAGAATGGCATCGCGCTCGGCATCATCAAAGCCGTCTAACACAGTGTGAGTACGTTCGCCGTATTCTCGCTCGCTTAAATAACCCAGCGATTCCTCTGC
>JBCCNJ010000064.1:0-24172 GCA_039025905.1 Pseudomonadota bacterium | reverse complement strand
GCGATTTGTCCGCAGTGGAATAAATATTGTCGTCCTGTTTTCCGCGTTGGTGATGACACCCGTACTGTTGCTAACGCATTTCAACAGCGCCATGGCAGGCATGTTCGGAGGCCTTGTTGAACGCTTTCTGCCCCATCCAACATTGCTGCAAAAGCAGCAGAAGCGCACTGCTCGCGCCCAGGCACAACTGCGCGAACAGCGCGCCCTCGCAATTCAAAAACGAACCAGCAACCGCAGAGTCGCGGCAGCTAGCAATAGGGTTGTCAGCAAAACGGGTAAGCGTGTCTTGCAACGGGGCACGGCGGCGATGGCCGTAGGCTGGATCCCTGCACTCGGGGTCACGGCCGATGTGGCTTCTCTCAGTGCCGACTACGCTGATTTGTGCGTTCTGTTTGCAACTGTGGACAAGCTCTCTGCCCTGCTCTATCTACCTGAGTCCAGACTCTACAGTGACCACTATTGTGATATACCCGAACAGGGATTGCAGATCATTCAAACGACGTTTGCCAGTGCGTCGCGCGATAGGCCGACAGCTGCGATACCATGAGCAGCAAAGCGGAAATTGCCGCGTTTATAGCAAAAGACTTCCCACAAACCCGATGCACGATTGAAGCCGTGGGGCAGCAGAGCGCGACCGTTCGTCATCCTGTGGGACACAGTGAGTTACGGCCGGGGGGGACCGTATCCGGCCCCGTTATGATGGAAGTAGCCGACCTGGCGCTCTATGTCGCGATCCTTGGCGAAATAGGCATTGTTCCGTTGGCCGTAACCACTAATCTGTCAATCAACTTTTTGCGCAAGCCCGCTGCGCACAGCGATATATTGGGGGTCTGCACTTTGATTAAAGTCGGAAAGACCCTGGCTACAGGCGACGTCTACCTTTACTCAGATAGGGACGAGCGACCCGTGGCACACGCCGTTGGCACCTACGCCTTGCCCCGTTAGCTAAGAAAAGACTTAGCGGCACCCAACAGACCATCAACCCCACCAACTGACTCTAACAGGCTGCCGCCGCTACTCGCCTGGTCCATCATCTGTGGCAGCGCATCTGCTAGCCCTTGGGAGGCAGTGGACGGATCGACGCCGAGCTGCTGAGCAAACTGCGACAGATCGGCTTGCCCAAAAATTTGACCTAGCGACTCAACAGATAATGCGCCATTCACACCATCGCCCAACCAGGAACCCAACAGCTCGCCAAGGTTACCGTTCTGACCGATTTTACTCGCAAGCCCGGCGAGATCGATGCCACCTTGGCCATCTCCCATGAGACCAGAGAGCGCAGCGCTGACCTGACTTGCATCTAACGACAATCCCATACTTTCATTGAGTGCCTGGGTAGCCATGGCGACTATATCCATATACGTATCCTCAGTTATCGATTTACAAAGGTTGAAGTGTGCAACCTAAAGGTCAACTTTTCACACTGCGCAGCGCGACCGTTCAGTAGCGTTTCAGGTCTCTGATTATAGTCGCAATCAGTTTTCCTGCAGACGTCGAAACCACACTAGAGGAATCTCTCGTGTCACAGACTCGCGATATTCGCCCTGGTGCTTGTTAATTTTTATAACGGTTTGCCACAGTGAGTCTCGCTCCTCCATGGGTACCTCTTCGGCAATAGCTGGAAACTGCTCTTTACCCAACTGCACCGTCACTCTGGGCTCGGCTTTCATGTTCAGATACCAGGCAGGATGCGTTTCCATACCACTATTGGAAGCTGATACGGCCACGGAATCACGGTATGGGTAGCAGGCGATGGGCACTGTGCGTACCTTACCGCTCTTGCGGCCTATGGTCGTTACCAGAGCGACATCTATCCATCCCATTTTAGCGCCATAGCGCCCACCGCTGATGCGGTACAGCCACTTGTGAGCTCTGCCAAAATATTTCCAGTTCATTGCAGTGCGACCTTCTTGATTTAAGCCGGAATACTATCATCGAGACGGATACAAACGAGGTCGTAAACGCCCACAAACACTATTTCCCCGCAATGGACTACAAGACTAAACCTGTGGTCAATTAGTCACCGGTAAGCAACAATGTAGGAGACAGATCCGCTGATATCGCTGGTCTCCTCAGTCTCAAACATGCATGGGCGTACAACGCCTGAGGGGTAGCACCGGTGAGCAGAGGATGCCAAGAATGTGAGGACACCCCGTCTTGGATCAGAATGCACTCTACAGTGTGGCTGCCGACGCGATCCTGATACTACACGTTGGATTTATAGCCTTTATCATTGTCGGCCTGTTATTGGTGTTTACAGGTTATTTTCTCGCATGGAACTGGGTGAGAAATCCATGGTTTCGCACGGCTCACCTTCTGGGGATTGGTGTCGTTGTTGTGCAGTCCTGGTTTGGAGTGATCTGCCCCTTAACCACCTGGGAGATGGCGCTGAGAGCGAGGGCTGGAGAAGACGCCTATGCGGGATCATTTATTGCCCATTGGCTCGGTGAACTTATTTACTACCAGGCAGCGCCCTGGGTATTTGCGACTGCGTACACCTTGTTCGGCGTTATGGTTATTCTGAGCTGGCTTCTGGTTAGACCTCACAGACTGCGTTAGGTCGGTGATACATTCACGTCTGTGAAGCACATGAACATTATGCACTAACGGTAAGCCGGCAGCTGCAATGCGTCGTCAGAATACGAAATACAACCATCAACCGTGACGCGATGCGCCCATTCACTCGCAATAGGCAAATTGGACTTTGCTGAAAGCGCTGCTCGCGCAAGCTAGCGATAGGAGAACTGGTCTTTGCTGAATGCGCTGAGAGTGCGCATTGCATCTTCTATGCTCGCGGCCATGGGCGCAATAATCTGGGTGTGCACGCCAGTTTCAGCATCTGCGTTTATGCGATCACGGACTTCATCAGCCGTTCCGATGACGGCGATTTCATCAATCATCTTATCGCTCATGGCCGCCGCGGTTTTGTCTCGGTCTTTCGCGGCCCATCCCTCACGAATTGCAGCCGCGGCCTCTTCATAACCCGCCCAGGCAAGAAACTTATTGTAAACGGGCGTTGCATAGTATGGCCCGAAACTCGCTCTGAAGACGTCGCGCGCATTCGCCTTGTCATCGGTTACTAACACCATCGCGCGATTAACGACCTCTACATCCTCTACTGATTTACCTGCGCGCTCAGCGCCGATTTTGATGTGTTCAAGCATCTTCGGTAGTGCACCCTGGGGCCAGAGATTGATAATCACACCCTCTCCCACCTCGGCCGCCATTTCCAGCATCTTCGCGCGCAGAGCGGCGAGATAAATAGGGGGCGGATTTTCGCAGGGCGGCTGCCGATAGCCTCTGCTATTGAGTGTATCCAGGCTAAAATTCGACTTCTCACCCGCCAGCATACTCTTCACGATCTGCGCCGTCTCTTTGACACGCGTCAGAGGTTTTTCCAGGGGAATGCCATGCCAACCGCCGACGATCGCATGGCTCGAAGATCCTAGACCCATGACAAACCGGCCCGGTAGAACCTGCGAAATCACGTCTGCCGTCGCGGCGAGCACCGCAGGCGTTCGCGTATATACGGGGGTAACCGCAACCCCCAGACGCAGGGTTTGCGTGTGATGCCCAATCGCAGCCAGTTGTGTTAACGAATCAGGTGCCCCCGCATCCGCGTACCAGCCATCATCAAAGCCCTGCTCCTCGGCCCACTTTATTAGGGCAATACTGTGCTCGAGCTTCGGACCGGCGGGGAGTGTCACCGCAATTCGCTTAGGTAAAGTCACAGCGCTGACTCCGTGCGTAGTGTTATTAACAGTATCGACGCTTACCACACCGCGCCGCAAGTCGAGTTTGCGCCACCACCGGTGCAGGCAAAACCCAAGTCGGTATCGGCTATCGCCGTTTTAATCAGCTAGACAAACGCGTCCCCAGAGTGAGCACTGCCGCAGCAGCCATCAGTGCCGCCAAAAGTTCTGGGGCATAGCTACCCAGCAACAGCATACCTACACATACAGCGACCGCACTGATGACACGCTCTACCCATCGCGAGTTGGCCTTGCGAGGAATCCGTTTCTGGCGCTGAAGCAGTGTTTGCGTAACGCGAAGTTCCACAGCTCGTGAAGACGTCATAATGCTCTCCCTGGCATCAATAGATAGGTCAATCATCACTGCAGCTATGCAATTATTCGATCTGTCGCATTTTCAATGTGATTGAAAAGACGACAGGTGGTGAGTTTGCTATCGCGGGGGAAAACGAAGGGGCAAAAAGCGTTTCACGGCTAAGCTGAGTAGCCTAGCCACAAACAGTGCATTCTGTGGCATCGCGCTACACAGCAAGATCAAAAGCTAGACAGGCTTTGTTTATAACGAGGAAACCACCTACCGCTTCACAGCTATATCCTGGTATTGAAGGTGTCACACTGAGCCATATCGCCGCTGTCGAAACCGCGTCGAAACCACTCCACCCGCTGAGCCGACGTGCCGTGAGTAAAACTGTCGGGTACCACCGCTGCGCCTGCTTGCCGAGCTAATCGATCATCGCCAATCGCGGTCGCAGCCTGCAGCGCTTCCTCGAGATCACCGGGGTCAAGCATTTGGCGCTGGGTATTGGCCGCATGTCCCCACAGGCCTGCAAAACAGTCCGCCTGCAGCTCCTGTCTTACAGACAAGGCATTTACCGTTGCATGATCTTTACCGCGGCCGGCTGCGCGCACCTGCTCGCTGATACCCAGCAGCGTTTGTACGTGATGTCCGACTTCGTGCGCCACCACATAGGCCTGTGCGAAATCTCCTGGCGCTCCGAACCGTGTGGCCAGCTCATCAAAGAAGGATAAGTCGATATACAGCTGCTCATCAGCCGGACAGTAGAAAGGGCCAACCGCAGAAGATGCGCTGCCGCAAGCAGAGTTCACCCTTCCCGAAAACAACACCAGTGTGGGCTCCCTATAGGTTTCACCCCGCTCTCGAAAGATGCGGTGCCAGGTATCTTCCGTATCCGCCAACACAACCGATACAAAATCTGCTGCTCTTTGCTCTTCTTGCGTCAGCTCCCTGGAGGCCTGTGTGGGCGACCCGGTACTGCCGCCCGTTAACAAGCTCAGCACATCGATACCCATCATATTCCCGCCCACAATAGCGATAAAACCGACGATCAGGATAACGCGGCCGGTCTTGGATCGAATCATCGCTGGCAGTAAACGCAGCAATAAGGGTGCCGCTCCAGCTGCGCTATAGCGCGCGCTTTGACCGCGTCTATCCTCGACATTACTGCTCTTTCTACGACCTTCCCAGCGCATGACTCTACCCTTGTGGCAGTTTGATCCTTAACTTAGCACGGCTTCTAGAACTGGCAAGCCGGGACCGTTCATTATAATCTTCGAGCTCAATTTTTGAGGGGAAATCACCGATGTCAGACGGCATTCTTATTGGCGGTAGCAAGGCAGGGCAAATCCACTTGAATCCGCGATATGCCAATCGGCACGGCCTGGTGGCCGGTGCGACGGGGACTGGCAAAACCGTCACATTACAGTGCCTGGCAGAAGGCTTTTCCGACCTTGGCGTGCCGGTTTTTCTCGCCGATGTGAAAGGCGATATCTCAGGTCTAAGCCAAGCGGGCAAACCTCACCCGAAAATCGATGAGCGTGTCACCAAAATCGATATCGCAAACTATCATCAGCGCGCCTATCCTGTGGCATTTTGGGATCTGTTTGGTAAGCAGGGAACGCCCGTGCGTTCCACCATCACTGAAATGGGGCCGCAGCTCCTATCGCGCCTGCTTCAACTCAACGAGACACAAGAGAGCATTATGACGCTTGTCTTCGAGTTCGCCGACGATGAGGGCATGCTGCTTGTCGATTTGAGTGATTTGCGAACAACGCTCGAATATCTGGGTAACAACAGTAAAGAGTTGGGAACCGGCTTTGGTGTCTCAAAAGCATCTGTCAACGCGATTTTACGCCGACTACTAATGCTGGAGCGAGAAGGTGGAGAGGCCTTCTTTGCAGAACCTGCACTGCAGCTCACTGACTTCATGCAAACCAGTCGCGATGGCCGCGGCGTGATCAACGTTCTGGCCGCGGACAAACTGATCATGAATCCGCGTTTATATTCAACATTTTTGCTTTGGCTACTGTCAGAGCTGTTTGAAAACCTGCCCGAATTGGGTGACCCAGAGCAGCCTGTGCTGGTGTTCTTCTTCGATGAAGCGCATTTGCTGTTTAAGGATGCACCTAAGCCTCTTCTAGAAAAAATTGAACAGGTCGTAAGACTGATTCGCTCCAAGGGCGTGGGCGTCTATTTTATTTCCCAAAGTCCTAGCGATATTCCTGACAGCGTACTGGCACAGTTGGGCAACCGAGTCCAACATGCATTACGCGCGTACACCCCTAAAGAACAAAAGGCCGTTAAGGTCGCTGCTCAATCATTTCGCAGCAATCCGGATTTGGATACCGTCAAGGCCATCACGGAACTCGGCGTCGGCGAAGCCTTGGTTTCGACTCTGCAGGAAAAAGGTATCCCGGCACCAGTGCAACGGGTTCTAATTCGCCCTCCACACTCGCGTTTGGGCAAAGCAACGCAGGCGGAGCGCAAACAGCTATTGGCGTCGGATCCAAATATGAAACGCTACGCCAAAGCGGTGGATCCCCGCTCGGCGCATGAGATCCTGCTAGAAAGAACAGCCCAACGGGTTAAACAACAGCAAGAAGCCGAGGCCAAAAAACGCGCTACTAAATCTAAATCGAGCAGCCGCCGCGGCAGCAGGGAAACTGCCACCGAGGCATTTGTGAAAAGCATGGCGCGCGCTGCCGGTACCAGTGTAGGCAGTAAACTGCTACGCGGTATCTTGGGTTCACTCTTGAAATGACGTTACGGTTAGTGGCCTCGCCAGTTGACTGGCAGCATCCGCTGCACGATGACGACCAGCAATAGCACCAGCGCACCTGCTATCACGCCCAAAACGGTCGATATCAGTGTCGGAGCCAGCGCAGCCAAAGTCGGCCCGAAGGAAGACAGGCTTTCTACGTGGCCTGCTAGCACTGCGATCTGCTCATCTAGCGCATGGAATGCATGCACTAGGATACCGCCGCCCACCATAAACATGGCAACGGTCCCGATAATCGTTAGACCCTTCATCAAGTGAGGTGCAAATGCCACCAGGCGCTCGCCAAACCACCTCACAAAATGCGCCCAGCCGCCCTCACCCTCACGGCGAGACAGGTACAGACCTGCATCGTCGAGTTTTACGATACCCGCTACCAGACCGTACACACCGACTGTCATCAAAATAGCGATGCCAGCAAGAACCAGAAACTGCGTCACCAGCGTTTGGGCGGCAACAATGCCGAGGGTTATAACGATAATTTCGAGGGACAAAATAAAGTCCGTTCGAATAGCACCGCTGACACGCTCCTGCTCAAACTTAGCCAGATCGGCCGCGCGCGCGGTGGCCAGCTCCAGTCGCTTTTTTGCATCAAGCTCTTTGGATTTAGCATTGTCTTTGTGGAAGAGGCTGTGGGCGATCTTCTCAAAACCCTCGTAACACAGAAACAAACCACCCAGTACTAGTACAGGCGTAATTATCCAAGGGGCAATGAACGATAGTACCAGGGCCGCCGGAACCAGAATGAGTTTATTGCGAAACGATCCTTTGGCAACCGCCCAGACGACTGGGAGTTCGCGTTCCGCGCGCACACCGGTCACCTTTTCGGCATTGACGGCGAGATCGTCTCCAAGCACGCCGGCCGTCTTGCGCGCTGCGATCTTGGTCATCGCCGCTACATCGTCCAGCACGGAGGCAATGTCATCCAGAAGAACAAGTAGGCTAGCGCCTGCCATAAGCTGCGATCTCCCGTGCCTTAGCGATTATGTTTTCTTGGTTACCGATTTGCGGCGCCGTTTGGCAGGTTTGAACATTTTTGATTTCGGATAGCGCGGAAGCTTGTTCGTGCTCAGGTATTCGTGAATCGTTTCCTGTGAGCGTATGCGAGCCACGCGCTTGCCCCGCGGAACATACTCATTGACCTGCTTTTCATCTATGACGCGCGACTTGACATTGTCGTGCCACTGTTGATCGAGGATATCCTGAATCATCCGTTGCGCGTCTGGATCGAAGATCGGCACCAGTGCTTCGACGCGGTAGTCCAGATTGCGCGTCATCAGATCTGCAGAGCTGATCATGTATCTGGGGCTACCGCGGTTGTAGAACACATAGACCCTGGGATGTTCCAAAAAGCGATCGACTATGCTGATCGCACGAATATTCTCCGAGATGCCTTTCACCCCTGGCAGTAACGAGCACATACCGCGTACGATGATACGAATATTCACGCCCGCTGCGCTGGCCTCATACAGTTTGGTAACCAGCTCTTTATCTACCAGATTATTACACTTAAGCGTCATGCGAGCACTGTACCCCGCCTGAGCGTTGGCTATTTCCTGATCGATCAGGCTCATCAGTCCGGAGCGCATGGAGTGAGGTGAAACAAGCAGCAGCCTGTAGTTCGGGCGCTTATAGTTGTATTGCAAAAAATCAAATACGCTGTGCACATCTTTGCCCACATTTTGATCGTAGGTCAGTAGCGTAAAGTCGGTGTAGATCAGGGCTGTTTTTTCATTGAAGTTACCGGTGCCAATGTGGCTGTAGTAGCGAGTGCTAATGCCCTCCTTGCGCTCAATCAACAGCAGTTTGCTGTGAACCTTCAGACCCTGAATTCCGAAGATCACGTTGATACCGTTCTCAGTGAGCCGCTGCGCCCAGCTGATATTGGCCGCCTCATCGAAGCGCGCGGCCAGTTCAACCACCGCTAACACACGCTTGCCGTTGTGCACGGCATTCACCAGGGCATCAATCACGCGGGAGTTTCGCGCCACGCGATACAGGCATATTTTAATGTTGGTCACCTGGGGATCGAGGGCGGCAGTCTTCAGCAGATCGGTGACGTAATCGAAGGGGTGATAGGGGTAGTACAGCAAGACATCTTTTTCCCTAATTGCGTCAAAGATACTGTCTTGATTGTCCAGGCGAGGTACCCGAATCTGCGGCATAGGCTTAAACTCGAGGAACTTGGGCCCAACCGCTGGGAACGACATAAAGTCTTTGGAGTTGTGATAGCGACCACCCGCGATCAAGCTATCGTATTTGCCAAATCCAAAGCGCGAGCTGAGGTAGTCTAGCAGGCGCGATGGGATCTTCTCGTCATACACCATCCGAACCGCGTCTGCCTGTTGTCGCTTCTTCAGGCTGCGCTCCATTTTATCAATCAGTGTTTGGTCTATACCGGTATCAATATCGAGCTCGGCGTCACGAGAAAACTTGAAACAGTAAGCTTGCGCATCATCTACCGGTATGACGCCGCGAAACATCTGCGGTAGGCAAGCTCGCATAATGTTATCCAGCACGATAAAAACCTTGCCCTTTTTACCTCTGCGCCCAGGAATTTCGACAAATCTCTCCAACCTGTCCGTTGGCACTTCTACCACCGCATAGTTGAAACTGTCACCGCTCTTGATATCGACGGCAAGATACAGCGATTCATCATTGAGATCAGGAATGGGCTGGGAGTCGCTGAGTAAGATGGGTTCAAGCTCGGGCAATACGGTGCTGGTGAAGTACTGCTGCACCCACTTCGCCTGCAAGTCATCCAGCTGTTTTTCATTGATCATGTAGATACGACGGGTAGACAGCTCGCTGATAATTTGCAGGTAGATACGATCAAACTCTTTCTGCAGGCTGACCACCTTTTTTTGGATGGCCGCCAGCAAGTCCTTGGACTGTTGCTTGTTACTGCCGCTGGACATGGATATCAGGCGCCTGACCTCGGCGACACGGACACGAAAGAACTCATCGAGGTTATTGGAGAAGATGCCCAGATAACGCAATCGGGCAATAAGCGGCACGCTCTTATCATCCGCCTCCTGCAACACGCGCGCATTAAAAGAGAGCCAGCTTAACTCCCTCGGCGTGAATAAATCGTTGTCCAGCATATCCGCGAGGCGGACTTTTATCGCGTTTGCCATCAGGCTTCCTTTCCAGAGCGCGCCACCAGTATGCGCATTATCATTGGGACATGACTATTATGACATGTAAACGCAGCGCTTAGATGACCACGATGGCTGCAGTCATAGCGAATGCTGTAATTGCAGTGTATTTGATACCTGCGTTTTCAAAGCAGACAAAAAAACCCGGCGCAGGGCCGGGTTAAAGTAGGGATTACCTACAGGGGATTCACTCGTTTGCCGCTAGCAGCTCTAGATGCCCCAGCAAACTACAAAACTCATCAGCAGTATCTTTCATTTTGCTGCGCAACAGGGCTGAAACGTGACCCTGCAACACGGCAGTCGCAGGATGATCCTGCAGCTGACGCTTGCCCTGCTCTACCAGCGCAACCAGCAGGGCCAGCTCATACTCGCTGAGCTGCACAGTCACCATGGTGTCATTGTTTCGTCTTGCCAAATCAATCGTTTTCATCAATCTAATGCCATGCGCCTGAAAAAAGAGCCCGGTTACTCCCCGATTACTGCTGGGGCCGGGCTAAGGTAGGGACCGTAGCAGCCTAGGCTGCGATTTCTGCAAACGCTTCAGGGTAGGCAGCACACACCGCACTGAAGCTGTAATCGGACATGCCCATTTCTTCCAGCACTTCACTCAGGTTGTCACCGCTTCGCGAGTGCAGGCGTTTGTGTACGGCGGCCAACAAACCATGGCGACTGACCAACTGCCAGGTGCCTGTTGCGCGCGTACGCTTGCCGCGGCTGTAACTGAGGGCTTCCTCGTAGGCGTATATGGCGCGCAGCGCCGCGGTTTCCGCCGCATCCACTGCCTCATGCTGGTCGGCTCGCAAGTCCACCGCATGGCGAAGGGCCTGAAGGGCCAGTTCGGGTCTACCCTTACGACGCGCGTTTTTCGCGAACACGTAACACAGTTCCGGGTCTTTAATTCTGCTCACTAACTCATGCATAGCGCTCTCCTTGTGATTCGAGGGCTATATTACGAAGTGAGGGGCGCGCGCCACATGGCAGGGCACGACAGCAGCATGGCCCATGGCGCCAATTAACGTTTAGGCTAGAATTTACTTTAAGTGAGGCTTGCTAATCTCAGAAAACAGGCAAAAAAAAGCCCGCAAAACAGGGTATGAAGTGCGGGCCAATAGCCATATGCTTCGGGGCAGAAACATAGGCCAGGGGACGTGTTTGCGCACCCGGGGAGGGCGCGCACCTCTTAAGATAGCCCGCGCTGGCCAGAATGCAAATTTTTACCAAAAAAATGTGTGGCGGCCCACAAAGTCAGTGACGCCTGTCATGGTTTGTAGGCCAATACGTCCGTTTTCAGATGCTGAAGCACTTTCTCAGCCGTATTGCCGATTAACCGCGCTTTAACCCCTTTACGACCCACAGTCCCCATCACCACAATTTGAGCCCCGATTTTGGCGGCTCGGCTGGAGATAACCCGCTCAACGGGACCTCTTTTCAGGATAAATGCGCTTTTGGGGATTCCCTGCTGCCTCGACAAGGCGGTAATCGCAGGCTGCATGGCCTGCTTCGCATCGCTGGTATACTGCAAGGGGTCAACCAGATCCAGATCTGCCAGCAGGGTGGGGATTTCGATCGCGGCAATGATCTCCAATTCCACGCCGAGGGTTTTTGCCAGGTTCGCGGCACTAGACAGTACCCGCTTATTTAGCGCTCGTTTGGCAGCGAGCCTGGTCCCAAGATCTAGCGCTGCAAGCACTGGCCTCGCCCGATGCCAGCGCTTTTCGGCAACGATCAGCACCGGTGCAGGACATTCACGCAACAGCTTCCAGTCAAGAGACACGTGGGTGAGGCTTTCGCTGCGATGCCCGGTCTTTACCACCGCATAGTAATGTTGCTCACTACATAGCTTATTGATATGCGTGTGAAGGTCTTTAGACCAGATGACTCGCAGTTTCACGCTCTGACCGGCTTTGCTGTATTTCTGAATGCGCTTTTGAACCGTTGTCCGGCGCTGCTGCATCAGGTGCCGCCTGAGCGCTCGTTTCTCACTCGAAGGCACCTGCAGACCGCTCATTGACTCATAGGTGAAAGCCAACACGTCCGCAACGAGTCCTAGCTTTGCGGCAAGCTCCAAGCCTCTGGGCGTTGCAGCGCAGCGCTCCTGCTGATCGGCAATGATGAGTAGTTTGGCCATTTAACTATGCTCCCGGCGCGAATTGTCTGCTGCCGACGGTATACGATGATGGTCTATCTGCACTAGCGCGACTCAAGTGCTGATTCGCGATACTGCGCCGGAGCAGTCCCCGTCCAGCGCTTGAAAGCACGAGAAAAGGTGCTCGGCTCTGAAAAACCAAGCAGATACGCGGTTTCAACCACGGAGCGCCCCGGGCTGCTGAGATATTTGCAGGCCAGCTTTTCGCGCGTATCGCGCAGCAATTCTTTATAGCTTGTGCCCTCTTCCCGTAACTTGCGCTGTAGGGTGCGGTTGCTCACATATAGTGCTTCGGCTATTTGCTGCTGACTGGGAGGCCCGTCGGGTAGTTTTTCAACAATTTTATCGACCACCTCCCGCGAGGTCGAACGGGCAAGAAAACCGTCCAGGTAGGCTTGGGTATGTTCATCGTTAATACGGGCGAGCCTAGGATCACCGGTTACCAGAGGCTCCATGATGTCCGCTCGGGACCAGGTGATGCGCGTGGCGGCGGCATCGAATACCACTCTGCTGGCCAGCATGTACTCCCAGCGATCAGGTTTGGTAGGTGCGGCTCGCTCCATCAAAATCATCACGGGTGCTAAAAACTCGCCCAAGGTCAGTCGACACATGCGCGTTACAATGCCTACTGTGTAGTCGCGGCTATACGGTCCAAGCATCGCCAGCCCCGGATCGGCACTGAGCTTGAGGTGAACCGTATCGCGCTCTTCCTCTAGCTGTAAATCAACAGCCGTGCTTACCATTCGTCCGAATCGCTGCAGGCGTACCAGACCATCGTAAACCGTATCACTCGCTAACCACGCCAGACCCAGACTGTGTAAGACTTGCGGCTGTAGCTGATCTGCCGCAAGCAACCCGAAGGCTTCGTCATCGGTAACGGCGACGCAGTGTTCTAACAGGCGATCAAAGGCAGCCTGCTCCACTCGCCAGTCCGGATTTGCGCCCTTCGCTAAATCTAACCCCACTTCTTCCACAACTGCCACCGGGTCAAGGCCGGCCTGCCGCAGAGCCTGTGCGACCGGTACGATAAAACTGCCCAGCATGGAATTAGTCAGAGCTGGCTTGGCTGCCATTGTTATATCCGCCCATCGCCCAAAATCAGCAATATACCACTGCTAGCCAATCACCCATAAAACCAGTAGGCAACCGCGATGGCGGCCGAGAGGCCGGCAAGATCAGCCGTCAGTCCACAGGTAATCGCATGACGTGTATGGCGGATACCCACTGCGCCGAAATAAACTGCCAGCACGTAAAACGTCGTCTCAGTAGAACCCTGCATGGTTGCTGCGAGACGACCTTGGAAGGAGTCGACGCCATAAGTATTCATGGTATCGATCATCATGGCTCTAGCCCCTGAGCCCGACAGTGGTTTCATTAGGCCAGTGGGCAAGGCGTCCACCCACCTTGTGTCCCAACCCCCCAGCGCAACCAGGTTTCGAACCCAGTCCAGAAGCACGTCTAGTGCACCACTAGCTCTAAACACGCCAATCGCCACAAGCATCGCCAGCAGGTAAGGGATGATGCTAATAGCGGTTTCAAAACCCTGCTTAGCACCGTCAATAAAAGCGTCGTAGACATTCACCGCGCGCCTGTGGGCCACCAGCAAGAAGCTCACAATTAGCACGACGATCAGAAAATTGCTGATCAGGCTGGACTGCTGCTGCAGGTTCTCAGCGCTGAGCGTGCCCAACCAGGCCACCAAGGCCAGCAGTGCAGCAAAAGCGCCTCCGAGAAATCCCAATACCACGGTATCCCACACTTTAATGCGCTGAATCCAGGCAGTTATCAATAGTCCCGCCAAAGTAGAGCAGGAGGTGGCGATTAAAATTGGAATGAACACAGACGCAGGGTCACTGGACCCCATTTGTGCCCGGTAGAGCAAAATGGTGACCGGGAAGACAGTGACTGCAGACGTATTGAGAACGAGAAACAGAATTTGCTCATTAGATGCTACCGTTGGATCGGGATTGAGCGTCTGCAGATCTTTCATCGCCTTGATCCCTAACGGGGTAGCCGCATTGTCGAGACCCAGTACGTTGGCTGACAGGTTCAAAGTAACGGATGAAATAGCGGGATGGTTGGGAGGCACGGCCGGCATCAAACGGGTGAACAAAGGCGAGAGCAGGCGCGCCAGCGCGGCTATCAGACCACTCGCCTCACCCACAGCAACAATGCCTAGCCAGAGTGCCATCAAACCTATCAGTCCTATCGCCAATTCTACCGATAGGCCGGCCATATCAAATAGCGCACGGACCATACGCGCAAACACGTCTGGGTCGCCTGCTCCCAGCCACTGATAGAGTGCGCTAATAAACGCTATTAAAAAAAACCCTAGCCAGATGCGATGTAGCATCAGTCCCCCGGCACTCGTCTTTCAGGTCGCCCCGTTATCGTTTGATTAGGCCTCGCCCACTGCATGCTTGCATGGACGCACCCGACGGGTATACTGTTTTTTTATACAGTACTCATGCTCTCTTCTTCTATGTCTAAAGCCAGTCACCTCATAGTCAGCGATCGGATACAGCGCAAAGGGCGTGGTGCGCTGAGCAACCACCATAGCCGCTACCAGCCCACAACGACGGCCTGGGATGATGGCATCGAACACCCCTCGCCGGATACACAGTGTCGTTCAGTAGACGTGAAGAGCATTATTGCCCGCAATGCTTCACCCGACATTCCCTTCGTACAGTCGATCAACCCCTATCAGGGTTGCGAGCATGGATGCATCTACTGCTATGCGCGACCCACTCACGCCTACCTGGACCTTTCTCCCGGTATCGATTTTGAGACTCAGCTTACCTATAAACGCAATGCCGCCGAGCAGCTGCGGCGCGAACTGGCAAAGCCGACCTACGAGTGCAGCAGCATTGCGCTGGGCGCGAATACCGACCCATATCAGCCGGTCGAAAAAACGTTGCGCATCACCCGCCAGATCTTGGAAGTGCTGCATAAACAGCGCCACCCGGTGTCTATTATCACAAAGGGTGCATTAATCAGACGGGACATCGATTTGTTAGCGGATATGGCCGCTGATCAACTTTGCTCAGTGGCGATCAGCGTGACTACGCTGAATGACGATTTGAAGCGCGCCCTCGAGCCGCGAGCCTCTTCAGGCAGCACAAGACTGCATCTTATAAAAGAACTTTCATCTGCAGGCATTCCAGTGACGGTGCTAGTCGCGCCTGTCATACCCGCTCTCAACGACAAAGAAATGGAAACCATATTGAACGCAGCCAAAGACGCTGGCGCACAGGCGGCCAGCTACATTCTGCTGCGGCTACCATTGGAGATACGCGACCTGTTCGTAGAGTGGTTACAGGCTCATTTTCCTTTGCGCGCAGAGCACATCATGAGTCTTATCAGGCAGAGTCGCGGTGGTGCCGATTACGATAGCCGCTTCAAACACCGCATGCGCGGTACCGGACCTTTTGCAGCTGTTCTCGAACAGCGATTTGCATCTGCCTGCAGGCGGCTTGGTTTTGATAAGGGTGAAGCTCGATACGAGGCTAGAACAGACTTATTCAGAGCGCCAGTGGTGCCGGCCGCACAAACTGCTGCCGACCACTGCCAGCTAGCGCTTTTCTAAAGCGGCTGTCCCAGGCTGTTGTCGATTAGTGCTCAGCCGATGGATAAAACAGATTACGCCACTTCGCCCGTTGAAACGGGCGCCAATCTTCAGGGTGCACCGACAACCGCTCAGCCACCAGATACCAAATCACCGGGTTTAAGGTCAATCCACAGTGGCTACCTCGCACCTGAATGTTTTGCGAACGATCATGGCCATTGTGCTGTAGGGTTGTCTTCCAGTTTACGATTCCATCGCCCTTAGTATAGATGGAGGTCGTCGGCACCGGCGGAGCGTGATGAATAATACCTTGATCAACTGGCAGGTCATCCGAAGGGTTCAGCGCTGTAAACAGGCGGGCGGGTACGGAACTTTCCATTCGTCCCTTGCCGAAGGGACTGCCAAGGGAAATAACCTGTCGTACCTGTTCTGGAAACGCTCTGGCAAGTTCGCGGGAGAATATGCCCCCCAGGCTGTGACCGACCAAGGAGATCGGCCCGCTATGGCGCTCATTAAGCTCCATAAGGCGCGACTCCAAGCCCTCTAAAGTACCATTGCGTGGGCCTAGATTTCGACCCAAACCCCAGCCATAGACTGTGTAATTCAGCCCTCGCAGGAAGCGCCTCATGGCCGCGTTGTAACCATCATCGCCCAGGAACCCGGGCAGAACCATCACGGCGTGACCATCGCCTAGCGGCGCAATCTTGTTGAGGTGACGGTAACTAAAGCTGAGGGAGGCTACTTCAAGAACTGCTCGATGCGCCTCGGTTAGCGAGAGCAGTGTACTCGGCCGCTCGTGAATGATTTCAGGAGCGTTCATGTAACACCTGCGGTCCGGACGACGCGTACCAATACCGGCTACCGTCCATATATACACCCATTATTCCAAACTTATGACACGAGCATAGCCAATATTTCAGTCTTGTTAAACCCCTGAAAAATGTCAGGATGTGATGAGCCCGGCAAGTTCAATTACTCGGGCTCAGGGTCAGATTTTTGGAAACTGCGTGCTGTTTACAGCTTAGCGAACTCCTTGTTGAGTTCGTACTGACGGGATGTCACATAGGATTCCATATTCTGCACACGCTCCAACGCCGCATCCAGTCTAGTGCGGGCGCGTTTCAGGCGCTCACTGCTGCTATCGGCATAGCGAAACACCTTGCGCGGACGGTAATCGTGATGCCGCTCGTCATACTCCATTTCCACTGCGACCTCCTCATACTCCCCATCAATATCGTAGTCATTGTCACTACTCCAGCGTGTCGGCCTAGGAGACAGCAAAATCCAGGCTGCCAGATACACCCACAGTGCCAATGTACCGGTAAATAGAAACGCGGCTACCCATGACAGGCGCACCACCCAGTGCGCAATATCCCAGTGATCGGCGAGACCTGCGCAGACGCCCGCTATCTTCCCGTCTCGTGTATTGCGAAAAAGACCCATACCCCAGCCACCTCTCTTGCGTCGATTAAAGCTGCGGTAGTTTTGATGTCGACTCATCGTTCTGCCTCCCGTTGTTCTGTGTTGCGAGCCTGCCTGTTTACCTGATCGCGCCACTCTCTATGGTCCGCGTCAAGAATGGATTCCAGGGTCTCGATACGTTCTGTCAGTTTGTCTACGGTAATTAACATGTGTTCCACTGACTCCCGGTCTTCCCGCGTCAAACCTCGCGACGCCCTATTCACGCTGCGATAGTGCATGGTCAGCCATAAGGGTGCCACGACCACGAGAAATAGGATGGTCGGGACAAACATGAATTTCCAAAATTCCATTCGCTCTTTCCTTGGGCAGCAACCTTGGTCTAGTTATGCTGCCATTATCAATTAGGTTAGCCAATTAGTGGTCCTCCACTGGCTATTGAGACTGCGATTCGTTCATCTTAGCCTTCAGCTTTGCCAGCTCGTCATTGATTACGGTGTCCTGTTCCAGCGCATCAATTTCCGTCGCCAGATCTGGCGCTACTTCGCGCCCTACGTCCATCGACTCCAGCTGACTTTCCAGGTTGTCCATTCTTCTTTCGAAGTGTTCAAAGCGCGTAAAAGCGTCGTCAAGCGCCTCCCTGTGCATCTGTCTCTTCACCTTGATGCGCGACTCGACAGTTTTCGTGCGCATCATCAGCGCTTTTTGTTTGGCTTTGGCGTCGGACAGTTTTTGCTGGAGTTTGGCAACTTCGTCATTGAGATGAGCGATATGTTCATCCGTCGCCTCTAGCTCCGCTTCGACAATCACGACTTCTTCTTCAATGGCTCGTTTCTCCTGCAGAGCCGCTCGCGCCAAATCCTCCCGCTCTTTGCTGATGGCGAGTTTAGCTTTGTCTTCCCAGGCTGCGGCCTCTGCCTGCACCTGGTCCAAGCGACGCGCTGCGGCTTTCCGATCCGCTATAACCTTGGCAGAGGAACTGCGTACCTCTACCAGTGTGTCCTCCATTTCCTGAATGATGAGTCGAATCATTTTTTCCGGATCTTCAGCCTGATCCAGCATCGCGTTGATGTTGGAGTTAATGATGTCCGTCATGCGGGAAAATATACCCATGGTGCTTCTCCTGTAAGCGAGTGCAAAATCTTGGGGAAACATCCCCCGTTCACGTAATACAATCCAGAAATCGTGCCAACTTTTTTAAGTTATTGTTTTTAATGGATATTATGCGTTATTTAATATCCGCTTGCTCAAATATTTCGATAAATATGGGTATTTACACCTAATTAAATAGTATTTATTACCGATTAATATGGTATTTTTTACCTATGCGTGAACCCATCAGCATTATCGGCCATTCCGCGGCACTGGCAACCTCCCTAGACCAGGTATCTCGTTTGGCCCCTATCAATCGACCTGTGCTGGTTCTAGGAGAGCGAGGAACCGGCAAAGAGCTCATTGCTGAACGACTGCACTTTTTATCTGAGCGCTGGGAAGCACCCCTTCTGAAAGTGAACTGTGCCGCATTGGCAGATAGCCTGCTCGAGTCCGAGCTATTCGGGCATGAAGCCGGCGCCTTCACGGGCGCAACCCGAAGCCGCCCAGGGCGTTTTGAGCGAGCCGATGGCGGCACTTTATTTTTAGACGAGCTCGCCACCATGTCATTGCGACTGCAGGAGAAGCTCCTGCGACTAGTGGAGTACGGTGAGTTCGAAAGGCTGGGCGGCAGCGAGACGCTGCAGGTCGATGTGCGCATTATCGCAGCCACCAATATCGACCTAAAACGTCAGGCTATGGAGAACTCGTTTCGGAGCGATCTACTGGATCGACTTAGCTTCGATGTCATTCATCTGCCAGCGCTACGCCAGCGCAAAGAAGACATCGAGGAGCTGGCACAGCACTTCGCTGTACAAATGTGTTCTGAGTTAGGATGGGAGGTGTTTGCTGGATTTACGCAGCATGCGCTAGACACACTCAAAACCTACACCTGGCCAGGCAATATCCGGGAACTCAAAAATACGGTAGAGCGCTCCCTCTACCGCTGGGCAGACGCAGCGCGCCCAGTTGATGAAATCGTGATCGATCCTTTTACCTCACCCTTCGAAGAACCTGCGATCGCTACGCCAGAACCCGCGCCAGACGAACGGGAGGACTCAACCTTAGCATTTAACGAGAGGATCGACGCCATCGAGCGGGAACTGCTCGCGCAGGCACTGGCTCAGCACGAACATAATCAGCGGCGCACTGCCGACGCGCTCAATCTGAGCTACGATCAACTTCGTCACCTGGTCAGAAAGCATGGACTGCAAAGGCGAAAGGGTCATAAAAATCTGCAATAATCCGGTGCTCACAAAAGCACCTCCCGAGGACAACAGCATGCAGCTATCTCTTACCGACCCGAGCCTGTTAAAACGACAAGGCTATGTGAATGGCCAATGGATTGACGCCGATGATGGTGCTCGCTTCAACGTCACCAACCCAGTCAATGGTGAGCTGATTGTAGACGTCGCCAAGCTCGGAGCTGCGGAAACATCGCGTGCAATTGACGCGGCCCAGCACGCCATGAAAGGCTGGGCGCGAGAACCTGCGAAGGTTCGGGCGGGTATACTGCGCAAGTGGTTTGATCTGATGATGCAGCATCAGGAAGACCTGGCGATCATCATGACGGCCGAGCAAGGCAAAGTCCTGGCCGAGTCGCGTGGCGAAATCGCCTACGGCGCAGGCTATATCGAATGGTTTGGCGAGCAAGCAAAACGCATCGACGGCGACGTTATTCCCGGGCCGGCGCCCGACAGGCGCATCGTGTGTATCAAACAGCCTGTAGGCGTAGTCGCCGCGATCACACCCTGGAACTTCCCGAACGCAATGATCGCGCGCAAGGCCGCACCGGCACTGGCGGCTGGCTGCGCGATTGTGATTAAACCGGCAACCGAAACGCCGCTTTCTGCCTTCGCAATGGCTGAGCTCGCAGAGCGCGCCGGTGTACCCCCGGGTGTAATCAATGTGCTAGCAGGCAGCTCCTCCGCCATCGGAGGCGAACTCACGTCCAACCCCATCGTGCGCAAGCTCACATTCACGGGTTCAACACCGGTGGGCAAATCCCTCACAGTTGACTGCGCGGCAACGATGAAAAAAACATCCATGGAACTCGGCGGCAACGCACCTTTTATCGTGTTTGACGATGCCGATCTCGATGCCGCAGTACAAGGAGCAATGATATCCAAATACCGCAACGCGGGGCAGACCTGCGTTTGCTCAAATCGACTATTCGTCCAAGATGGCGTTTACGACGCTTTTGTCGAAAAGCTGGTCGCGGCGACCGCTGCGCTGAAAGTGGGTGATGGCATGCAGCCGGACATCACCATCGGCCCACTGGTAAATCTGAAGGCAGTAAACGACGTCGACCACCTCGTGAAAGGCTCTGTGGAGGCTGGAGCCAAGGTCGCTCTGGGAGGCGGTGCGCATGAACTTGGAGGTTGCTTCTATCAGCCCACAGTGCTGACGGATGTGACCTCGTCTATGCCCGTCTTTCGAAATGAAATCTTCGGGCCGGTCGCACCTGTCGTACGTTTTTCAACAGAACAGGAAGCAATCGACATGGCCAACGATACCGAGTTCGGTCTGGCATCGTACTTCTATACCCGCGATATCGGCCGCGTTTGGCGCGTCGCCGAAGCCTTGGAGTACGGCATCGTTGGCATTAACGAAGGCATTATTTCCAATGAAATGGCTCCTTTTGGGGGGGTTAAGGAATCCGGCTCCGGTCGCGAGGGCTCGAAATACGGCATCGACGACTACGTTGAGATTAAATACATGTTGATGGGCGGTTTGGCATAAGCGGGGAGGATCAAACTAGGTCTCAGACGCACCAAGGGTAGCGTCAAATAGCTTTCACCTTGGTTTTTCCACACCGACTGCAGCGGTACACGGTGACAAGCTTGCCCTGCTTGACGTCAAATTTCTGCGCCGTATCGATAACCCATTTATGATGGCCGCTGCGGCACAGCATATTGCCTTTATGCTTAGCTTTCGCCGAGCGCTTACGAAATGGAATAACGTCAGCCATCAGTGTCCAGCAGTGCACGCTTGAGCGCAGCCTCCCAAGAGGTGAAGCGCTTGCGTCTGGCGGTGGCTGAAATCGTTGCAGCAAAGCCCTGTTCTGCCCGCCATATGTCGCGCACCTCGGTAAGGCTGGTCCAAAGCCCTACCCCCAGCCCAGCGAGATAGCAGGCCCCAGCCACCGTGGTTTCGATAACGCTTGGCCGAATCAACTTGCGTCCCAACACATCGGCCTGTATCTGCATCAGCAGATTGTTCGCGGCAGCGCCGCCATCCACACGCAGGGGCTTCATGCGCTTTCCCAGATCTTGCTCCATGGCGCGTAAGATGTCGGCATTCTGCAAAGCCATGGCATCAAGGGTCGCGCGGGCAATATGCGCTCTACCGGTGCCACGGGTGATACCTGTCAGTGTTCCTCTCGCCTCTGGCGCCCAATGCGGTGCACCCAGACCAGTAAGTGCTGGTACAAACTCGACGCCGCCATGGTCTGGAACCTGTTCCGCTAATGCCTCTACCTCGGGCGCACGCCTGATGATGCCCAGGCCATCTCGCAACCATTGAATCGCCGCGCCACAGACAAAAGCGCCGCCTTCTAGCGCGTACACGGGTTTCTTTTCATCACCGAGCTGCCAGGCGATGGTGGTGAGTAAGCCCTCGTTTGAATGGACACGTCGCTGACCAGTGTTCATCATAATGAACGAACCCGTACCAAATGTGCACTTCGCATCACCAACAGAAAAACAGGCCTGACCGAACAGAGCCGCTTGTTGATCACCTGCAACTCCCGCAATGGGAATACCATCAGGTAGGCCTGGCACCTGTCTTGTATAACCGAGCACTGAGCTGGAGGGTACAATTTCCGGTAGGATGCTTAAGGGAACATCGAACAAGTCAAGCAGCTGCGTATCCCAGCGTCCGGAACCAATATTCATTAGCGATGTGCGCGAGGCATTGGATACGTCCGTGACGTGCATCTCACCACCCGTCAGCTGCCAGATAAGGAAGCTATCGATAGTGCCTGCGGCCATCCTACCCGCTTGAATCGCTTTCGCAGTACCGCGGCTATTCTTTAGCAGCCAGCGAAATTTGCTGGCAGAAAAATACGGATCCAGCACCAGGCCAGACTTACGGGTAATCAGAGATTCATGGCCCTGATCCCTCAGTAGCTGACAAAAATCGCTGGTGCGCCTGCACTGCCAGACAATTGCATTGTTGAAGGGCTCGCCCGTCGCGCGATCCCAGAGCAAAGCGGTTTCGCGTTGGTTGGTTATGCCGATGGCGACGATATCGCGCGGCTTACAGATCTTTTTGCGCAGAATTGCGCGGATGGCTTTCGTTACAGACGCCCAAATATCTGCTGGTCGGTGTTCTACCCAGCCGGGCTTAGGATAAATCTGGGGAAATTCGAAATTAACGCTATCTCGCAGCTTGCCTTGCGCATCCATCAGGGCGACGGTGCTACCCGTCGTACCCTGATCGATAGCGAGGACGAAATCAGCCACAGGGGCTATTAGGACGCCTTGCCGTAACCCTCCACAGCTTTGATCTCCAGAAAATCAGTAAATCCGTGCGCGCCCCACTCCCGACCATTGCCGGATTGTTTGAAACCACCAAAGGGCACGTCAAAACCGCCATCGGCACCGTTAATATGAACGTTACCCGCGCGAATACGAGACGCGACTTCTCGGGCATGGTCGAGATCACCGCTTTGCACATAGCCGGCAAGACCGTAGGGTGTGTCGTTCGCCTGTGCGATGGCTTCTTCCTCAGATTCATAGGGGATCATCGCCAGCACGGGACCGAAAATTTCCTCTCTGGCAATCGTCATATCGTTATTGACCTCAGAGAACACCGTGGGTTTGATGAAATAGCCCTTCTCAAGGCCTTCTGGGCGCCCGGGACCGCCAACAACCAGCTTCGCTCCCTCTGATACGCCCTTATCGAGTAGGCCTTGGATTTTATCGAACTGCACTTCCGACACGACCGGCCCCATGGTGGTGCCATCTGCGGCAGGATCACCTACTACCACTGTCGCGGTCACCTTCTTAGCAATTTCTTCAGCCTCGGAGAGTTTATCCTTTGGCACAAACATGCGTGATGGCGCGTTGCATGATTGGCCTGTGTTGTTGTACATGTGGAGCACACCGCCGGTTACCGCTTCTTCCAGGTCGGCATCATCCAAAACGATATTAGGGGATTTACCGCCCAGTTCCTGCGTCACTCGCTTGACGGTTGGCGCGGCATTTTGGGCGACGAGCGATCCCGCACGAGTCGAGCCGGTGAAGGACATCATGTCGACATCGGGGTGTTTAGAGAGTGCTGTGCCCACTGTCGCTCCGTGCCCGTTAACCATATTGAACACGCCTGGGGGCACTCCAGCGTCGTGCATCACCTGTGTAAAAAGGTAAGCGGACAGCGGCGCCACTTCACTGGGTTTAAGCACCATAGTGCAGCCGACTGCGAGCGCCGGTGATACTTTGCAGCTGATCTGATTGACAGGCCAATTCCAAGGTGTGATCAAACCGCAAACGCCGATAGGTTCTTTGAACACGCGGTGCTCGCCCAAATCTTCCTCAAACTGAAACGTGCTGAGAACTTTCCTGGCTTCTTTCAAATGACCGAGCCCGCAATAAGCCTGGGCACCGGCTGCTAACTCTTTGGGAGCACCCATTTCTTCCCGTATGGCATCGGCAATATCGTTATAGTGTTTTTGATAGGCCTCGATACAGGAGTCAAGCAGTTCCAATCGCTCCTGGACAGATGTGCGACCAAACGTTTTAAACGCCTCCTTCGCGGCGGCTACAGCTCGATCGACATCGGCTTCACTGCCCTCAGAGATTTTGGCGCAAACCTCTTCGGTGGCGGGATTGATCACGTCATGAGTCTTTGGCGTGATCGGGTCTACCCACTCGCAATTGATTGAATAGCGGAGGTTAGCAATGCGAGATTATTTACAGTTTTATATCAATGGCGAGTGGGTAGACCCGATCACGCCAAAGACT
>JBCCNJ010000063.1:0-24212 GCA_039025905.1 Pseudomonadota bacterium | reverse complement strand
GCCAGGTGAAGAGGCCGAGCGACGGGATATCTCGCCCGAAGCGACCGGGATAGGCACACCTATTCGTACCGTGGATGATCCAATGGCCGCAGGACTTGGCCCCGGTTCCTATGCAATCAGGCCCGAAGTACCGGACTTAACGCATGAAGGCGAGCCCAAGATCGTGCCACTGCGAGTAGCGACTGACCATGCGCTTCAGGAGAAAGATCCGGATCCGCGCGGCCAACCCGTTTACGGCGTAGACGGCGAGATAGGTGGCACGGTAGTAGATGCCTGGATAGACCGCAGCGAACCTCAAATCCGATACTTTGAAGTGGACGCAAACGGCAGGCGCATCCTGTTGCCCATCACATTCTCCAGAGTCAATGGCAGAGATGGCAGCATTAAAGTGAAATCGATCAAAGCTGAGCATTTTCAACAGGTACCGACTCTAGCAAATCCGGATCAGGTCACCCTGCAGGAAGAGGACAAGATCTGCGCATTCTATGGGGGCGGATACCTGTATGCCTTGCCGACACGAACGGAGCCTTTGGTATGAACGATGACGACATGGAACCCATACGTGGCCTGCCACAGGAGCTCCCACCGGGCGAGCACATCGTCTGGCAGGGAGAACCCGAATGGCGCGAAATGGCGCGCAGGGTATTTCACGTGCGCAAGGTCATGTTCTACTTCGCACTACTTGTCGGCTGGTATGTACTGTCCAACGGCGCTGATCAAGGTTTGGCATCGGCCTTCACGTCTACTGGAGTGACATGGACGGCGACCGCTGGGGTGTTGGCAGTTGCCATCCTCTATTTATTGGCGTGGTTATATGCAAAAACTACGGTTTATACACTGACTAACCGCCGCTTAGTGCTCAGGTTCGGTGTGGCGTTGCCCATCGTGATCAATCTACCGCTAAACAAGCTCGAATCAGCGGATTTGCATGCACTAGGTCAAGGTAACGGTGATATTGCCCTGACGCTAATTCAAGGAGAGCGTATTTCCTACTGGGCGCTATGGCCACATGCGCGCCCGTGGCATTTTGCATCGGTTAAACCCATGTTACGGGCCTTGCCGGATGCAGAGCCCATGGCTCTACTATTGGCAGATCAGGTGCTTGCCTGTGCAGATGACCCGCAGGCGGTGACAGTTACCGGTCGCTTGCAGAGTAAGGTAGCGCAAAGTGAGTCGGATCAGGCTCCGTCTGCCAGCACGCCTCAGCCACTGACAACATGAGTGAAAGATGCCTATAGTACGCCAGCGTCAGCCCTCTCTAGGTTTACTTTTTAGCGCCCTTGCGGCAACGGTCGTACTGGTCGTTGCCATGCAGTACCTAGGCAGCGATAGGTCTTCTGTTAGTAAGTTAGATGGCATCGTGGTGTCCAGTGCCGCACTCCAATTTGAGGACACGCCAACAGGCGCAGTTGAAGTCTATGACGCCAGCAATGGCAAGCTGCTCGCGAGCTTTGAGCCGGGATCAGGCAGCTTTGTTCGCGGTATCTTGAGGAGCCTGACTCGCGACCATCAGTACACAGAACTCAAGACCCCGCCGTCCTTTGTTTTAGCAAAATACAGTGACGGTGCGTTGATGATTGTTGATGAAAAGACAGGACAAACCATACTGCTCAATGCCTTCGGACCGACCAATGCACAGGTATTCGACCAACTTCTCTCTGCCAGTCGGGCAGAATCTTAAGGGCCATTTTTGGGTGAGGTGCAGTTGTTAGCATGGACTATGCGTTAGCCTTCATCGTCACCGTTTTCGGCTGGTGGTTTAGCACTGGGCTAATTCTTTATCTGAACCATCTACCTCGCGCCAGCCATCGCTGGAGTATGGCCGCGCTGAGCGTTTTATTTGTCATCACGTTTTTCGCCATCGGCTCCAGTAGTCAGAACACAAGCTTCAGCGGAACTGTCATTGCCTACGCGCAGGCGCTGATCATCTGGGGTTGGCTCGAAATGGGGTATCTGATGGGGTTCGTCACGGGGCCGAGCAAACACCCCTGCCCTCCAAACGCCACCGGTTGGATGCGTTTCAGTCTGGCGCTACAAACCAGCCTCTATCATGAATTGTTGGTTGTGGTAGTGGTCTTCGCTGTTATCGCTCGCACCGCAGGTGGTCCCAACCAGGTCACAGCTCTATGTTGCACTGTTCTATGGCTTATGCGCTGGAGCGCTAAGTTGAACCTGTTCCTAGGGGTTAGAAATTTTCACGCAGACTGGCTACCCAAAGGTCAGCGCTACCTAGTCAGTTATATGAGTGAGCGGCGGGTGAATGGGCTTTTGCCTGTCTCTATCATCCTGGGAACGGGCTTAGCCTGGTACTTCTTTGTTCAAAGCCATGCCGGTACATCGGAGGTGCAGGTCACAGGCAATTTGATCGTGGGTTTATTACTGGCATTAGCTGTTCTGGAGCATCTATTTCTCGTCCTTCCACTGCAGGATTCTAAACTCTGGCAGTGGGCGCTGCCGAAAAAAACAGATAAGTCGCCACCTTCCGAGTTGATCTCCTCGGCTCAGCATAAATTGAGTTGATTAGTGACTGGCGGAGGTAACACTGCAGTGTTTAGAGTAACAACCGATCACACGCGGACTCAATTACGCGTACAGGCGTCAAGAAAAGTTGACGCAAGTGCCGTACAGGTCTACGATCATATTCGAGGCATCGCCCCAATGCCCTGCGGAAACAGAAACATCGATATGGCACCTAGTAAGGTGCGAGACAGACGCGTTACCAAGATGTGTATCACCAATAACCACACCCACAGGGGCTTGGGTAAAACGGTACACCACTCATGAAAAGCAAGCCTCCTTTGCAAGCATTACCTAACCAAGCAGCGCCCGCCAAGCACCCCGTGCATGATTTGATAATGGATAGTCGAACTGGTTCTGAGATGTCGCCAAACGAGTTTGTCAAAATTCTACGTACCTGTAACGGTGGTATGGCAATCTATGTTCACTTGCCATTTTGCACCACCCCAGGCGTGGTCTGTACCGAGCACAGTCGCCTCGCTCAAGACGAGTCCGAGATGAACCATTATCTCATCAATCTCAAACGGGAAATGGGGCGAGTGACCCTGTTGCTGGATTCAAAACCAGTTCTTACTCAGCTCCACCTCGGGGGTGGCACGCCAAACTATCTTTCAGAGCCTCAGCTAATGCGGCTGATGGATACGATAGAGGCCTATTTCGAGATAAGTGCGGCGACGGAAATGTCCCTTGACGCCAGCGCTAGACGCTCATCCCGCACTCAGCTTGAGCTTTTACATGGGCTCGGTTTTAGGAACATCAGCTACAAAGCGAATGATCTCAGCGCATCAATCGAGCAGACGTTTAGTCGTCTGGATAGCTTTGAAATTCTACAGGACGTCTTCAGCAACACGCGTGAAGCCGGCCTGAAGACCATCAGTATGGACCTTGCCTATGGATTGCCCGAGCAGTCCATAGCGGACATCACGGATAGACTACAGCAGATAAAAATACTCTCCCCGGATAGAGTGTCTTGCCATAGCTATACAGCCAAAGCCGAAACATTCGGGCATCACAACTTGGCTGGCCAGGATGCCATTCCGTCCCTGGCAGATCGCCTCGTCATGTTCAACACCATCGCTGAGTTTATGCAGGCTGAGGGTTACGAATGGGTAGGGTTAGACTACTTTGCCAAGTCCACCGACACAATAGCCGAGGCACACCAGCAGCAGCGGTTGCATCGAAACGTAATCGGCTACAACACCCACGGCTGTCCCAATACGCTTGGCTTTGGTACGAGAGCGGTCAGCGATATCGGCTCCCGTGCAATCACAAAAAACCACAACAGCATCCAAAGCTGGCATGCTGCTCTTCAACGAGCTGAGTTTCCTATGCAAAGCGGTATTTTGCTGAGCGAAGACGAGGCTTCACAGCGCCGCGCGATGCAAGACCTGTTATGCAACTTGCAGGTAGATGACTACACCCAGCTAGCCTATGACGAGACCAGTGCGAGCAGGGTTAGAGAGCTCGAAGCGGCTGGGGTATTACAGATAACAGATGATAAGGCGGTGGTAACAGAACAGGGGCGCTTCGCTCTGCACCATACGGTTATTGAACACTCTCTGCTGACACCCTGGCGGCTTGCAGTTTAAATCGCGGCCAGCCGCCGCCGCTTTCTTAACGGCCGTTGCGCTAAAGCTGTTCTAGTTCAGCACGACACCGGCTCTGAAGGTGTTGCCACTCGAGCAAAAACCAGGGAGCAAAATCCTGTTGTCTTTCCGCAATCCACCGATTTACCTGGCTAGTAGAAAACCAGCCCCATGACTGAATCTCTTCACTGTTCGTGTAGAGGGGTCGATTACGGTTGTAACGACCGGCGTAGACCGTACAGAGCTCGTGCTCTGAGCCCATATCGAGATAGCTTGCGTGATATTGAAACTGATATAGCCTGGCCAGGGTCGTACGGGCGCCTAATTCTTCATACAGGCGGCGTTTTACGGCCAGTTCGAATGTCTCGCCACGACGTGGATGGCTACAACAGCTGTTAGCCCAATATCCTGGCCACAGCGGTTTCTTGTTGCTGCGTCGCTGCAACAATACCCAGTCCGGGCCATCGAAAAGAAAAATGGAAAATGCACGGTGGAGTAAGCCAGCTCCGCTGTGGGCATTAACCTTGCTCTCATAACCCGTAACCTCATCCTGCGCGTTTACCAAAATGAGATTTTCTTCGTCAAACGACACTTGCTCAGCACGAACAGCATCGCTGCAGATTTGTTCATTACAAAACTGAACTAGGGATGCTGAGGCTTCTGAAGACCCAACGACGCTTCCATCCAAAACTGCGCACTCCTAATTAAAACATCTTACATCTATCTGGCACGCCTAAGCCTGGCATCCTTGCCAACCATTAACCGAAGGCAGCCCGCGGTATCGCGGCGGGCTAGTTACGCCACCGTGCAGCAAACCACTCGTTAAGCAGGTCAACTGCGCTCTGCTGGCATTGCCTCCATTTGTTGCGGCAAATCTGTCATCGCTGTCTGGCCGCCCAGCCAGTTGTAGCGAGGTGTGCTCAGCAAAATAAAGTGAATCAGCAAAGCTAATACGAACAGAAATGCGAAAAGGGCTATCAACACCCTACGCGGATCAAAAATCAGCCATACTTTATGCATTAAGACTCTCCTGGGTTATTGCCTGGACCCAAGCGATGCTACTCTCCCGTCGCTCAAAGCCCGAGTACATCGTTCGTCGTTATATCCAGGGTTTCCACACCCAAGCTAGAATATGCGCCACCAGCGCGATAGCGGTAAAGCCAACGAAGCTGCTCACGAAAATACCGTGGAACTCCTTGGCTTCCTCCTCGGTTAGCCCCGAAAGGCTGGAGCTTTGATCACTCATGTTTTACCTCTCATCTAAGATTTATGTTCCGACTACTTCCGATAAGGCTGGAAGCAGTCATCTCTCAAGGCGCTTGATCCGCTGGATCAAACTGCCATTACAACATCGACCAGAAAGCACTAAATCGACTTGCTCACTGACCCGATGTATTTGCTGGCCCAAGACGCAGTCGCGTGCATCTTGCGCGTCTCAAGCCACTCCCCTACCTCTTACTGACCTGATCTATCTTCATATAAGAGTTCATCACCGCAGGGTTCACCTTGCGGAGCCAGGGGTAGTACTGCGCCATTTGCGCACCGTAAAGCGGCTTGTAGGCGCCCTGATGGCAGGTCGTACAGTTCACTTTGGGTACATCGCCCAGCGGTCCCAATCGGTTCTCGGGGAGAAATTGGCCCGTCGGCTCGATAAAGCTAAGATTCACTTCCCGTACCATTTGAATACCGTGCCAACTGGTGACGCGAGTCGGTCCACCGCTTGCCCAACCCTGAAAATTTCTGCTGTTATGGCAATAGGTACAGTTCACGCCTAAGGCATTCGAAAAGTGCATCATGAGTGCGTAGGTTTTTTCGGTATCCATAATATTGCGCGTACTGCCGTTCGGTAGCGCCGTATCTGAAATGACGCGAATATTGTTCTGCTGCTGCAGAAATACGGTGAAGGGGTCGTAGGGAAGCGAGGCATATCCGACAGCCGGTGATGCGATATTTTGCTCCGATTGGGCGACCAGTCCACGCGCTCGCTCCGGACCCGGATCAATACTCCAGATGTACTCCGGCACGTTTTTACCGCGATGACAGGTATAGCACGTGACTCCCGTGTCCCCTACGTGAGAGCTCCATTTCTCGTTAATGCGCTGGGTCATAGCAATCATCCATCTCGCCACGTTTTTCGTGTAAACGCTGTCATCGGCTAGATTGCCGTCGGCGTGACAGTAATTGCACCCTTGCTCCGGTGATACCCAAGCGGTGATCGCCGCCATCAATCGCGTGAACTCAGCGACGCTCATGTCTCCAAGTACCTGGACATTCTGGAAGACTTCACTAGCTCGCGGACCCTCTGACGGGACGGCCGGAAGCGGTTCAGGCGGCATATTGGCTTCAATGCTCTCTTCCAGCGAGCGAGGGTTAATCACCAATTCCATGCCCGTGCCACGGTATCCCCGCTGAACAGAATCTACGGGAGGGCGCTCACAGCTTGCCAAAAAGAAAACTGCAATCAGTGTGATGCTGATACCGCCAGCACGATACCTGCTGGTGTTCATTGGTCTGCTCCCAGTAATGGGTCCTGCGCAGGCACTGCCTCCAGCATCGGGTAAGAAGGCGCCACGCCATGTTTGACTGCCCACAGATACCAGTTATCAACCACTGTTCCTGTTAGTAAGATACCGATGCCTCCAGTTATCACGGTAAGCACCGCAAACCACCAGGCCCAGCGATGAATCGACTCCATGCTTGCGTTGAATCCCATTGTCCAGCGCCAGAACAGTGCTGCCCGCTCTGATGCGGTACCTCTGTCGGTAATCTGATCAATCTCACGGTCGCCGCCATAGCGAGTCACGGCCAAAATGGTTGCGGCATGCATCGCAAACAGCAGGGCCGAGCCATACAAAAAAGCGATGGATAACATATGAAAAGGGTTGTAGAACAAGTTGCCGTAGCGGATAGAAAATGCAGCGGTCCAATCTAGATGCGGGAAAATACCGAAGGGAACGGCTTCACTCCAACTCCCCATCAAGATGGGTCGAATAAAGCCCAAAACAAGGTAGAGCCAGATAGCACCAGCAAAGGCCCACGCAAGATGGTTGCCCATTCCCATCGCATTGGCTAACTGGAAGGTACGCCACCACCACAACATAATAGAAGCGGTCAGGAAAAAGCCTGCCATCAACCACCAACCCCCCTCCTGTAGTGGCGGAAAACTTAGCCCGTATTCAGGCGCCGGTGGATCCAGGGCTAACCAGGGGAGTTGTCTTATAAACTCAATGGGATCCCAATTGACCGAAGCCCACATGTTTAAGCCGATAATTTCGATGGCAATGAATCCACAAAGCAGTGACAAAATGCCAGCACCACCAAGATAGATGGGCCCAATCTGAGCGTCACCAATTTTGCCAGCCCAATAGGAATGGATGGGTTCGCCTCCGCGGAAGATTTCATCCTTGCCCAGAGGAATGCCAGGATAAGTCGGTGCGTCGACCTGTACTCGGGTGAAAATATTTTGATATTCCATCTAGCTTCTCCTGACTAGAACCAAATGGGCAGCTCTAGCCACCAGTTCCACCATTCTGGCCAGCCGCGGGTCCAGAAAGGCCCACTAATTACAATGCAGATTGCGCTCCAGAATCCGGAAGACAACGCCAGAAACAAGCCAACTCGATGGATGCCCAAAGCGCCTATGGAATAGCCGATATCGTCCCGAAAAAAGGAGTTCTCATGCTCTGCGGTTTTTACCGGTTCGCCTTTCTTAGGATTCGTTACCGCTAATATGAGGGAGCCGTGCATGGCCAGTGCCAGGCACGTGGTGAAAAAGAAGGTAATCGCCAGCATATGTGCCGGGTTGTAGTGGAAATGCAGATACTGGTAGCCAACGTTGGATACCCAATCCAGATGGCTGAGGATGCCGTAGGGAAAGCCATGACCCCAGGCACCCATCAAGACAGGTCTAATGACGACCAAAGTGACATAGGCAAATATCGCGACACTAAACGCAAACGGAACATGTAGCCCCATACCCAGTTTGCGACATATCTCAACTTCGCGCAGTGCCCAGGACACAAAAGCGCCGATGGCGCAAAAGGTTATAAACTGCCAGAGCCCACCCTCGTTCAATGGAGCGAGCGTGAGGCCGTAACTCAGATCAGGTGGTGCGATACTGATTTGCCACAGGTTCCAAGTGGGTCCCTGTGAAGCGCCATAGATAATCAGTAAGGTGCCCAGAACCGAAAAGAACAGCGTGGTAACACCGAAAAAGCCGACGTAGAACGGTCCCACCCAGAAGTCGAACAGGTCGCCACCTATCAGGGTGCCTCCCCTAACCCGATACTTCTCTTCAAAACTCAGCATTGTCATCGTATGTTTCCACCACTTTGCTGCCAGGAACGCCTGGATTACTGCTGTTTCGCCTCAAACTCCCTACAAAGCTTTCAGCCACTCAATTGGACAAACCCTTTCGTTGGGTTTCAGCGAGTTACACTTAGCCCATGAACGCGCAGGGCACCGCACGCGCTGCTGCCCGGTGTGCCTCCTGAAAAATACCTTCGCTACCGCTCGAGTAGGAGGCAAGGGGCCGCCACGACTTAGGCAGCAACCTGCTGATCGCCGCGATCGGTAAGAAAAATAAGGTTGTTACGATCATCAGCGCGCGGAACTCCCAGAGACCTCTAACTGAGGATTTTTGGCCCTGTGGATCATGACTGTGTATCGGCTTCATCGTCTGTCACCTCTCATGTACTGTTATTGCTTTATTGCCTCACGACCACTTTCGCTTTTTGCAGATGGCGCAAGGTCACGACCTCGGCACCACTGCCTCTTGCTGTTTGCTCCGCTGCATCACGCAATCGCTTCGCGGCGGAGATCCGAACCAGCACAGGCTCGGATTCAATCAGTTCGTCCAATGCAGTTTGCGCATCGCTAGCCCAATCGATTGCTTGGTCCATCCGCGCAGGAGTTGCCACCGACTCGTCCAGATCAGTACCCAGCGGCAAAATATTGAAAAGCGCATCGAACAGGCTATTGCAGACTTCCTGAACCAAATAACATGCGCCGGAGTAACCCATAAATGGTGTGCCTGTGTGCCGCCTCACCAGCGTTCCCGGGTATGATGCGGCAAGGAAAATACTCTTTGCACCAGACTCGGCCAGGTACATGCGTTCGTTGTAGCTGCCAAATACGATCAGTGGTGCGTTTTCATGAATCGCGGCCCTTACCGCCGCATTGTCGGGTTTCACGCCTGCACTTCTGCTGTGGGCGAAATGGCACGGTAAACCCAGCTCTTCTTCTAGAAAATGACGCACGCCGCGCGTATAGGTCTCGTTAGCGACGATGCCAAAGCTAGCCGTGCCGAAGAAGTCTTGTGTGACGGAACGCCACAGATCCCAAATGGGTTTGATCGTGGTGTGCTTTTCTTCCTCAATGAAGGGCTCGGGGTCTAGCTCCAGGATCTCGCCGAGCTTACGCAGAAACTTGGTTGTGCTGTGCAGACCAATGGGCGCCTGTAGATAAGGCACTTCAAGATCTTCGCAAAGTAAGCGGCCAAACTCTCGGTACATACAAATATTTGCATCGGCGTCTGCGAGCTTGGGAATGTCCTTAATATGGGTTCCCAGCGGGAAGGTCATGTTCACTTCTGCACCGATACCTTCGATTAGACGGCGTATCTCGGCCAGATCAGACCAGGTGTTGAAGTAGCCATAGATTGGACCGATGATATTGACGCGCGGCTTGACGTCTTTCGATCTGGCAGGGCGCTTTTTCTTCTTTTTCGGTCCGTAGCGATGCCACAGCCAGTTCATCGCGCGGTTGGCGCTTTGCCACTGGTCTTCGTCGATGGTGCGAGGCAAAAAGCGCTCGATGCCCGTACCCTCCGGCGTGACACCACCACCGATCATTTCTGCAATTGAGCCAGTCACCACCACGCTGGGAAGTGAGGGATCTAATGTTTTGTGCGCTCGACGCAGTGCACCCTCGGTGCCGTGTTGACCCAACTCCTCCTCTGCCAGCCCTGTCACCACAATCGGCAGCTCGTGGGGAGGCAATGCGTCGGTGTAATGCAGCACCGAGGTCACCGGTAAATTCTCACAACCCACCGGCCCGTCGATAATCACCTGCAGACCTTTAACCGCGGTAAATACGTAGACCGAGCCCCAGTAGCCACCGGCGCGATCATGGTCTAGCACCAGCATCAGGAAGCCACCTCAGCCGCTGATGCCGAGGCAATGGGAGCGGGCGCCACCGCGCGCGGCACGCGAATTCCGGCATCGTTAGCCTGACCTACACCGCTAAAAAACGCTTCCATTTCGCTGAAGCGTGAGCGGTTAGACAACGTTGCGTTTATCACCTGAGCGATTGCACCGGGACCCGCGGGCCCAACCAACGGCCTGGCGGATATCAAATTGGTAAAGTACAACGCCGGGATTGCCAGTTCTTTCGCTTCCTGCACGACAGGTGTGGTGCCTATAGCCAAATCCGGACCAAACTCAGCCATCGCATTTAAGTCATCCTCCAAAGAGGCCCGGTACTTAACCACAGCACCGTGCGCCTCCAGCCATTCTCGATCCGAGGATGACCACCGAGTTGCAGGACAAGCCGTACCGACGTAACGCACGTCGGCACCACACTCCATCAACAACCTAGCAACCAGCAGTTCGGAACCTTCATAGCCGGACAGCGTAATGCGCGCATCAATCGGACTGGTATCTAGCGCTGCGCGTACGGCAGGCAAAATCGCGTTGCGAGCTTTGTTGAGGTCTGCATCAGCGAGGTTGAGGAGTTTCGCCAGCGCCTGCAGCCAGGCGTCGGTACCTTCATAGCCGACGGGTGCCGAGCCAAAGGCAGGCCTACCTGCCGCGTCAAATTGACGATGTGTGGCCGTGTAAAAGGGGTGAATCATCGCCACGGCTGCACAATCAAGCGCTGCGTAGAGTTCTCGCCACTCGCGTGTGGGTACGGTAGGGCCTGCAGCCAAACCCATAGGCTCCAGCAAGCGTCCAATACTCATGGCGTCCACGGGAAACATCTCGCCGACCAGGCTTACGGTCGGTCGCCCATCTGCCTGTTGTGCGGGTCGCGCGACAGGCCCCTGCTCTGCCTCAGAGCGTGCATAACGCAACATGGCACCGGCCAAAATATCCTTCGCCTCAGCGTGCGTTGGCACACCAAACCCAGGCACATCGATGCCAATTACGCGGACGCCATTAATTGACTTAGGCAACAAGTCGAGTGGGACGCCAGACGCGGTAGGAACACACAAGTTCATGATGACAACTGCGTCGTAGTTCTCGGGGTCAGCGAGTTCCTGTACAGCGTCACGGATATCTTCAAAAAGTTTGCCAGTGACCAATGTTTCGGAATCAAACGGTACGTAGCCCACAGTGCGCTTGGCACCGTAAAAATGTGAGGTAAATGTCAGGCCGTAGACGCAACAGGCGGAACCGCTAAGCACCGTCGCTGTGCGGCGCATGCGCAATCCCACCCGCAAAGAGCCGAAGGCAGGACACATGCTCTGTGGTTGATCGTGCGGGCCAGCCGGGTAGTCGCGCGCATATTGTTCAAGCACCTCAGATTTACCCGCACTTTCGGCAGCCGCTTTCATGCGCTCAGCACCACCATGACAGCCCGCACCCTCCCCGTCTGCGGGCAGATTCTTCAGCGGTATCTGCCCCGTCTTAGACGGCGTCATAAATGACCTCCAGAGACGTCTTCGGCTTGGCATTTTTGCCGCACAGGTCTTCCACTGTGGCCGGCTCGAGCACGACGGAGCGACCCACGGAGTCGCCAGAAAACAGATTTAGCAGCTCATCCTGACTCAGCGGTGTTGGGTGGTGCGGCGGTGCTTCGGCGACGTTGATGGCGAGATCACTGAACAGCGGACCCCATTCACCCTCTGGCTTACCGATAATTTCGTAGTTAGCGCTCTTGCGCCGGATATCGTCGTGGGCAGGGATTGCGGCCAGTTCTGGGATGCCAACGGCCTTGCAAAAAGCCTGTGCCTCACCCGTACCATCATCCTTGTTGGTCACCATACCCGCGACCCCGACGTTGCCCCCGAGTTTGCGGAAATACTCCACCGCCGAACAAACATTGTTTGCCACATACAGCGACTGCAGGTCGTTGGATGCGACAACGATGACTTTTTGGCACATGTCTCTGGCGATGGGTAAGCCAAAACCGCCGCAGACCACATCACCGAGAAAATCTAGCAGCACGTAGTCAAAGTCCCAGTCGTGAAAACCGAGTTTCTCTAGCGTTTCAAAGCCATGGATAATGCCTCGACCTCCGCAGCCCCTACCGACCTCGGGGCCACCTAACTCCATGGCGTAGACGCCATCGCGCTTAAAGCAAACATCGCCAATGGCGGTTTCGTCACCCGCTGCTTTCTTGCGTGAAGAGGTTTCGATGATGGTAGGACAGGCTTTGCCACCAAACAGCAGCGAGGTCGTGTCGCTCTTGGGATCGCAGCCGATCAGCAGCACTTTTTTGCCCTGCTGGGCCATCATGTAAGACAGATTGGCGAGGGTGAAGCTTTTTCCTATCCCTCCCTTGCCATAGATCGCAATAATCTGTGTTTTGGGTGCGTCAGCGGTGTCGCTTGAAATCAGGTCCGGCGTATCGCTTACACTGGACTTCTCTACATCGGGAACAAACTGGGCAACGGTTGCTTTGGACATTTAGTGAGAGCTCCAGTCGAGGATCATTTTCAGGCAGTCAGGGTCGCCGAAAGCCGTTCGATAGGCCTGTTCTGCCTCAATCGGTGACGCGCGATGTGAGATCAGACCACCCAGGGAGAGACGCCCTTCTGTTATCAGTGTTTTCACGCGCGCCAGGTCTTCTGGCTGCCACTCCGCCGCGATAGTCAGTTGAATCTCTCGCATGAAGGCAGGTGGAAACGCGAACGATAGAGGATCGTTATAAAAGCCGGCGAGCAGCACAGCACCACCCGGGCGTAAGCGCGAGATCAGCGTATCGAGCAATGTGGTGTCACCGCTGACATCGCAAATCAGGTCGTAATCCGATCGCAGATCATCTGCGGGATCGACAACGGTGTATCCCAGCGCGCCTTCGCGCCTACGTGCGCTGCTTTCCCATACCACCACCTCGCGCTGACCCAATGCGAGCAATAGCCTTGCCATGAGACGGCCGAGGACACCATGCCCCACCACCAACTCAGGCAGCCGGTTTTCGCCATGGCGACCCAACGCATGTAAAGCAGTGGCGGCAAGCGCTAACAGAGTGCCTTCTTCACCCAAGGCGTCATCGATAGGTATTAATCGATCTTCTGCGACTACCAGCCTAGAGCTGGCACCGCCAAAGAGCCCGTTGACATTGGTAAAACCCCGCGACCCCGGTACAAACACGCGCTGACCTGGCGTCAGCGAAACACCGTTCGTCACCCGAGAGACACGGCCAACAGATTCATAACCGGGAACCAGCGGATAAGCCAAGCCTGGAAAAGCCGGCATTCGACCATCCCAGAGCAGACGCTCTGTACCAGTGCTAACCCCACTAAACTCGATATCCACAACGCAATCACCATCGCCAGGAGCCGCGAGTTCAACGGGCCTCATGGCGATCACACCGGGCTGCTCAAACACCACAGCCCTCGCTTCTGTTATCACTTCTGCTCCTGAAGCATTCGTTTTCCTTGCGGCCTATACACGCAGCGATGGGCATTATTTATGCGATACTGTAATTTAAAGTTTACATAATAAATTGTCAATATTTATATACACTCGTTCTTTAAGGCTCGACTATCAGGATGCGAAGCAGGAGTGGTAGTCCCGTCTGCACTTCCCTACAACGAGTAAATCCGGCCTCGTTTACCAGCGAGGTCAACTCCGCTACCGTGCGCGGCCTGCCACTGCCCATCGCCATCAGATAAAGGCCAAAATAGGCATGCCCCATAGGCTCCGCTCCAGGGGTATCCGCCATTGGTTCAGCGATCATGAGGCGGGAAAGTGGCGGCCAGGACTGCCGCAAGCGAGTCAGTAATTGCAAGACGGGGCCGTCATCATGATCATGCAATACGCGAATCAAACTGATGAGCCCTCGCCGACCAGACTCCCAAGTTGCAACTCGGTGATCACCCACCCCATTCTGTCCCGCAAGAGGATCTTCAAACATACTCGCCCCTTGCGCACTGGCACGAGTAGCCAAATATTCGCGCTCAAATCGTTTTGACGCACGGGCGGCTACGGGCGGCAGATCTAGCACGGTCCCACGAAGATGTGGCCACCGATTCAGCGCTGCACTCATAAACGTGCCATCGCCCCCCGCGATATCCCAAAGCTGATCGACATCACGCAGGGAGACAGATTGAAGAATCTCATCGGCCACAAAGACTTGGGAATCAGCCATCAACTGGCTGTAGTCCTCGGCCTCACCGTCCTCGCCCCGAGCGTAGGGCCAGAATGAAGAGAGGCTCGTAGCGCTATCCGCCTGCAGCAACTTTACGGGATCTGACAGATCGGCATAGAGCCGCTGATGATGACGCACCATGGCGGCAATACCTGGATTGCCTAAGGATGCCGCACCGAGATCCCCCAGCCCAAATCGGCTTTCGCCTCTTCTTTGCAGCAAGCGCAATGAGCAGGCAGCCTGCACCAACCTGAGCAAACGCTCCGATGGGAGACCCGTTCGCCGCACTAACTCTTCTAGCTCAAGAGGACCAGACGCTAAAATCTGAAATAGATCCAGCTGCACGCAGGCATACAACACTTGCGAATAGACAAACCCGGCCGTGATATCGAAGAGTTCTCGCGCCCGACGCCGAGCAATAAAGCGCGTAAGTGGAAAGCGTGCCGCCCAGCGTTGGAAATTAGGGCTCGCAAGAAACCGATCTCGCCTCTGCAGCAGTTGCTCACGCACAGACAGGGTCCGATCGGATGCGTCGCGCAGCGTCAGGCAGCCCTGCGGTTGAGGTGCTTCGGAATAAAGTTTTCCGCTTGCGCGCGAACCAGTTGCTGCAATGCTTCTCTGCCATAGCAGGCGGGAATCGACTGCAAGGTTTGATCCACCAGTCGTCGCAGTCGCTGCGCGGCGCCTTCTACACCCAGCTCACCAACCGCACTAGGCCGGTGTAGCGACGCATCCTGGTTACAAGGCTTACCCAGGGTCTCAGGCTCTGCGATGGCATCTTGTATATCGTCCGCAACCTGATATGCCTCACCAATACTTGCGCCCAATTGACGCCACGGTACGGGGTCTTCACCAGCCGCTGCTGCCCCTGCCGCCGTCGCAGCAACAAATAGAGAACCCGTTTTTGCCTGATGGTAGCGCGACACATCTACTGTGGCTTCGCTCTCCCATGCCTGGCCCGCGCATATTCCCATAGGAGCACCACAGCCTCGACCTAATATGGCCAGCAATTGTGGCAAACGCGAAATTGCAGTAGCCGAGACGGCCCCTCGCGCAAGCACTTCAAATCCCGCCACGATAAGCGCATCACCCGTTAACACAGCAATCGGTTCGCCAAATGCGCAGTGTACAGAGGGGCGTCCACGACGGAGGTCAGCCGCGTCAAAGCACGGCAGGTCGTCGTGCACCAGCGAAGCACAGTGCAGAAGCTCTATCGCACAGGCGGCCGCTAATGCCAGTTTTGGCTCATCGCACAGATTTGCTGCGGCAACCGCCATGCACAGTTTGGGCCGCATACGAGCCCCCCCTGGAAACACCGCATGTTCGAGTGCAGCCGCCAGCCGCGCAGGACAGTCAGTACCTGCGCACAGCGCCACTTCTTCCCGTAAAGCCTGTTCTAATGCCGCCTCGTTAATCTCTTGTCCACTCATCTCGGTGACCCTCGAGTGTCATTTTTTATTAACACAAACAAGTGTAACTTTAAATAGACATTGATACAATCCTGCGTCTACCTCCTCAATCTCAGCCGAGAATCAGTGATGGAAGAGAGGCCGATCGTTATTATCGGATCGGGTATCGCCGGACTCAGCGCTGCCCTGACTCTGGCAGCACAGCATCGACAGGTCATCGTGCTCGATCGGGGCGACGCACCCGGTGGCAAGATGCGCACAATCGAAGTAAACGGTCAGGCGATTGACTCCGGACCCACCGTCCTCACCATGCGTTCTGTTTTCGACGAGCTACTGGACGATGTGGGCTTTTCTTTGGACGAGCTGGTGCCCACTGTGCCTCTGGACTGTTTGGCCAGACACGCCTGGAATGAATCTGAGCGTCTCGACCTGTATGCCGAAAGAAACCGTTCGATCGATGCGATCGGTGATTTCGCCGGTTCCGCGGAGGCTGATGCCTATCGTCGGTTCTGCCAAGCCGCGGGAAGAACCTATGAGACGCTGGAATATTCCTTTCTGCGGGCGAGTAAACCAAACCCCCTTAGCCTGAGCTGGCGTGCCAGATCAAAAGGTCCGGCAGCAATGCTGGGCATAAAACCGTTCTCTTCCTTTTGGCAGGTACTGACGAGTTATTTTCGCGATCCCCGTTTGATCCAGCTATTTGGGCGCTACGCGACCTATTGTGGTTGCTCACCCTGGCAGGCTCCCGCAACCCTGATGCTGATCGCCCATCTGGAACAAGAGGGCGTCTGGCGAGTGCGCGGCGGCATGCAACGCCTTGCAGACGGCTTAATGCTGGCCGCACGCCAGCGCGGCGTGATGTTCCGATTCGGTGAAGAGGTCGTCGACATTGCAACGCGCGGTGGCAGTGTAAGCACGGTGATGCTACGCAACCGAGAAAGAATCGAATGCGACAGCATTATCTGCACGGCAGACCCATCTGCACTGAACCAAGGCCTGCTGGGATCTATTGCCGCGACGTCCATCAAGCGCCCAAAGCCGCGACAGCGCTCCCTGTCAGCGATTACCTGGTCTATGACCGGCAGGCCGTCCGGTTTCGACCTGGCCTATCACAATGTCTTTTTCTCCTCTGATTATGCAAAGGAATTCCAACAGCTGTTTGCGGGTCAAACCGTACCTTCCCAGCCAACCGTTTACCTTTGTGCCCAAGATCAGGGGGAAGATCCGCCTGCAGAGGGCGACCCACAGCGGCTATTCTGTCTGATAAATGCGCCAGCCATCGGTGATAAACACACTTTCAATCAGCAAGAGATTGCATCATGCACACAACGGACCATGAGAATGCTGGCGTCCTGCAACCTGCAGATAGAAACCAGCCCAGAACACATGCAGGTGACGACACCCAGCGATTTCGCCAAGCGATTTCCGGGATCAGCAGGAGCGCTGTACGGCAAAGCGACCCACGGCTGGCGCTCAGCCTTTCAAAGGCCGAGCGCTCGAACCCGACTGTCGGGTCTGTATCTGGCGGGGGGTGGGGTACATCCGGGTCCAGGCGTTCCGATGGTAGCGCTTTCGGGGCGGTTGGCGGCGCATGCCCTGCTACAGGACCAGGCTTCGACGCGACGATTGGTCCCAGCGGCTACCGTTGGTGGTATGTCGACGCCCTGAGCGATGACGGTCAATATGGGCTGACAGTTATTGGCTTGATAGGCAGCGTTTTCTCTCCCTACTACGCCCGCGCCAGGGCCAAAGGCGCGACCGATCCGGAAACATACTGTGCAATGAATGTTGTCTTATATGGGCCGGGGCGGAAGCGCTGGGCCATGACCGAGCGTGGTGCCGGCGACCTTCAGCGTTCCTTAGATCAACTCGTCATTGGCCCCAGCGCAATGACGCTGGACGCAAATGGTTTGCTCATCAGGGTGGATGAGGTTACGGTCCCATGGCCATCCCGTCTCCGCGGTGAAATTCGCATCTCCTTCGATGCAATGCAACAACAGCATTTCACTCTCGATAGAGATGCGCTACATCATTGGTGGCCAATCGCTCCACTCGCGCACGCGAGTGTCAAGATGATGCAGCCTGAGCTACGCTGGCAGGGCCATGCTTACCTTGATTCCAATTGGGGCAGTGTTGCCCTAGAGGACACGTTCGAGCGCTGGGATTGGTCGAGAGCGCGACTGTCGAATGGCAGTGCACTTGTGCTGTACGCTCCTGAGCCTATCGCGGGGAATGCAGATATACTCGCGCTTCAATTTAAGCCCAATAAAGACCCTCAAGCTGTAGATCAGGGGCAGCTTTCGACATTGCCTACAACGCCGATATGGCGCATACATCGGGCGACGCAAGCTGACCGTGGCTCACAACCGAAAGTGCACAAAACGCTGGAAGATACACCCTTCTATGCAAGATCCATACTGCAAACACAGCTGCTGGGCGAAACCTCACTGGCGGTGCACGAGAGCCTATCGCTAACGCGATTTCGGCAGCCCTGGGTACATATGCTGTTGCCGTTTAGGATGCCGCGCCGGGCAAAGCAGCGGCAGGTGGATGCGACAGTCGACGCGGCCGAGTAGGACGTTGCCGCACGGTTCTGCGTGCTCTAACGGGCACAGCTCGAACGGTGTCCCGCCGCTCGAGATCGGCAAACAAATCGAGCACCCATTCCACGGCAGGCTGCTTATCAGATCGAACCGGTATCGTAACATCCGCAGGCACCGCGCCGACAAGAAACGCAACCTCCGCGAGCGGCGGCGCGTGCAAAGGGCTCACCTCCAAACGCTTCAACCTACGCAACTCACTCAATACTCTCAGTTTCTGCATGCGACCAACTACAGCGCGCTGAGAAACGGAGTCAAATTGTCGACGTACCACTTCATTCCCAATTTCCGAGTACAGCAGGCGAGCGCTGTAAATACAGGTTCGACAGCGCGAGGGTAGTGTGTGAATGCCCGCATCCGCTCGCTGATAGAGTGTGTCAGCCTCGGCCAGCAGCCGCCGTATGACCTCAGCAAGTGCCGAATTAAATGCGGGTCGCTCGAGAAACGTTTGGCCGTTGATACCCGCCTCTGTGAGCCAGTTTTTAGGTAAATACAGCCTACCGCGTCTAGCGTCTTCGCCGACATCTCGAGCAATATTGCTCAACTGCATGGCGACACCCAGGTCGGCCGCGCGCGCGAGTGCCTCCGGTCGTCGCACGCCCATCAACAGCGCCATCATGACACCCACCGTGCCTGCGACCCTTGCAGCGTACGCTTTTAGCTCCGCGAAGTCCTCGTACTGGCGACCCTGACAATCCCAAGCAAAGCCCTCCAACAGCGCATCCAGTAACTCGCGCGGTATCGAGAACTGATTGACCACCTGATGCAGTGCTCTATCGGCTGAGTTATCACTGGGCTTGTTTTGATAGATGTTGTCCACACGCTGCCCGAACTGGGCCAGCGCGGCCAGCGGATCGGAGGACTCATCCACGCCGTCATCCGCCTGACGACAAAACGCATACAGGCTCGTCGCCGCATCACGAAAGGGTTGTGGTAAAAACAGTGAAGCCAGACGAAATGAACGTGAGCCGTGTTTGAGTGCCTGCCTACAGGCCGACAAATCTTTAGAAGTCATTTGCATATTTTTAGTCGTATGGCACTGCATTAGCGTGAGGAATGACAGAGTCTAGAACCCGTGCCGACGATAAAACGCCCGGCACTCCAGCGCCAGGGTGTGTGCCCGCGCCGACAATATAGAGCGATTCCACGTCTTCACTGCGATTGTGGGCACGGAAATAGGCACTTTGCAGCAGTACCGGTTCAAAGCTGAAAGCGGCGCCCCGATAGGCCAGTAGGTCGGTTTCAAAATCCACCGGTGTCGTTACCTTTGAACTGACAATATGCTCGCTCAGGCCTGGCAGCACCGTATCACCCAGATACTGCTCGATGCGACGCCTGTAGCGTTCCGCTTCCGATGCCCAATCCACGCCGGACTCCAGATTTGGCACCGGCGACAGCACATAGAACGCATCGCAGCCCGCCGGGGCCAGCGAGGGATCGGTTGCCGTTGGCCGATGTAGATATAGGCTAAAATCGTCGGCCAAATGCTTGCGCTTGAAGATATCGTTTAATAGTTCGCGGTAGCGCGGCCCCAGCAAGATCGAATGATGGGGCACGTCATCCCAGCGGCGATTGGTACCAAAGTACCAAACGAACAAGCCGTTGGAGTAACTTGATTTTTGCAAGCGTCGATCTGACCAACGGCGTCGGCACGCCGCGGGAAGCAGCTTTCGATAGGTCCATGCTGCATCGGCGTTGGACACAACGATGTCGGCCTCAATAAGCTCGCCACCGCGCAAACGGACACCGGTGGCCCTGCCCTGCTCGACCACTATCTGCTCCACTTCGGTGTTCAGGCGCAAGCTGTCGCCACGGTTGCGCAGTAGACTGACCATGCCCTCAACGATTTTACCGGTGCCACCCATAGCTGAGTGGACGCCCCACTCGCGCTCTAAATAAGATATCAATGAGTAAATTGAGCTAGCTGTGAATGGGTTGCCCCCGATGAGCAGCGGATGAAAACTCAACGCCATCCGGACGCGCGGATCTTTGACATAGCTCGCCACCATGCTGTAAACCGAACGGTAGTTGCGCAGTCGCAGCATATCCGGGACCACTTTGACCATATCCGCCAGGCGGTCGAAAGGTACATGTCCTAGCTGCTCGAATCCGACACGAAAAATCGCTTCACTGGCCTGCATATAGCGGTCGTAACCATCCACATCGCCCGGTGCGAATCGCGCTATTTCGCGACGTACTGCATCCGCATCGCCGCTGTAATCGAAGGTCTCACCGTCGGCATAGCGGATGCGATAAAACGGTGACATGGGCCGCAAATCAACATCGTCAGAAAACGTGCGGCCACACATCTCCCACAACTCCTCGAGCAAGAAGGGTGCGGTGATGATGGTAGGGCCGGCATCGAACACAAAACCGTCCTGGCGGTGGACGCGGGCGCGACCGCCAAAGGAGTCCAGTTTTTCGAGCACCGTCACGCGATAGCCTCTGGCGCCCAGACGAATCGCCGCCGCCAGACCACCGAAACCACTACCGATGATCACTGCATGGGGTTTGGCCGCTCGGCTCGCGGCGCGCTGCATGGCGGGCTGACTACTGTTCATGGCTGCTCGCAGTTATTAACTATTGTTAAAGACTGTTAAGCTTAGTTGACACTTTATATGTCCAAGCTATTTGACAAGATAGCACCAATAAAAGCAAATGAACAGTGAGGATCCGAGCTCGGAATCAGTCCCGGCTGTCGAATACACCATGCGGACGCGCGATATCGATAATGAGCCTGGCGAATTGCTCCGGATCTTCCTCATGACCCAGGTGGCCCAGCTCCGGTAAAACCCTTAAATCCGACTGCGGCAGTTGCACTTTGAGTCTGGCGGCTTGCGCAAATGGCACGGCTTTATCGTTTTTACAGGCGAGCAAATAGAGCGCTGTAGACAGGCTGGGAAGCTCCTGTTCCAGGGTGTCGAGATTCCAGTTCGCCATCATCTGAATCGCGCCGTTGACGTGGGATGCCGAGCCCACCAGCGTCTGATAGTGATCCACATAATGCTCGCTCACCGCTGAGCCGGTTTGCCGCAGAAGCTGCTGTATCACAGGTTTTTGCGAACCGTGCCTCGCCACGAGCTTGGGCACGCCTGGCAAGGCAGCAAGCAAGCGCGCAGCACCGGGATACAATTTCCGGGCAAGACCCGGCAGCGGCAGCATCGCGCCATTAATACTAATCATGGCCACGGGCGCGATGCTGAGATCCAAACACATCCGCGCCAACAAGGCGGCACCCGCTGAATGGCCTACGGCAACATCTACCGAAACTTCAAGATCGTGCAAGAGCTGCCTCAGCAAAGCGGCCATGCCGGGCAGCGACATACCGGCATCATCAGCCAGCTGGGTGAAACCGTGTCCAGGCAAATCGATAGCGATGACCTCAAAGGACGCGGTCAGGTATTCGATCAGCCCGGACCAGGAGTGTGTTGAAGCCCCGGTGCCATGCAGTAGCAACAAACTGGGCCCACTACCCATGCGCTGCACGTGCCAGCGCAGCGGACCGCTATCAACAAATAAACTCGCTTCCCGATGCGGCCAGTTATGCGCCGCGAGGAGGGCATGCTCTTCAGCGTTCATGCGCTGGCCACAAGGGTCACCGCATCGCGGAGCTGCGCGGCCTCAGCGTGAGGCATCGGCAGATAGTGCACACCCAGCGATTTCGCGAGGGTTTCGGCCGCGGCGTGCGGACGGGGTGAGGTATCAACCAACACGCCCTGCAAGCCCGTCGCTCGAAACTGCAAGGCGGCCGCTTCTAGATCTGGCTGCGCGGCGGCTTTTCCGCGGCTACCGTCCCGGCCGATATTGCCTCGACCATCGGTGAGTAATACCACAGCAACGGTTCCACCGCGTCGCTCCAGGGGTGTTGCCATAACCACGGCAGCTTCAATAGCAGAGGCCAGAGGTGTGCCGCCACCCCCCGGCAGCGCTGCAAGGTTACGTTTTGCGCGCACCAGAGAACGCGTAGGCGGTAGCAGAATCTCAGCCTGCTCGCCGCGAAAGGCGATCAATGCCACCTGATCTCGACGGATATAGCATTCAGCTAGCAACAGCTCGACAGCGCCTTTGGCCTCGGCCAGGCGGTTGAGTGCGGCTGAACCCGAAGCGTCCACCAGGAATATGGTGGTTGTCTGAGATCGCTCTCGATAGCGCATCACGCGAAAATCTTCACGCAAAACGATCAACTGTTCGACCGGCTCGTCTACCTTCCCGCTGTCTTGTCGACGGAGTCGCTGCCAGGGCGCGGCCGCGCGCAAGGTTGCTATCAGATTCAGTCTAGCGCCGGCTCGAGGATCGCCTGGCACGCTTCCCATAGGTCTGCCACGGTTAAAAGATCGCCGCTGGGCCCCGGATTTGCCCGCAGTGCTGCGGCCGCGCACGAGCGCACGTTGATGACCCAGACGAGACAATAAATCAGGCGGTATCGCAGCAACTGCTGCTTCGATCAAACGGTCCTCCATGGCTTGCTTTGCTGCTTCATTGGCACTGCCGTTGCCGTCGCTTTGATCACGACTGGCCGCATCAGGCGGTTCGGGCTCGACAACACTCTCTTCGTTTTCAAGCTGCGGCAGGCGTGTGGCCCGTGGTGCCAGCACGAGTCGCACAGCTATATCGATATCGCTGTCATCAACCTCGCTACGCCCCTCCAGTGAGGCCGCTACTTTTGCAACCGTTGCCGCCTGCAGCGGCGCTCTCAGCGACTCAATGCCAAGCGCAAAGGCAGCAGCGCACAGCGCTTGCAGGTAGCGCGACTCGCAGCGAACGCGATGCAGCTTCGCTCTGGCAGAAGTGATGCGCTCGTGCTGAGTAGCCACCTCATCAGTGTCGCGAATGCCAATGGCGCGAAGGTCCACATGCAAGGCCAACCTATCGCGAAGCGAGGATGAGGTTTGCTCATCCTCTTCAACCCCCTCATCCAGAGCAATCAGTGCTAGTGACGCCGACACGGTGGCTGTGAATCCTTCGCGGGCAACATTGACCTCGCCTCGATCCAGTACGGCCGACAAATGCGCATCGACGATACGCTTGCTGCGCTCGGCCATTGCCAGCAGCGCAATGCCGCCATCACACTGTGCGAGCAATCCGCGCTCTGCAACGGGCGTACCTGCCTGCAGGGTCGCGGCGAGATCCAAGCCACCGAGCAAGCGGTTTTCACTAATATGCGCGGGGATTTTCCGCCACGGAACGCCATCGGGTAGGGTCTGACGCAGCTGCTGTAGCCAGGCATCGCGCACCGGTCCGGGGCCCGCTTTTAACTGCACACCACCAAGTAAACTCGGCGCTACCGCCAGCATGTCGATCACCCGGGCCGCGTCTAACCACAGGGCTTGTGGCTCACTTGCCGATGATTCTTTCAATCCAAGACCTCGGCCATGGCACGCTCGATACGTACCGCCGAACCAGACTCATCCAAGGGATCTCGGCGCAACCGATGCCGTAGGACAGATGGTGCAACGCGACGTAGCTGCTCTTGGGTAACGACGTCTTTACCGTCAAGGCTCGCAAGTGCCCTGGCCGCTTTAATCAGTGTGAGTTCGCCCCGTAGTCCATCTGTGCCTAGCAACATGCATAAGCCAGCAGCAAGCTCTAATACTTCAGCTGGTAGATCGACCTCAGCCAGATGTGCGCGAGCTCGATTGACTTTACTGCGCACCGCCCCATCCTTGCGCTTCCATTTTTGCACGAACGCTGCTCGGTCACGCTCGAATTCATCGCGCAACTGTACGATCTTGACCCTATCCTCGATCGCTTGCGGGGTTTTCACGTCTACAGACAGACCAAAT
>JBCCNJ010000062.1:0-24329 GCA_039025905.1 Pseudomonadota bacterium | reverse complement strand
GTCTCTAACGGGCGGTCCATACGCTGTTGCACCTCGAATTCGGGGGACGCGACCCAACTGCCCAGCCCCTGCAAGCTATCGGGTAGCGATACCAAAAAGTTGACCGGAGGGCTGACCAGCTGACCTTCTATCGTCTCGCCTGGTCCGGCATTGATCGTGACGTTGGCGGTAATAGGAGGCAGCGTAAACTCGCCCGCCCGCTGTGGGTACACATCGAGATTCCAGCGCTGAATCACCCAGCTTTGCGAGCCGCGGCGCTCGCTGGCGTTGTTGGCAAACTGCTCAGTTTGAAGAATCACCAGGCCTGAGACTTCAGGTATTCGTATACGGGTACCGCCCGCAAACCAGGTGTCAGTAGCAATCGTAATTGTCAGTGTTAACTTTTGTCCCGGCACCATCAAACCATCCGGGCTCAAGGCAGCGTCAATGCTGAGCCTATTCGCGGTCAGTAGATCGTCGATATTCGGCTTGGAGCTAAAGCTTTTAATGCTAAATACTGAGGCCAGCGATAAAGCTGTGATCCATGTTTGCCACGTCTTGGTCACGGTGAGGCCGCCTCGCCGTCGGCACGCCTTTGCAGCTGCATTGAAAATTTAATGGCGAGAAAATTCGAAGGGTCCTGCTGGACGCTGCGCATCCACATGTTCGCTGTCTCGGGGTCCTGCAGAATATCTTCAGCAGTCAGCGTAACGGTCTGCGCCTGCTCCCAGACCATTTCTTCGGCTCCCTGAGCGGGGATAGCGTCATCGCTGCTGAGCTCGTTGTTGTTGCCGCCGTCGCCAGGTTCGCTCTGCTGGCTTTCACTGAGGCGATTAATCTCATCGATAATGGCCTGCACATTGTCTCGATTTTGCATCGCACCGGGATAATCCGGGTTTCGCGCCAACAGCCGATCATAGCGATTTACCGCCCTCACGTAGTCGCGTGCCTGTGCTCTGGCGTTCGCTTCATTGAATAGCGCATCATCACTGTCACTGCGGGAAAAATACTCAGCTGCCAGCATAAACTCTTCGCCATAGTAGTAGCCTATACCTTTCCACATCGGGTCATCGAAGCGCGCTGCAGCGGCCAGATAATCGCCGCGCTGTAACAGCAGGCGGCCCTGTTGATCTCCGGTGAGCCATAGATCGGCGAACCACTTAAGCGCCGACCAATTGCTATCCGCCGCAGCCATTGCTTCGGTTTCTATGACGGGTGTCGCTTTGCTTTCAGTCAGCTGTGCGAGCGCCGTACCCGGGTTGACTGTCAGCATTAGCGGTAGCAGTAGCCAGGCCCAGGTCAGCGTCCAGCCGCGCCGAAACCACATCAGAAACAATGCCAGGGCGACAAATACCAGCGGGTAACCACTATCCAGCCAGGGTAGAGCACTGTCCTCCTTCACCACGTAGTGGCTATTGATATGACGGTTGAGTGCGCGCACATCGCTGTCGTCCACGGACAGCTCCTGGTAGCGACCACCTGTTGTGCTGGCGAGATCTTCTAGCGCACGTCGTTCAAGCGGCGCTATGCCCTCCTCCACCTGCTCTCTACCCACGCCTTCGATCAAGAGCTGATGAGCTGATCGATCAAAATAGTCGCCGAACTGGGCGATTGTTTCGGTCCCGAGTCCGTCTGTGAATAGCATCACGGTGGCCGGAGCTTCAGATTCACGCAGCACCTCATCGACAAGCGGTAAGGCGTACTCGGGGAACTTGCCGGCTCGCGGCATGATGCGTGGCTCTATCGCCGCCAGGTACTGCTTTAATATCTCCTGATCTGCGGTGAGTGACAGTACCGTGTGAGCGCTGCCAGCGTAAACGATGAGCGCGGTTTTTTTGTCTGGCCTCAGCGCCAGCAAGTCACCAATCTTCTGCTTTGCGCGTTGCAATCGCGAGGGTTGGACATCTCGCTGCGCCATGGAGCTCGAAACATCTAGCAACACAACCAGAGCGGCTTCGTCCTGATTCAGTGGGGACGGTTGTTGACGCCATGAAGGCCCCATAAGAATAACCAACATGAGCACGGCGACCACCCGGCTCAAACTCACGGGATTAAACCAGCGCGATTGGAAGCGACTGAGTCGTAGATGGGCCAGTAAATGCGGCGCGATGATGCCTCCAAACATATCGTTGTTGACCTGCCGTCGACTTTGCACCCAGGTAATGATCAGCCAGGGGATGATGGTGAGCGCCCAAAGGGGCCGCAGAAAATGAAAGTGCTCCAGCGCGGCGAGATCAGGCAGCACGAGCAGTTTCCGCTTGTGATCGGCTCTGCCAGGCGGCAATGCCGTGATAAACGAGATACAGTATCAGCGCCGCGCCGATCGGTATCCAGTGCAAACTTTCCTTGGGGCGGAAGCTAATGGTTTCGTACAGCTCGGGTTCGAGCTCGCCGATGGCTTGATAGGCGCTCTCTAGCTCGACTCTATCCAAGGCTTGGAAGTAGGCCCCGCCGGTGACGTCCGAGACGCGCTTGAGCGTCTCAATGTCCAGGGCTTCCTCACCCACCGAAGCGGGATCACCGATAGCGATCGTGTAGATGCGGATATTTTCGCTGGCGGCGACTTTCGCAGCATCCACAGGTGGCACCATACTGCCGGTGTCATTACCGTCGGTTAGAATAATGAGTACCCGGTTGTCTGAATCGTTCTCCTGAAACAGCTTGATCGCCAGGCCGATGGCGTCGCCAAACGCCGTGCTCTGGCCGGCCATACCAATCTCAGTCTCTGCGAGTAATTCCGCCCACACCAAATGATCATCCGTAAATGGGCTTTGCAGATAAGGCGCGTTTCCAAATACGATCAGGCCCAGTCGATCGGACACCCGCCGCTCACCCAGTTCGGCCAGAACGTACTTTACCGCCTCAAGCCGATCCACCTGGGTTCCGTCTGGCAGCGCGAAATCCGTTGCTTCCATCGAGCCTGATAGATCGACGGCAATCATCAAGTCTCTACCGGATTTTTGCTGTTCGATGGGGGCACCAATCCACTGTGGCTTGGCGGCGGCCAACACCAGACAGAGCCAGGTAAAACCCACCAGGAACAGCTGGGCGCGGTCGCGGCGCAATACCATGGCCCCCGTCTGCGGGCGTTGTTCACTGAGCTCTACCAGCTTATCGAAGAAGGGAACCTTAATGGAATCACGGCTTTCCTTGTAGTCGGGTAGCAACCGCATTATCAGCGGCAGCACGAGCAAGGCTAGGGCCCAGGGATAAGCGAGCTCAACCATTCCCCTGCCGCTGATGCTGTTGCACCCAAACCATGCCTGCGGCCAGCAGGTCTTCGCCTGTGCCCCGAGCCAGAGCTATGCCGGTGTATCCGGCTGAGGCTAGCAGACGGCCTTGCTCTTCTGAGAAGGGGGGTGCCGGGCATTGACTGTTAAGGAATTCGACCCAATCCGCTCCTGACAGCCGTGCAACTGCAGCACGTGAGTAAGCTGCCATGGCTGTGAGTTTCAGTAAGCGGTTAAGATCGGCTACCAGGCTAGGACTATTGGTTGCGCCTTTCAGACGCCTTAGGCGATCGGCGGCTTCGCGACGATAGCGATCACGATACCAACGCTTCGCTGCCTTCCATGCCACGTAAAGCAGCCACAAACCGAGGATGGCGCCCAACCACCACCAACCAACAGTCTGCGGCCACCAATCGATGGCCTTGGGCGATGCCACTTCGACGAACTCGACTAGCGCGTAGTTACCAAACACATCTGGCAGTTCAGGTAAGCTCATATCAGCACCCTTTGACCGCCGAGTTTTTGCTGCAGCTGGTGGCTAACGTCCGTTGCGGTGTCTACGGGTACCACGGGGATGTCGTGACGTTTCAGCTCGCCCTGCACATACGCGGTAGCACTTTCGAAACTCGCTTCAAACTTCTTGCCCAGATCTCGGCTCTGAGGGTCGATCTCAAGCTGATAAACGCCATCACTGACCACCAGCTCACTGGCGCCAGAAATGTCTCGCTCGAGGGGGTCGTAGATCAGCGTGCAAATAATATCGTTATGCTGGTTTATTCGGCATATGCTTTGAAGCACTGAATCACTCCAACCATAAAAGTCCGAAATGATCACGATGAGATAATCGTGGCCGACGCTGCGCTCCAGAACCCGCAGTGCAGCGAGCAAGCCCTCTGGATTATTACTCTGCCCCGGCGCAACGGAGAGTGCGTTGTTCAGCTTCGATAAGTCTCCAAGCCAACCGATGACTCGACGATCATTGCGCGATGGCCTGACCTCGAGCTGCTCATGGTCGTTGTACAGCACCGCACCCACCCGGTCGCCAACAGCCAGCACGCGCCAGGCAGTCAGTGCGGCCACCTCGGCGGCAACGACAGACTTCATTTTCCTCTGACTTCCGAAAAACATTGGGAGTCGCTGATCGACCAGTACGACCACGGGCCGGTCCCGTTCCTCGGTGTACACGCGCACATGAGGTTTGCCCGTGCGGTTCGTCACGCGCCAGTCCATGGTGCGGATGTCATCACCCGGGCGATAGTGGCGCAGCTCGTCGAAGTCCAGCCCACGACCGCGCAGGCGTGATCGTTTACGACCGCTCAACAAGGAGCGTACGGGCTGTTTAGGTAAATAGCTGAATCCGCGAGCACTGTAGCGCAGACGCATGAGGTTGTGCAGATTGGTATAGATGTCATCGTTGAAAGTGCCCGACACGTGACTAACCCACGGCCACCTGGGTAATCAACTCATCGATAATAGCGTCCGGTGTAATCTGATCGGCCAATGCATCATAAGTGATAATTAATCGATGGCGTAAGATCGCATGCAGCACGGACTGCACGTCTTCCGGTAGAACGTGATCCCTGCCGTCCAGCCAGGCACTTGCTCTTGCACTTCGATGCAGTGCAATACTCGCGCGCGGGCTGGAGCCTGACTCTATCCACTGACCAAGCTTGTCGCCATAATTCCCTGGTTGGCGCGTGGCCATCACCAGGTCGACGATGTACTGCTCCACGGGCTCGGCAATCTGCATTTTCTGTATCGTCTCGCGGGCTGCAAAAATATGATCCTGTGGAATCATTTGCAGCGAGTCGGCTTCATCGCCTTCTTCGGCTTGCAGCATACGTACAATGGCAAGCTCTGCGTCGGACTCTGGATAGTCCACCGAAATTTTCATCAGAAACCGATCCATTTGCGCCTCGGGCAAAGGATAGGTCCCCTCTTGCTCAATTGGGTTCTGTGTGGCCAGCACCATGAACAGTTCCGGCAGACGGTAGGTCTTACCGGCGACCGTAACTTGACGCTCCTCCATCGCCTCAAGAAGCGCGGACTGCACTTTGGCAGGCGCGCGATTGATTTCATCGGCCAGCACCAGCTCACTGAAAATGGGTCCGGGCTGAAACTGCAGCTCGGATTGACCCTGATTATCCTGATAGATTTCGTTTCCCGTAACATCGGATGGCAGCAGATCGGGAGTAAACTGAATCCTACCCAGTTTTGCCTGCAAAACTTTTGAAAGCGTCTTGATTGACCGCGTCTTCGCTGTTCCCGGCAGGCCCTCGAGTAATACGTTGCCATTGCACAACAGCGCGAGAGTCAGTGTGCGCACGACCTCCTGCTGGCCGATAACGGACTTCTCCATTTGCGCCATCATGGAGTGGATGGCCTGATGATCGTCGCTAACTTGGGAGGGTTCAGACACTGTGATGGCTCCATGAGGATCAGAAAAGGCGACGTACCACAGCCCGTTAGTGGCGTAACTATAGTCTCAACTTGCGAAGCTGTGTAGCTGGCCGCGCGAAATTGCGCGCCTCAGGGAGTATTAGTTTGCCCAGGCGCGCAGGCCGCGAAACTGCTGTGACAGGTAATCCATTTGATCAGCCAATATTCGATCCTTGGCAAGAAAATGCCACTCAAAGGGATTCGGTTTGAAAGGTATGGCTAGCAGTGGCATTCCTGCTTCTTCTGGCGTGCGATTATCTTTTTTCCAGTTGCAGCGCTTGCAGGCTGCGACCACGTTCTCCCATCGATTGGTACCACCTCTAGAAGTTGGAATGACGTGATCGCGCGTGAGATCGCTGCGCGAGAACTTTTGTCCGCAGTACAGGCAACGATAATCATCTCTACGAAATAGGGTGCGGTTACACAGTGGAGGGCTGAAATCTTTAACGATTTTGCCATCGATAGCGATGATAGGTTGCAGGTCAATGCGCGACCTCAAGCCGGTCAATCGCTGAATGCCACCGAAAAAGGGCGGCAGACTATCGCCGATGCCGTAGATGACATCGCCCTTAGCGTAGGCAGAAATCGCCTCGTGTACGGTAATCCAGCCCCGTGGCTGGCCCGCCACATCCAAACGCAGAATTGTGTACATAGGGCACCACTTAACGAGTTTGCTAAAAACTACTGGAAATCTGTGAAGTTAACAATCGTAATTTACACGCTGGACTGTATGGGCGAAAAGCGACTCTAGATTGCGCTCCAGCTGGCGCTCGCGATGATGTCACCCTCTAGCAAGACGCTGCCATGGAACGTTTCCCCCGCCTGCACTGCACCTACGCCGGCAGGCGTGCCGGTCATGACCAGGTCACCGTCTTCCAGCGTGGTGAATGCTTGCAGCTCGCGTAGGATCACGTCGGGCTTGTATATCATGGATTCAACACCGCCAAATTGTCTTGTCTGACCATCAATATCCAAGCGCAGGTATAGATGGTCAGCGGCTTCCGGTAGCGCAACAAAGTCGCTAAACAGCGCTGCGCCATCGAAGGCTTTCGCTCGCTCCCAGGGTAATCCCTTGTCCTTGAGTGTGGACTGCAGCTGCCGCCTTGTAAGATCGATGCCGAAGCCGACCGCGACAAACTGATTTCCCGATACCAAAAAAACCAGCTCTCCTTCGTAGTGCAGCACTTCACCATCAACTTTTGCGTTTAGAGTGTGTCCGATAGCTGAATTTGGCTTGATGAAAATGACCATGTCATCAGGTATGTCATTGCCAAGTTCACTGATATGGGCGACATAGTTGCGGCCCACGCACAGGATTTTCGAGGGCGTTATCGCCTGACCTGCAAAATTCACTGATCGCATTCCGCTAACTCCTTAATTGGGTGGATCGACCCGGTTTGAATCCGAGGTATTGCGCCTGAACCATCCCGCCACAGAAAAGCGATCGACACTCGCGGGTCGAACCTCATGCTCGAATTCGTCGCTGAGAAACACCACCAGCGTAGCGTGACAGGGCTGCACTTTAACAACCCCGTCTGCGATGTACAGCATCAACTCACCGCCTGCGTCCTCCGGCCAGTTGCGATTCAGATATGCCACCAGTGACAGTACCCGCGAGCTTGCAGTCTGTAACGAGTTTTGGGATTGGCTTTGCATATGACTTTGCGCGCTTTGTCCATGGTTGGTTGCAACGTTTTTTGCCGTGGCTCTTTTGGATCCAGTGTGGAACGTGTCAAGATGTCGGGTATAGGCTGAGCCAGCGGGATAGTGAGCATAGTGGCTCTCAAAGGAAAACAGTCCTAGTAAAAGATGACGGTTGAGATAGGTTTGTAGCTGCCCGGTCCAGTTCAGCCAGTCTGCCCCTGCATTCGATTCGTCGGTAATCCAGAGAGTCGAGTCGCCCCGCAGCTGCTGATTTTTGCGTTTGCTTTCCAAGCGTCCCATTTGAGCCGGCTGGAGCCGTGATGGTGCTGTGGCCTTCAGCTCCTCAAGTAGGCTGTCTGCTAGCGCTATCGGTACTGCATCGGACTTGACGCTATAGCCCTGCGCTCGGATGTCCTGCGCCAGCTTGGAAAACAGCGCGTGGCTTTGAGCTGCGTCAACGTTCAATGAAATTGCCAGTCCAGTAGGGGCGCGTGCTGCTGTGCGCCATAGACATCTCGATCGCCCGGTGAACCCGATGGGGTTAATCGGGGTAAACAAATCTTTATCGCTCTAGCCGGATCAAAGTAAATGATATCGATGACCTGTTCCGGACTTAGCTGATACAGCCTGGCGATGAGTGGCGCATCGATCAGTTTGCGATCCTTGAACTGCAGGTAGTCGGCCTCTTCCCTGAAAATGACGTCCAGTGCATAAGTGAATGGACTCGTGTTTTTACTGCGCACGACCAGCGCAATGTCCCTAAGCATGGTCATGCGCGATATCCTCGATGACGACAGGGAAGAAGCTCAATGGATCTGTTGTTTCCATTAAATGGTAAACCGAGAATTCATAGACTTCCCCGGCCTCCAGGTCAGATGGTGAAAACGGAAATGCTAAATTGCCTGCGGTAGCGATGCGCCCCTCATAACCATAATGCAACAGTGTAGAGCGTGTGACGCTGCACAGTGTTGCGGCGGCCGACGGGTCCGGTGCGACGGCATCAATCAAAACGCCTAGCTCGTGAGCCACTCGATCTCTATGTGGTTCCTGCGGGCCCATAACGGCGTCCTTGCCATAGATGTGAAAGTGCAGGCTGCCCTGCTCTATCTCCCTCGTGCACAGCTCGCTGACAGCGGAGCGAACCTGCGGCAGAATGCTATCAATGGACGCGATCATGATAGGATCGCGAATACCGGCGATACACATGCTGCGGTAACCTATCCGACGCGCTCCCTCGAGTTTCAAGCTGTACCTGGTAGCAGGGACGAAATGGCTGCCGCTGACCGCAACGCTGCCCTCATCCAGTTCTTCAAATTGCACCCGGCTTAGATCCAGATGTCCTCCCGGGCCGGGGAGCAGCGTCGGATGCGCTTTCTCATATAGCGTGTGTGCCGCAACCGAAGTGGCTGTGAAACTTCGCTCGCTGTTCAGAGCTCGTAGCACGAAGCGATCTTGCTCTAGAACTCCCAAGGCGCAATCTGCACCCGATCCAGGCGTGGCAGCGATAGCCGCGCACTCGAGTATCTTTCCCAGATGCAGCGCCAGACCCTTATCGAAACCCTGCATCATAGGCAATGCTGCGAATACTGCTGGGTCATAGGCGCGACCCGCGATGATGACCTGGCAGCGCGCTTGCAGTGCTTTCTGAATAGGCTCAACGCCCATCTGCGCTACCACCGCATCGGTTGTGCTCAGGGTTTCTTCAGTGAGAGCACGGGCGCCGCTAAGGGCTGAAATGCGTTCTTCTTGCATTGCCTTTAGCACTTGCTCCCTTTCGATGTCAGCGTTGATTGACGCCATGCGAAAAGAGAGCTGAAGCTTCTGGGCGAGCTCCTTGACGATTGCCAGTGTCCATTGAAGATGGGGTGCGGCACCTGCGCCGCCAGCACTGCCGATCACGAGTGGGATGTTGCGTTCGATTGCAGCTTTGAGTAATGGGGCGAGGTCTCTACGCACTGCCGCGGCATCTGTAAATGACTTGCCGCTGCCGAGGTAAAAGGGCCCGGGGTCAGCGGAGCCAGCATCCACCGCAATCAGGTCTGGATTATGGGACAGCCCTTGTTCAAACGAGGTGCTAGGGAAGCCATAACCCAGAATGGCCGTGGGAGCTAAAATGGTGAATCGCGCCATCATGTGTTTCTCAAAATGAGGTGTCGGGATAGGGTATCAGGCTCGCTGCTTTTTCTAATTGCAGGCTTGCTACGAACCCAAAACAGCGGTGCGTTCGACAGTCTATCCTATGTGAGTTTTAGGGGTGAGAGACGCACCGCAAATACTGTGCTTAATTGACTTCAAAAGGCAATACATTTATTGTAACCGGCTGTTTTTTGAGCAGATTTGCGTGCTCGCACCACCAATTCCGGGACTGATTCTCGGGTCAAGTATCATGCAAATCCCTCGCGGCTATAAGCCGTCTTACGCAACGGATAACGGAGACCCATCTGTCATCCGTTGGCTGCTTGAGCGTCCGCATACTGCCAACAGGAATGAGAAAACAATGAGCACAAAGCATTCGCCTGACCTTCTGGCAACACTCGAAAACCCGTTCGCACTTAAGCGCGAACAGTCCTTTGAAGTCCCCGGACAGCTAGCCAGCGAGCCCGGTGCTTACGAAGAGTCCATGAAAGCGGGTTGGGAGCTGCAACAGCGACCTCATGTCGCTGCTGGCGTGAAAAGTATTCAGCGCCAACATCAGAAAAAGCGCATGACCATCTGGGAGCGCATTCGCTTTTTGAGCGATGCCGAGCCCACGGTGCTGTATCAAAACTGGGGCCCAAATCTCGATGGCGCATCGCTAGTTACTGCGATCATTCAGGTGAACGGTCGTGATGTAGCGCTGTACGGACATGACTTCACCGTTCGGGCTGGATCGATGGATGCAACCAACGGAGCAAAACTCGCCAGGCTTTTTGAGTTGGCGGCCCGGCAGCGCATTCCGCTCATTGGCATCAACGATAGTGCGGGCGCATACATACCCGCAGGTGTAGGTGGTCTAGACGGGTATGCCGAGGCCTTCGCCGCACTGCGCAAAATCAGTGGTGTTGTACCCAGTATTATGTGCATGTTTGGCTTCAATGCTGGCGGTGGTTCTTATCTGCCGCGTCAAGGCAGTTTCTTGATTCAGCCGAATGAGACCTTCTTCGGATTGACGGGGCCAGGCGTGGTTAAGTCCGTCCTTGGAGAGGATGTCACTCCGGATGAACTGGGTGGTCCCGGCGTGCACAGTCAGAGTGGGGTCACAGATTTTGTAGTAAAAGATGAAGTGGCTGGATTGAGAAAAGTACGCGCTCTACTCAACTACCTGCCAAGTTACAACGGGGAATTAGCGCCCTACCAACCCAGTTCTGACCCGATCACGCGCAAGACCTGGGACATCGATATTTTGTTGAAGAAGGCCTTTAACTCACCCACGGGTTTCAACACGCCGATCGACGTGACCATCCTGATACAGCAGCTGTGCGATCACGGGGATTTCTTGGAGCTGCAGCCAGACCGGGCACGCAACACGGTGACCGCCCTCGGGCGGATGGGTGGCAACGTCATTGGTTTTGTGGCCAACAACTCCGCTGTAGCCTCAGGCCAGATCGATATTGATGCCGCTTACAAGAACGCGCGCTTTATACGTTTTTGCAACCTGTACAACATACCGGTGATTTTCCTGGAGGATACGACTGGTTTTCTGCCGGGCAAAGAACAAGAAAGTGGCGGCATTGTACAAGCAGGCCGCGCCATGCTCGATTCCATCGTCGATCTGCGCACACCGCGTTTTCTTGTCATTGTGCGCAATGCCTATGGCGGCGCTTATGCTTCATTTAATAGTTTTCCTACAGGGGCAGACTTTGTGATCGCCCTGCCGACTTCGCGCCTCGCGGTGATGGGTCCGGCGGGCGTCAAGTACGTCTACAAGACCGAACTGCGTAAGATCCAGGGCTCGATAGAGGAACGTACTAAAGCCGAAACCGCAGCGCAGCTGGCAGCGGGCCTATCTGAACAGCAGGCGGAGGACGCGGCGAAAGCGATGGTAGCCGATTGGGCCAAGTCCGAAGAAGCGCTGCTAGCGCAACGCTACGAACGCGAACTGATGAACCCCAATGAAGCCTTGAGTCTGGGTTCCATTTCCCAAATCGTCATGCCATCCGATTTGCGGCACGTGCTTGCAGATAACATGGCTTTTTACCTGCGTCGCTATCGTCCCGGACCACTTGATTCGGTTCAGCGCGAATTTCATTGATCGCCGAAAAACAATAATAGAGGACAACACGCGTGTCGAACGAACATTACCTAAAAAACCCCCTTATCCATCGCGACCGCAGGTTGGGAGAACATGAAGATGAGTGGGTGAAGCAGTTTGACTGCTCGCATATCCGACCGCTTATCATTTGCCGTGGTCCTATTCGCAAGGAGGCGATGGATGTATTTGCTGAAATGGGTATTGATGGGTTTGGCATATTGCTCTCTGAAAAGGACTCCATTGTATATCGCAATGCACTTGCGCCAGAGCTGCGCTCTCTGACGGACCCGGACAGGGTGCATCGCGTCCCTGACTACAGCGGTGTGAACAAAGAAGAGCGCGAAGCGCGCATTAATCAAATCATCAATATCGCCAAAGAGAATAACTACAATGCGATCTTTGCCGGCTACGGGTTTATGGCAGAAGATGAAATGATGGTTGCGGCGATGGAAGCTGCTGACCTCAACTTTATTGGTCCCTGCTCGCGTACGGTTCACGATGCGGGCTTGAAAGATGAGGCAAAACGCACCGCCTTAAAAACCGGTGTTTCAGTCACGCCCGGGATAGATAACGCCACCGCTTTGACCTTATTAAAAAAGCACCCAGATGAGGCTGCGCTGAGTGCTCTGGTAGCTGATCAGGGTTTGAAGATAGATGCCGACGCGATGGCGGACGAAAAGATTAGCATTGAAGATAAGGCCGATCTTGTACTCGCCGCTTCCTACGACAAAGGCGTGGATCTTTATACGGTTGATGAACTCTGCGCGACGCTCACCGAAGCAGTCGAAAAAATGGCCACAGATTACCCAGAGAACCGGGTCAGGTTGAAAGCCATCAGCGGTGGTGGTGGCAAAGGTCAGCGCATACTGGGTATCGGCGAATCTGATCGCACCGCAGAGCTAGTTCGAGAAATTTTGAATGAAGTCAAAACAACGGGCGTAGGCGACAATAAAAACGTACTGGTTGAGCTCAACATAGAAACAACGCGGCACCAGGAAATCCAGGTTATCGGCAACGGCAGCTGGAGCATGAGCATGGGCGGGCGCGACTGCTCACTGCAGATGCATGAACAAAAGCTTCTCGAGGTGTCAGTGACCGTAGAATCTCTGCGGGCGGCGATCGTGGAGGCTGAGCGAGCGGACAAGCAGGTTGAGGCTCACGTGCTCAGTCAGGATTTAAAAACGCTGGAGGCAATGGAGGACGAGGCTGCCCGTTTCGGCGCCGCGGTTGGCCTGGATTCCGTCTCCACGTTTGAGTGTATCGTCGATCGCGACAAGCATTTTTTCATGGAGATGAACACGCGTATCCAAGTTGAGCACCGCGTAACCGAGCTGTGCTACGCGCTTAGGTTTTTTAACCCCGAGGATCCGAAAGAGCACTTTGTTGTTGAGTCACTGGTGGAAGCCATGGTTTTGCTTGCAGCACATGGGCCTAAGCTGCCCAAGCCTGAGCGAGTTGTGCGCAACCATGACAGTGTCGAAGCGCGTCTTAACGCTACCAATCAGGCCCTGCAGCCTCATGCAGGTGGTGTCATAGAACAATGGACGGATGCGGTGGAGGGTGAGATTCGCGACGATCAGGGCATTAGTTTACACAACCCCGATACCGACACCTTCATGAAGTACACGCTGGCAGGCGCATATGATTCGAATATCGCGCTGTTGCTGACGGTGGGTGATTCTCGCTTAGATACGTATCACAACATGGCAGAGACGATTCGTCAGACGCGGATGCGGGGTGTCGATCTCGCCACGAATCTGGAGTTTCATTACGGGCTGGTGAACTGGTTTATAGCGCAGAATGTGAATGCGAGACCGACAACCCGCTTCATCGTGCCCTACTTAACGGCCGTGGGAGAGCTCAAGCAGCGTGCCAACAGTTCGGATATTCACTATGCCTACCAGTCCATTGGTGAACGCCTGCTGTCGGATGTTAAAACAACGGAGAACGGCGGGGGGAAAGCGGCGACGGCTCTGGCAGATGCGCTGCAGCTAAAGGAAACACTACTACTTAGACCACTGGAGACACTACTCAGTGAACCCCATGTTCTCAGTGGCTGGCTCAGCATCAACCGCGATTGCTGCACCCTGATTGAGGACAAGATCAGCTGGAATGAAAATCCCCTGGAACTGCTGGCCGATACCTATCACTTTCTGAATATGGACGCGGGCGGAGACGAACGCTCCGCGGCCACGCTGATTTGGGATCACGATGCGGCGATTTTGCAGCAGGCGATGGCATTTTACGACGAGCTCAATAATCGCTTGGAGGCAAAAGACTGGGTGGAGTTGTGTACTTTGCTCGAACTGCCCGAAGCGCCCACAGGTATAGACGAAACGCTATGGACTGATATCCGCGGTGCCCATCTCGGTTTTCAGGCTGGCGCAGATATTCTTGCGATCTTGCCGAGTATTGCAGAGGCGACCGGTTTTTATGACCTTCAGGTCAATGCAGATCTGACCATCACAATCCCAGAGCGACTGAATGATCCGGAGCTGCAAACTGCGATGGCGAAAGTCCTGGTTCCGCCACCAGTAGCTAAATCCGATGAAATTTTGGCGGAAAGTGGCGGCATGTTTTACGCGCGCGAGACACCGGATCACGATGTTTACATGAAAGAGGGTGATCACTTTGAGGCCGGTGATCCGCTGTTTATCATCGAAGTGATGAAGATGTTTAACAAGTTCTATGCTCCCTTTGCTGGCACCATCGATAAGGTTTTGGTCGACACAGATGGCATGATTATTAGCAAAGGCCAGCCCATCTTCAAAATCACACCTGACGAGCGTCCGGTGATTGAGTCATCGGAAGAAATAGCAGTGCGTAAACGCGAGGCGACAGACCAGTTTTTACAGCAGCTGTAGAACGCTGTTATCCGCTCATTAACGTGAAAGCGGTAGGAAAAGGTTGTTAGGAAGGTACCTATGAGTGACGAGATTTACGATAAAAGTAGCGCTACATTGGACGCTTGGAATGAGCTTGCTACCAAGCAGCTGAAAGGCCGTAGTCCCGATGATCTGGTGTGGCAGACTGCAGAAGATATTCCGGTAAAGCCGCTTTACACGGCTGAGGATGTTGCAGACCTTCCCTTTGTCGATACCATGCCGGGCATGTCGCCCTATCTGCGTGGGCCGCAGGCAACTATGTATGCAGGACGACCCTGGACAATCAGACAGTACGCAGGCTTTTCCACAGCAGAAGAATCCAATGCCTTTTATCGCAAAGCCCTTGCCGCGGGCGGACAGGGTATTTCTGTTGCGTTCGATCTGGCTACCCACAGGGGATATGACTCAGATCATCCTCGCGTCACTGGGGATGTGGGTAAGGCGGGCGTGGCTATCGACTCCGTCGAAGACATGAAAATCTTGTTCGATGGCATTCCGTTGGACAAGGTATCCGTCTCTATGACCATGAATGGCGCGGTATTGCCGGTGCTTGCTGGCTATATCGTTGCCGCCGAAGAACAGGGTGTACCGCAGTCTGCGCTCGCGGGCACCATTCAGAATGACATTCTCAAAGAGTTCATGGTGCGCAATACGTATATCTATCCACCTGAGCCCAGCATGAAAATTATCGGCGACATTATCGCTTTTTGTTCAGAGAACATGCCGCGCTTCAACACGATTTCCATCTCCGGCTACCACATTCAAGAGGCGGGGGCTAACGCCGCTCTGGAGATGGCCTATACGCTCGCAGATGGTAAGGAGTACATCCGCACCGCGATCGCGGCAGGCCTGGATATTGACGACTTCGCCCCCAGGCTGTCGTTCTTCTGGGGCATCGGCATGAACTTCTACATGGAAATCGCGAAGATGCGAGCGGCGCGGTTACTGTGGGCGCGGATCGTGAGCGAGTTCAACCCCAAAAACCCGAAGAGCTCTATGTTGCGAACACACAGCCAGACCTCCGGCTGGTCTCTCACCGAGCAGGACCCCTATAACAATGTCGTGCGCACCACGATTGAGGCCATGGCGGCAGTGTTCGGTGGTACGCAGTCCCTTCACACCAATGCACTGGATGAGGCGATAGCGCTGCCTTCGGCTTTTTCGTCGCGCATCGCTCGCAATACACAGCTGGTTATTCAAGAAGAGACGGGTATTACCAACGTTGTCGATCCATGGGGTGGCTCCTACATGATGGAGAGCCTGACTCAAGATATCGCGAATAAAGCCTGGGAGCTGATTGAAGAAGTTGAGCGCGCTGGGGGCATGGCGAAGGCGATTGAAACAGGGATGCCTAAACTGCGCATTGAAGAAGCCGCCGCCAAGAAACAGGCGCGCATCGATCGCGGAGACGATGTGATTGTCGGGGTGAATAAGTACAAGATGGATGAAGAAGAGCCCGTTGACATCCTGGAGATCGATAACGATGCCGTGCGCGAGGCACAGCTGGCGCGTCTTGCCCAGGTCCGAGGACAACGCGATGAGTCGGCTGTGGAGGCTATACTGGAAGACATCTACCAGTGTGCCGTCAGCGGCGAGGGCAACCTGCTCGCGCTAGCGATAGAGGCCACGCGTAGGCGCGCCACAGTAGGTGAGATATCCTTTGCGATGGAGCGCGAGTTCGGCCGCTTTAACGCGCAGGCGCAAACGGTATCGGGCGTCTATGGGTCTGCTTTTCAACAGGACGAGGATTGGTTGGCGATTAGCAAAGACATTGAAGAGTTTGTTGCTAAGCACGGCCGACGCCCGCGTATGCTGGTGTGCAAGATGGGCCAGGATGGTCACGACCGCGGTGCAAAAGTCGTCGCGACGGCGTTCGCCGATGTGGGTTTTGATATCGATTTATCACCCATGTTCTCTACACCGGAGGAAGTCGCGCGTCAGGCGATCGAAAACGATGTGCACGTGGTTGGCGCGTCTTCTCTGGCCGCAGGGCATAAAACACTGATCCCTCAGCTGGTGGAGGAGTTGCAGAAGCAGGGGGCACATGAAATTGTCGTTATTGCGGGCGGTGTGATTCCCCGTCAGGACTATGACTTTCTTTTTGAGTCGGGTGTGAAATGTATCTTTGGCCCTGGCACGCCGATACCGGTTTGTGCGCGCGAGGTACTGGATGCGGTTAATTCGGCGTCGCAATCATCCTGAGGCAGCGCAAAGCTCTCTCAGCGGTCGCTATGGTGTGAAGCCATGACATCAGTCGCCGTGACATCGGTTGATTTACCGGCTCTACTAAGCGGAAATCGGCGCGCGCTAGCAAAGGCCATCACACTGGTCGAAAGCCGACTCGACCAGCATCGTGAAGAAGCGCAGTCGATTTTGGAACAAGTGCTGCCTAAAAGCGGCAACAGCATGCGTATTGGTATTACTGGCGTACCCGGTGTCGGCAAGTCCACATTCATCGAGGCCTTCGGACTGTATTTGATTTCGCAGGGTAAGCGTGTCGCTGTATTGGCTGTGGACCCAAGCTCGCCGATCGCAGGCGGTTCCATCTTGGGCGATAAAACCCGAATGGATGAGCTTACGCGTCGCGATGAGGCTTTTATACGGCCTTCTCCAGCGGAGGGTGCGCTAGGCGGCGTGGCGCAGAAAACGCGTGAGTCTATGCTCCTGTGCGAGGCGGCTGGCTACGATGTGATACTGGTCGAAACCGTAGGGGTTGGGCAGAGCGAGTACCAGGTTGCGGGCATGGTCGACTTCTTTATGGTGTTGATGTTGCCCGGCGGGGGTGACGAACTGCAGGGTATTAAAAAAGGCATTCTAGAGTTGGCCGATGCCCTGGTGATTAACAAGGCAGATGGAGAAAGCGAGCATCTTGCTCAGGTCAGTCGTACGCATTACACCAGCGCCATGAACCTGCTGCGCCACAATACGTTCTGGACCCCGCGGGTGATGACCTGCTCAGCATTAAAGTGCATTGGCATTGACACTATTTGGGGAATGCTGGTGGATTATTATTTTCAGGCGAACGAGCAGGGAGCGTTTGCAGCAAAGCGCGCGCACCAAAACCGCGATTGGATGCACCAGCTGGTAAAAGAAATGTTGTCCACTCGCCTCAACCGCAATCCCCAGATTGCCAAGCTGATACCCGAACTGGAACGGCAGGTGGAAAAACACGAAACTACTGCATACGCCGCTGCGCAGCGCATTATGGATGAGTTTTGATTTAGATGGCGCGTTTTTATCCGCTGGAAAAGCTTATCAATCTGCACGACGACTATTCGGGTCGATTCAAAATCGACAGTCTGGAATTGCTGCTTATCCAGCGCCGCGGCGAGCGTTATTTGCTGGAAGGACGCTGCCCCCACCGTGGGCATTCCCTAGAGCATGCCGAGTTGGAGAACGATGTCATCGAGTGCGCGTTACACCGCTATCAGTTCAATATTCATAGCGGCCACCTGGTGCTTGCCACCGAACAGGCCTGCCGCAATCTGAGAACCTTCGAGCTTGTGTATGAGGGTAATGAGGTAGGTGTGGTGCTGGATGATGCTTGACTGATTCTATGACGCGTCATCGCCTCAGCAGTGATCAGCGGCTATGGCAGCGTGCAGATGAGCAGCATCGAGGCAGCGCGTGAGATGGCGATTAGGTGACCACGCTTGTGCAACCACGGCAGCGTTAATGTAGCCGAGTTTGAAAACACATGGTCGCCGCCCAGGGTGTTGGGGCGGCGCTGCGCATCGTGCCTTCTTTAAATAAGGCAACTAATGACCGGCAGTTTACATTTCGTAAAGTGCTTTATAGTGAGGATCTTTCTCAGCGATCAGGCGCGCCAGGTCCACCATGACCTTGCACTGCTTCCAGCTGGCGTCATCCTGCATTTTGCCGTCCACCATCACCGCACCGCTGCCATCTGGCAGCGCTTCCAAGACACGCTTGGCCCAGGCCACCTCATCGGCAGGTGGGCTGAATACGGTTTTCGCAATCTCAATCTGGCTGGGGTGAAGCGACCATGCGCCCACGCAGCCCATAAGAAACGCATTGCGAAACTGATCCTCACAAGCCAATGGGTCATCGATTGCGCCGAAGGGACCATAGAACGGCAATGCGCCGACTCCTACGCAGGCATCTACCATACGGCCAATGGTGTAGTGCCATAGGTCCTGAGCATGGGTGTCACGCGCTGCTTCTGGGTCCGCGGTATCAGGATCGTCGCGTACCAGATAGCCGGGATGGCCGCCGCCAATCCGCGTGGTTTTCATTCTGCGCGATGCGGCCAAATCCGCGGGCCCCAGGCTCATGCCTTGAATTCTGGGGCTGGCATTGGCGATCTCTTCAACGTTTGCCACGCCCAGTGCCGTTTCCAAGATGCAGTGCAGGAGTATGGGTTTTTTCAGGCTGGCTTTGGCCTCCAGCTGCGCGATGAGTTGATCAGCGTAGTGAATGTCCCAGGCACCCTGGACCTTGGGCAACATAATGACATCGACCTTCTCGCCCACCTTGGTAACTATCCGGCTTACGTCTTCCAGGAACCAGGGGCTGTCGAGGCTATTAACTCGGGTCCAGAGCTGGGTGTCGCCAAAGTCGTTTTCTTCGGCAATACGAATAAACCCCTCTCTGGCTGCCGCCTTATTATCGATCGCGACCGCATCCTCCATATTGCCTAGCAGGATGTCGACCTTGGTCGCGATAGAGGGCGCTTTCTCTGCCATTTTGGGGTTGCTGGGATCAAAAAAATGGATCATTCGAGAGGGGCGAACGGGAATCTCGCGCACGGGCTCGGGTGCTCCCAGCGCAAGCGGCTTGAAAAAGTCTCGAGGGCTACGCATGTGTTTCTCCTGTCTCTAAAAGTATCAATCTCAGTATTTCGTGTTGCTCAAACAGCGAATGGCGCTGGTCACGGATGCGCTGAATCAGTATGTCTTCACCGCCAAGGCGGCTGATGCCATGACTGCCAAACTCATCGCGAAGTCGCTTGATAATCCAGCCAGCCTGGGATTGCTTGCGTCGGCTCGAAAGCTGCCCAGTGTTTAGCAGGGTTTGCCAATGCCTGTGCAGTGCATCTGCCACGTCCTCAATGCCGCTACCCACTGTTGCGCTGGCCGCAAGTACTGGCACCTCCCAGTTGCCATCGGCGTGGCCCTTACCCAGGGCGGTACCCAGTTCAGCCAACGTACGACGCGCCACGGCGCCCATATCTTCTTTGTTGACCACCAGCAGGTGAGGCACTTCCATAATGCCGGCCTTTAGAAACTGAATACTGTCTCCAGATCCGGGCTGGGCAACATAGCATGTGGTATCGCATATGCCCGCAACGTCCACCTCGCGCTGCCCCACGCCGACCGTCTCAATCAATACCACATCAAAGGCTGCCAGCATGACAAGGCTCATGGGCCAGACCTCGGCGCTTAGGCCCCCAAACTCACCGCGACTTGCCAAAGAGCGAATAAACACGCCGTCATCGCCGGAGCTGATTTTCATCCGCAACCTATCGCCTAATAATGCACCACCGCTAATGGGGCTGGATGGATCTACCGCCAGCACGCCGACGCGCTTACCTCGTTGGCGACAAAGACTAATGAGTGCTGCGGTCAGCGTGGATTTACCCGCGCCAGGCGGGCCGGTAAGACCAATGAGATGGCTGTGTGCGGTCAGACTTGCTTGTTCAAGTTCCTGCAACAGCTTCGCGGCTTGCGCATGTGCTAGCGGACGCCGATCGTCAACGAGATTAAGTGCTTCGGCAAGACAGGCGCGATCTCGCCGTTTTACGCCAGCGACTAGTTGATTTATTTGCGATGAATCTGATGTGCTCTCCACCAGGGAAACTAGACCAATTCTTCCAGGCCATTGCTGCGACGAATGATGTTCACCATATCGGTCATGATGAGATTCATATCGACGTCTTTTGGAGTAAATACAGCTTGTACACCGTGCGACAACAGCGTTTCTGCATCGTCCTCTGGAATGATTCCACCGATGATGAGCGGTAGATTCTCTGCGCCAATGCTTTCCAATTCGGACTGAATATCGTTGACCAATTCAAGATGGCTGCCAGAGAGCACTGACAATCCGATAAGATGCGCGCCCTCTTCTTGCGCTGCGCGCGCAATATGCGAGGGTGTTAGGCGAATGCCTTCGTAGACGATTTCAAAACCGGCGTCGCGGCCTTTGACCGCGATTTGTTCTGCGCCGTTGCTATGACCGTCTAACCCGGGCTTGCCGATGAGCAGTCTGAGCGGTCGGCCCAACTCTTCTCCGGTTTGACGGACTTTTTCGCGAACGGCATTCATTTCGGAGGAATCCGTTTGTCCGGCCATAGAGATATCGATACCGGTGGGTGCGCGATACTCACCAAAGGTCTCGCGCAAGACCTCACTCCACTCACCTGTGGTCACACCGGCTCGCGCGCATGCTATGGACACGGGCATAATATTGTCTCCACCCACTGCCGCCGCTCGCAATGCGGCTAAAGCTGAGTCAACTTTGGCCTGATCGCGCTGTTCGCGAAATGCCCGTAAGGAGGCAATTTGCTCCTGTTCGGCCTTAATATCGACTTTCATGATCCCAGCGTCCGCGCCGGCGGTTAGAGGTGATTCAGCCGTTTCGGTAAAACAGTTTACGCCGACAATTTTCAGGTCACCGCTTTCAATATCGCGCATGCGTTGGGTATGGCTTTTCACAAGCTCGCGCTTGACGTAACCGCTCTCGATTGCCTGGACCATACCGCCCTGCTCGGCGACCCTGGCGATTTCAGCTTCTGCGCTTGCGATGAGCTCTTGCACTTTTGTCTCGACGACCGGTGACCCATCCAGTAGATCTCCGTATTCCAGTAAGTCGGTTTCAAAGGCGAGTACCTGCTGCATGCGCAGTGCCCACTGCTGGTCCCAGGGGCGCGGCAGGCCCAGTGCTTCATTCCACGCGGGAAGCTGTATCGCTCTCGCCCTCGCGCTCTTTGACAAGGTCACCGCCAACATTTCCAGCACAATGCGCTGTACGTTGTTTTCGGGCTGAGACTCGGTAAGCCCCAATGAGTTGACCTGAATGCCGTAGCGAAAGCGTCGCTGCTTTTCATCGCTGACGCCGTAGCGCTGTTCCGCAATGTTGTTCCACATCACATTGAAGGCGCGCATCTTGCAAGTCTCTTCCACGAAGCGGATACCGGCATTCACGAAGAAAGAGATGCGGCCTACTACAGCCGCGAAGCGCTCTTCTGTCACTGAAGGCGATTCCCGCACCGCGTCCAGAATCGCCATCGCGGTGGAAAGGGCGTAGGCGAGCTCCTGTGTCGGTGTGGCTCCGGCCTCCTGCAAGTGATAGCTACAGACATTCGTTGGATTCCACTTCGGAATATTGTCAACCGTATAAGTGATGAGGTCAGTCGTCAGTCGAACAGAGGGGCCGGGAGGATAAATGTAGGTTCCTCTAGAGAGGTACTCTTTGAGCACGTCGTTTTGTGTGGTGCCCTGCAGCTCCGCGGGGTTAGCGCCCTGCTTCTCAGCGACGGCCACGTACAGCGCTAACAGCCAGGGTGCTGTCGCGTTGATCGTCATCGAGGTGTTCATTTTGGCAAGCGGTATTTGGTCGAAGAGCAGCTCCATATCGCCTATGTGATCGATTGGCACGCCAACCTTACCGACTTCCCCTCGTGCCAATGGATGGTCAGAGTCGTAGCCCGTTTGCGTAGGTAGGTCAAAGGCGACGGATAAACCGGTCTGACCTTTGCTGAGATTGGTGCGATACAGCTCGTTGGAAGCCTTGGCCGACGAATGCCCGGAATAGGTTCGCATCAGCCACGGCCTGTCTCGCTTGCCAGTTTCGCTCACATTATGACCCTCAGCTAGGCCGACGCCCAATCAGAAGGCGGCGTTCTATTTCAAATATTTTGGCGGAAATCTTTTCCTTACCAAGGCTGCGCTTACTATCTTCTTTTACGAACAGCTCTTCGCCGAACTCCTCTAGCGCCGCGGCTGCGGAAACATTCTTCACGCCAATCAACTGCTTAGTCAGTATCGCGCAGTCGTCCGCGGACGGCACAGTCTCCACCGCAAGAATTCTGCTGATGGCTGCCACCGTATCTCCAGAAAATGCCGGCTGTGTATGATAGCCCTCGGTAAAACCCAGTTCCCATATCGCATGTTCCGTCACATCGCGACTGGCCAGACCGTCCAGCCAGGCGAAGACAAGTCCACCATAAACAATGGGCTCCCCGCTCATTTTCCCGGACAAACTGCTTGAGAAGATACGATCGAAATGCAGAGGGTGGCTGTTTCCTACCATATAGGTGAGCGCCATATGTTCGTCGGTGATAGTGCGGCCGTTGGCGTGAATAATGATATCGCCGGCAGTGAAATCCTCGGCATAGGTATTGGGTCCGGTAAGCCCCGAGCTTGTGGCGGTATTCTCAAAAGGCAGCTCTACGGTTGGAGCATCCTCACCTGGGAATGGTGAAGTGACCTCGGGTGCCGGCGTCGTGGGTGGGCGTTCGCCGCGCCAGGCCACCATAATCTTTCGCTCGTACTGCACCACGACCTCATCGTTCTGATTGACGCCAACGGTACGAATGCGAGTGATTCCTGGCTTATCCGGGCCGCGGTCTTTGCGCTCCAGCACCTTCGTGAAAGCTCGCAGGGTGTCGCCCGGATAAACCGGTCGGAGAAACTGCACCTGGTAGTAACCCAGATTCGCAATCGCCTTTTCCGAATCGTTCTGAACGCCCAGCGAGAGCGTTACGTTAAACACCATCTGTGGGCTTGCCAACAGATCGCGAAAGCCCATGGTTTGTGCGTACTGGACATTAAGGTAAAGCGGATTGGTTTGCATGAAGGTGCGCGCAAAGCTCAGCATATTGCTATGTTCGAAGCTGAAACCGCGCGGATGTTCGAATACCTGACCAGGCTGCAACTCATCCAGATAGCGCCCGAACTGAGGTGCGCGTGAGCGCGCCAGATCCAATGGCGCGTCTGGAGCAAGTTCGGGTTGGGGTGTCAGTGAAAGCGAAATTGCCATGCCGATGTCCAGTGTTTTTGTTGTTGGGGGAAGATTGCGGACTTAGCGCCGATTGATCAGACGGCATTCTCCAGCAATGATCGTGTGATCACTTTCAGCGCCAGTGTTTCCTCTGCGCCTTCGAAGATAGAAAGGACTCGTGCGTCGACGAAGTACCGACTCACCGGTACTTCTTCTGCGTATCCCATGCCGCCGTGGATCTGCAGCGCTTCCCTGGTGAACCACTCTGCAGTTCGACAGGTAAAGATCTTCGCGCCACTTGCTTCCATGTCGCCCTCACCTTGATCCATTAAGCGTGCGACGCCATAGGTAATCTGTCGGCAGGCAGCCAGGTGCGCGGCCATGCGCGCCAGTTTAACTCGGGTGAGCTGATAATCACCAATGGCGTGCTTGAATACGACACGCTCCTTGGAATAGGAAATCGACTTTTCAAAAGCCGCGCGCATCAGGCCTACAGCTCGCCCCGCAGTTTGTATCCGGCCTCCAGCAAAACCAGCCATGGCGAGATAGAAGCCGCGACCCTCACCTTCCGCCCCGCCAATCATATTGCCCTCAGGAACAAAAAAGTCGTCGAAGAATAACTCGTAGGAATGCATGCCACGGTAACCTAGGGTCGCAATCGAACGGCCGGTTAATTTACCGCCGACATCCTGATCCACTTCAAATTCATGCTCGTCGCTGCTCGGCTTTTCTACCAGGAACATAGAGAGGCCGCGATGGCCTTTACTCGGGTCAGGGTCGGTGCGCGCCAGCACCATCAGCACGCCTGCTTTTCCTCCGAAGGTGCACCAGGTTTTCGCGCCACTGAGGATCCAGCCACCTTCCGTACGCGTTGCCTTGAGTTTGACACCGGCAACATCCGAGCCATAGTTGGGTTCTGTTACCGCGACCGCACACAGTGGCTCGCCCACTGCCAATTTG
>JBCCNJ010000061.1:0-24844 GCA_039025905.1 Pseudomonadota bacterium | reverse complement strand
GCCCCGCTGCTCTGTGGCCAGGCTGGGGGAGGCCGCAAACAAACGTGTAAATTCCAATGGTGTGAGACTCTCGCCCAGTGTTGTTATCATTGATGGTGCTTGTGGTGTGTACATGGTGATCAAGCCTCCTCGACTCTATAGGTGGCAGCTTCCCGGGAGGGATTTGACGCGATGGCGCGACCGAGCGAGCGAATCATGACTTCCGATAACTCCTCGAAGCATCTACCCATATGCAGTTTATCTGATAGCTCTAATGAAATAATGCCGTGTAGGCCGGCCCATAGCACGTGCATGATATTGCTAGGGTCACCTTCAATTTCACCACTGTCGATGGCCTCGCTTACGGCAGTCATCATCGGCTGCTGTGAACGATTGATTTGATGGACGAGCTCTGGATAGCGCTGTTCGTCGCGCTGGTTTACGGAGAACATCACGCGGTAGGCGTCGGGCGATGAGATCGCAAATTTAATATAGGATCGGGCCAACGCTTCCAGTCGTGGACCGGGATCGGGCACACTCGCCGCGACATTCTCTGACACGTCAGCGAGTTTCTGAAACTGGCTCTGGCGAACAGCCGCCAGAATGTCAGCCTTGTTTTTGAAATAGCGGTAGGGCGTGGTGCGGCTGCAGCCTGCCGCGGCGGCAAGACCGCGTAAGCTCATACCTTCGACGCCCTGCTCTGCAAACGCTTTTAGAGCCAAGTCGCATAGTCGCTGGCGAAAGGCCAGCACGTCGTCTGCTGTCAAGATTTTCGGCATGGTTTAATATTGACATCGTCAATTGACAGTGTCAATTATTAATTTGACTCAATCGGGGTCGAATTTTTCAGTCTCACGGTAGCCCCTTACAGATTGCCCGCAATGAAGATGTCGCGCGATGTCTCCTCAGGGGTCTATGCCTTGCTGAATCCGCCTAAATGGCTCGCCGGGGGGATAGGATATTAGGCTGTTGAAAATCCGATCTTCTGTGCGAACTGCGTGGTTGTTTGAAGCGTGGCCCGACGGTATTTAAGGCACAGCTGTGGCGCTCAGCTCATGGAGTTAAGTGCTCTTTGTATCATTTCAAAATAAGCGATACGGGTGTGAATGCGCTCCACCATAATGTCGTTGGTCGCCAGCGGCAGGGCAAAATTTAGCTGCTGTATAGCACTGCGCATTGCGCCATTGAGTGCAAAATACTCCGCTCGTGACTGGTGCACTCCCAGGATATTGCCTGCCTTGCCTTGCACCTCTGCTAATAGATACCACAGGTACTCGTCGGTAGGGTGGCTACGTGCGTGTCGCGACAGAAGCCGGTCAGCTTTTTCATAGTAACCGCCTTGAAAATAAGCGTCTCCCAGCGTCATGGTGAGGGGGTGGTTATCTGGGGACAGCTTCAGCCCAGCGTTTAGCACGTCGATGGCATTCTCGTACTGCTGTGCCGCGATTTCGATTTCGGCCTCAGCAACACGGTAGGGGATATTGTCGGGGGCGAAGTCACGCATGGGCTTGAGTAACTCTCTCGCCTCATCCAAATCGCCACCGCGAGTGAGCGCGAGCACCAACCCATACTGGGAGGGCACAGCTGAACGGCCGCCCTGTGCCCGTTTTTTTCGGAAATCCTCTATCGCAGTCTCATTGTCCTCCATGAAGCTGAGTAACACGCGAGCCCGAACCAGTTGAAAATCGCGGCTGTCCTCGTAGATGCGGCTGGGGTAGGTTGCGGCGCGGTTTTTGGTGTCCGAAATGCGTTTCTCAGTTAAGGGGTGAGTAAGCAAGAATTCAGGCGGTCGGGCTCCGTAGCTGCGTGATTCACGCTGCATCACGATAAACATTTGTGCAGCGCCGCCGGGATCCAGGCCGGCGGCCACCTGATTGTGCATTCCGATGCGGTCTGCCTCCGCCTCGTGCTGACGGCTGTAGCGAAGGCGGCTGTCCTGCGCTGCTGCCTGCCCACCCATGATTGCCCCCAAGCCCGCGTCGCCTGCACCTGCGGCTATAAGCACCAAACCGCCAAGTAACCCCGCCATAGATGCCGCAGCGGATTTCTGTTGAGCTTCTATTCCGCGGGCGAAATGTCGTTGACTGAGGTGCGCTAATTCGTGAGTCAATACCGAGCTAAACTGAGCCTGGGTTTCTGCCTTGGCCATCAATCCGCTATGCACACCGACCACGCCACCCGGTACCGCGAAGGCATTAATAGTCGGATTTTCGACCACCACGATTTCCAGTCGGCGATCGCGCAACTGACTGGTTTCAGCCAGACGATATACCAGGCTCTCAACGTAGTCGTTAACAAGCGCATCGGTCACGATTGGTGCCTGGCGACGAAATGACATTAACCAGGCGCGGCCCAGGTAGTATTCCTGGTTCAGGGAGACGGCATTCCCCTCGCCAAACCCTGGCAGTTGATAATTCTGCGCGTTTGCCAGGGGAGCCATGAGCGCGGCTAGACAGAGCAGGATTCGAAACATAAGTGGCGAGGAGGGTAACACCCAAGGCTTTATTTTTGTACATGCCTTGATAGTGATCTTTGGGCGAGCGATATCACCAGCTGGCCTTGCTTTGTCGGTTTTGTACTGCAACTATAGCCGCCTTTCAGCGAGCTAGGTGGTTCTGTATGAGCTGCTTCGCTTTCAAGCTCACTATTGTTTGCCTAATTGCAAAGTGGAACAGGGTTGCTCTATGAAGAAATGTGACTTCACGCATCGGCTCGCTAATGCCCTGATTGTGGGCCTGCTTGCGCTGTGTTGTTCTAGCATCAGCCTCGGGGCCAGCCCCGTTCTTGATAGGGTTGTGGAAAATGGCGTGCTGCGGGTGGCCATGTCCGCCGATCAGCCTCCCTTTAGCCTGCGCAACCGGGAGCAAAAGTTGATTGGCTTTGATGTCGATCTGGCAACAGCCTTGGCAGAAGTTATGAAGGTGGAGCTAGAGATTGTTGAGACACCATTCGCCAGCTTGCTCGACACGCTCCTCAAAAACCGTGCCGATATGGTGATCTCTGGTATGACAATCACCCCCGAGAGGACACAGTCCGTTAGTTTTATCGGGCCATATGTGCTCTCCGGTAAATCAATATTGACCACCAGTCGAATAGAGAGCGTAGTTGATGATGTCGCGCAATTTAACGACCCCAATATACGTATGGTGGCACTCAGTAGCTCGACCAGCGAGATGTTCGCCGAACGCAATTTTCCCGATGCCGATTATCACGCAATCGCCAGTTATGACGAGGGCGTGCAGATGCTGGTGACGGGAAGAATCGATGCAATGATTGCAGATATACCGATTCTCAAGCTGACGATGATGCGCTACCCCGAAGCGAGTCTGAGCCTATTGGAACCCCCGCTGTCGGTTGAATCCATTGGGATTGCGATCAGGCCCGATGACTATCAGTTTGAAAGCCTGGTTAGGAACTACCTCTTCTCTTTTGAAACCAATGGCATGACGCTCAACTGGTATCGAAAGTGGTTTGAGGATATTAGCTGGATTGCACAGCTGCCGTAGCAGTTAAACTAGCGTGATATCGAGCCGCTGTTAGCAGAGGTGGCGTCTTCCGATCGCACCAGCACCTGGTCTCCAATGCGCAGCTCTCCGCTTTGCAGAATGCGAGCACACAGTCCACCGTGTCCCAGCATGGCGGCCACACCACCTTTACCCAGAGCTTGTTCCATGCGTGAACAAGGGTGGCATACAGCAGCCGCTTCGAATACCGCCCCGCCAATTTGAAATTGCTGATATCGCAACGCGTTGAGGTTGATACCTTTGAGCACCAGGTTGCGTCGCAGCAGCGCGGGGTCGATGGCATCGCGCGATAGATAGTGCGCGATTTGCGCAATAAACTCTTCTGAAATGATCGTGACCTGCCTGGCTGACCCTGGCGTCTTTTCCATCCTGTGGTCGCCTTCAAGCCCTCGGGATGCGACCGCGTTGACCTGTTTAAGGGCAACTACCTGGCCACGCCGCTGCGAGCGCACCCCTATCCAGCGCAGTTCGCCAGGTGGTAGCTCGTGGGCGAATCGATCCAGTGGACTGCTGCGTTTTTCCATGGTGTGTCGGCTTGCGTAAGAAGAGAGTGCAGTATAGTAGCTGTTCGAGCCACACATTATCGATCCTACTGTCATTTGATTCATGACTGCATTTGATATTTTCTCTCCCCACACATCGCTGTGAAGGTCGTCGCCCGGCTCCGGCCCTGGTAAGAAGCGCTATGTAAGTGCTGTCGCGTTGTGAGTGCCGGTTGTTAAAGATCCGTCGCAGCCAGCAAACTCGATTAGCTGTAACGCCGCGACCTCTAAGCGCGACTTCATTTCATAAGTGATTCCATACATACTCGGCCTTAGCCCAAACCGTGTGCGGGCTCAGTCGATTGATTAAGGAGAATAACAATGTCGGTAGAACTGCTAATGTTGCTGTATAGCACCTTGCTATTTCTAGTCATAATCCTTGGCCAGGCGGTTTTAGGTATCACTCAGAATGGACTAATGGCCCAGGCGGGTAATCGCGATACTCTGGCGGAACCCACGGTACTGCGTAAGCGGCTACAGCGTCTGTCGGCTAACATGCAGGAGAATCTGGTGCTGTTTGCCATTGTCGTGCTGGTGGCTGGTGTATTAGGCGTATCTAATGACGGAACTGCTACTGGCGCCATGGTGTTTTTCTACGCGCGCGTGGGGCACGCTATTGTTTATACGTTTGGTTGGCCAGTGATTCGACCGTTATTCTACTTTGCCGGTCTATATGGCATTGGCATGGTTGCGGTACAGGTCATGCAGGCGGCTTAATAGCCGGCCATATCTCTAAACGAAGGGCCTCGCAAGAAGTCGCGGTATATGCGCTAGTGGCTAAAAGCGGCTAGAGAAAACGAGGCCAAAAACAAATGGGTTGTCGATATCTGAGCGCGCCAGCCTCTGACCGCTATCGTTTTCAATTTTCAGCTTACCCGCAAACTCCATGCCCGCCAACGCGCTGATACTGGTCATGGGCCAGGGTGAATACTGCACCGTAAACAACAGCGGTACACTGCTATCTTCTACGTACGCTTCCGGGTTAGCGCTAGTGGAGTCCAGCGCGAAACGGATTTCTTCATAACGAGCCGTAAACCCCGCGGACCAGTTTTTCGACGCAGCATAGTCAAGTGTAAAGCCGGGGCCGCGCGAGGCCGCAAAGCCGCGCCCGGTAGAGAGCCGCAACCTATCGGTGATCTTCCAGTCAATCAGCAGTATGGGGAAAAAATTGTCGCCCCCACCCAGCTCCGTGAACCAGCCAAAGCCGGGCCCAAGTGTCAGACTATCAGATAGCGTCCAGCCAGCGGCTGCGAGAACACCTTCCGTTCTGCCATCGTTGAGACTTGCACCCTCTTCGCCATAGCTGCGCACGCTGGGGATAATAAAGACGTTGGTGCTATCAGTGGGGGCAAAGCGAATAGGTAAAGACACGCGGTAGTCGCGAACATCATCCCATGGATCAAATCCGCCGAAGCTATCGCTAGAAAAATCATACTGGGATTCACCGGCCCCCAAGGACAGCGAAACGCTGTTGCGACGATCAGTAGCGTAGCCCAGGCTAACTTCAGTGAAGTACCTGGACACACTGACGCTACCCTCACTATCTTGTAAATCTGAGCCGGATTGATGTAGTGCACCACCTGCCACACCCCAAACCCATGGGCCGAAGCTTTGTTCCTCAGCGGTCGTCTGCGCGAATACCTCGCCGGCGCCCCACAAGATGGTGAGGGCGAAGACAACGAGCGAAAAGCGAGACACGCTTTTGTAGTAGGGTAAATGATGAAGCTTCATGGCGATAACCAGCTAATGCGGCCTGCTTTGTACCATGAATCATGCCGCCTGGATCACTGTATTAGTTCACATTTGTGAAAAGTGGCGCGAATGCGCCGTGCGTGTTCAGTACGGAAGCTGTCGTAAGATCAGTTGATCGCCGCGCTGCGTAAACTCAATATGTTTGAGGAATGACATGCCCAGCAATACCTGCTCGGTAGCGAGTCCGGGCGTAATACTCGCGCGTACATCGGGCAGCGCGATGCCGCCCACACTAACTTGATCGAGAGTCACAGCGTAGCTCACCGCCATCCCATTCGCTGTTTGCGTGGGAAAGGCGGCGCCGGGCTCCAGCCCGAGTCGGCTGGCAACCGCGCTGGGTATAGCGACTCCCGTTGCGCCTGTATCGAGCATAAAAGTGACAGGGCTACCGTTTATTTCGCCACTGGTAACGTAATGACCTTGTCGGTTGCGCTGCAACACAACTTCCGCACTGCCATCAGTGCTGTGTCGAGTTTCGAGCTGCCGATTGGGGTTGAGCTGCTTCTCTAACACATCGCTAAAGAAAAAGACCCCCAGGCCGAGAAACGTCAGCCACGCCATGACCTGCATGCCCAGACCCATGCGCTTGATCTCTTTTGCGTTCTCCTGCTGATTCATTGCTATGCTACCTGCATCACGCTGTCGGTACTGGAGCGGCACTACATCGCGTGCGGGCCTCTCCTCTAAATCATCGATAGGTGCTGGCAGTTATAAATTCGCCAAAAGTCTCGCACCAGATCACTACCGCGCGGTAGTCCTCAAGGCTAATGCCCTCTGGAATGGTCAGAATGAAATTGTCAAAGGTCTTCACGTCGCCTACCCGGGCCGAACCATCTTTGACTGCTAAGAATTCTTCCTCGGTGGTAACCAACTCCGGAGTGAGATAGAGCTTGTAGTCTGGGCCTGGAGACATAGCACCGCTGAAACTAATTTGATCCTCTGCCAGTGCAATCGTTCCCTCACCCCAATGCAGAAGATCACTCCCAGGCAGGTCTTTGACGAACTCACCCGTATAGCTTGCGTTGGCGGCTGATGCGGCTACCTCGTTGTCGGAAGGTGGCTCCGGCGCGGTCAGAATGGGTAACAGGTAAATACCAAGCGCAAAGCCAATAGCAAGAGCGATACCATGGGTGGCGGTAATTCGCAGGAATTTGAACATGAGAAATGCTCGCTTTGAGTTTATAGGATTATCCCTGTCGCACCCTGATAAGCCAAGGTCCATCCGCTGCTTGCTTGGAGCTGCTATATTTTGGTTTAGCCATTGTGTCTTTTCAGGAGTTGTCTATGTCGCGCCCAAGTCTTCTTTTATCTCTCGTTTTATGTTTTCCCGTGCTCGGTTTCGCTGCGCCTAGCTGCGCGGAAGAAGCGGTCGCGACCGTGTTGATCACCGGCGCAAACCGGGGAATCGGCCTGGCCATGTCAGAAGCGTTCAAGGCCGGCGGATACGATGTCATTGGCACCGCCCGAAAACCCGATGAAGCCGATGACTTAAAAAAGATAGGTGCGCGGGTAGAGCAGTTGGATGTCACTGACGCGCAGAGTGTCGCTGCACTGAAGGGTCGATTGGCGGATGTGGAAATCGATATCCTGGTAAACAACGCCGGCATACTGGGTAGATCGGGTGACGATCTTGAAGAAGCAGATCTCGCGAAGATCGCCCTAGAGCTCGATGTGAACACCTTAGGCCCGCTGCGCGTCACCAAAGCCTTGCTGCCCAATATTTTGGCGAGTGAACGCAAGATGGTGGTGAATATCAGCAGCATGATGGGCAGTCAAACGCTTAACACCTGGGGATGTTGTATTGGCTATCGCGCAAGCAAGGCAGCTTTGAACAGTATCAACGCGACTCTGGCAGTCGAGTATGCAGAAGAAAACATGACCTTCGTGGTATTACACCCTGGCTATGTGCAAACCGACCTGAACGAAGGGCGCGGTAACATCACCTCCAAAGAAAGCGGCGACGGCCTCTTTAAAGTGATTGAGTCACTTGGGCCCGAAGATAATGGCAAGTTTTACGACTATCAGGGTGAGGCGATGCCGTGGTGAGTTCGGGCCAGACACAGCCGCAAAAGACGTTGTCTGTTCTGGTAGCAGGCCAATGCGCTCGCATGGTCCAGGCCGTGCCAACGGCGTCGCGAGCTGGCTATAGCCTTGAGATTCCGCACCAAGGCCAGAGTAAGCGAGACTGAATGAAGATTTCACCCACAGGGCATGCGACCCGTGCCCACGCCTGTTGGCGTAGCTTGGCGAGATCAACACTTTGAGCTTAGAGCCAATTCTGCGGCGATCAGCTTGCTCATTTTGTGCGTTTGGGTTGGCCGCGATTTGTTGCTTGGTTTCTCAGCCGCTTACGGCTGGTGGGGGTTATTTTGCCCTGGGTTATGGACACCTGGGAAAGCAGATGGCCGGAGCGGTGACCGCGATAGCTAATGATGCCTACGCGGGTGCTTCAAACCCCGCGAAATTGACCGGCGCCGGGAACAAATTGGAAATTGGTGTTGAATTTATAAACCCCAATCGGAGGGTGAAGCGTACCGGAGCGAGCGGGAATGCAGCAATCTATAACCTCACTTCAAACAGCCGAAACCCGTTCTATGTGGTACCCGATTTTGCCTATGCAAGACAGCTGAGGCAGGGTTTGGCAGTGGGTGTCACCGTGTTTGCCAACGGCGGTCTCAATAGCGAGTACACCAGAACGACCGGTGTCAATGGCAGCAATAGCAACCCTCAGGCCTGCGGCGATCGTCCCGGTAATTTTTTGACAGGCTGTGGACATGCGGGCTTCGATCTCTCTCAACTCATTGTTGCACCCACTGTGGCATGGGAGTTTCGCCCTGGACACAGCTTCGGCGTTTCGCCGTTGCTTGCTGCTCAGCGCTTCGAATCATTTGGTCTGCAGGGCTTTGCCGCTGTATCCAAGTATCCAGAAAAACTCACCAACAATGGCCATGAGATCGCCTATGGCGCAGGTGTGCGCGTCGGTTGGTACGGTGATTTATCGCCCGAATTGTCCATGGGCGTCGCCTACAGTTCGAAGATTTATATGCAGAAGTTTGATCGCTACCGGGGGCTGTTTGTTAACGGTACTTTCGATATTCCCGCCAACTACAGCGTGGGCTTAGCATTCAGGCCAAGGCGTGATTGGCTACTTGCGCTGGATATACAGCGAATCGAGTACAGCAACGTCCAATCCATTGCCAACGGCGTGCTCAATTCCTTGGTTCCAGGTGGCCCGAAGATGGGCACATCCGGGGGCAGTGGCTTCGCCTGGAGCCGCGATCAAACCAACTATAAGTTCGGAGTCAGTTATGAACGATCCGAACAGCTCACCCTACGAGGCGGCTACGAGTATGGGCGGCGCCCAAATAAGGATGATATTGATGCCGTGAGTATTGGAATTTTGACACCCAACGCCGTACACCGGGCAAGCGTAGGGTTCACCTGGCAGACCCAAGGCGGTGATCAGCTGCATCTGACCTATTCTCACTATTTCAAGACGACCTACAGTGGCCCTTCGGCTATCTTTCCCGGCGCGACAGAAACGCAAAAGCCGTTCGTGAATCTACTGCATTTGGCGTGGTCCCGGCGATTTTAATCTAGACACCTCTTTTGATTCTCGGCTTTGTTTGATATCGGATGTTTTTCTATTGAGGCGCGGTCGTTCTGTTCAGATCGCAGTTTGGGAATAATAACGGATAACATCCATTTTGCTGTCGTCATCGCGCTACCACAGGTTATGATCGCCGCCATCGATAAGATGCGGTTTGTCTATAGCCAATGAGAAGTCTGCGCCTAACCCTTGCTCTCACTGCCTTGCTTCTGGTGTCCGCCTGTCGCCATCCGCTGGCGATTCAAGGTGAGGGTGACATCATTGAGCTCAATCGGGGTGAGCGCGGCTGCGCGCTAGAAGAATTTCAAGCGGACTTTGCACGTTGTACCGACAACGAGGTCTCGGTGACAGAGTCGGTGCGCTACCGCGCGCTGCCGCGGCCGGGTTGGCGTTTCGCCCGCTGGGATGGCTATTGCTCTGTGGAATCCCGCGGCAGAGATTGTGAAATTGACTACACCCGTGCCGGTGCCGATTGGTGGCAGGAGAACTTCCCGGACAGCCCCGCCGCACCGCTGCGTGCTATTTTTGTGCGCGACGATGCTGGACCCATTGGCGCGAGTTATATTGCCTCGCAATTTGGCGTGCGTGGTAGTGCTGGGTATGCCAGTTTGCTCGATGCGCTTTTCTTCAGTACCGGCAGCTACCGCTACACCGTGCAACAGGCCTCCAGTTTGGGCGATTTTGATCGCGCTCCCGCGGCGTTTCAGCGAAGCAGTGACAGTCTCCTGCTCGCTGGTACAACAGCGCAGGCTTTGGTGCCGTCGGGGGGCGCCACACAGGCGGGTGATTTCTTAACGTTAATTGATACCGATGCGAGTGATGGAACGATCTCGAGCACCTATTTCCAGCCGAAACGTGAATCGGCTGGAAATAGTGAATTCAGCGGCACCTATTTCTGTGGTCACGTCTTAACCAACGGCCAGGCTTTGTTTTTCCGCGCCAACGTTAATGGACGGGGAACTGGCTCGTTGATTATTCTTGAGGACCGCCAGAGAAGGCAGGGACAGCAGGCGCAAATCAGCTATGAGGTCAGCGCAGACGGCACAATGCTGCTGGACTACGCGGGCGCGCGTATTGCCGGCAGTCTGTCCTCCGGTGGCGGAGTATTTACGGGCAGTCAAATCGGATCCGGCGTGCAAGGCGCTGCAGTTTGTGTGCGAACCTCGAGCAACAAGCGCATCGCCAATGTAGCGGGTGCCTACTATGGTGCCTGGATGAGCACACAGCCGATTACCGCAGTGACAGAATTGGTGTTGGATAGTCGCGGTCAGACAGTTGAAACCGTGTTGCGCGATTCTACCGGTGGCAGAAACTATACCTTGGGTACGAACTTTATGTTGGTTTTGGCGAACGGCCAGATTGAGACCCGAGATGCGAATGGCGCCGTGTCTCCCGATGGCAGAATACTGTTTTTAATACAGACCGACCCAAACCGGTATCCAACCCTGATCGTGTACGTGCGCGAAACCTAGTCATCCACTAAGGGGAATTCTGAGCTCAGCCGGTGGCCAGGCAAAAAAAAGCCCCCAAAAGAGGGGGCAAGGATAGGGGTCTCTGCTACATCCGTGAAGCGCCTTGGATGTAATGTCTGAGTGCTATATTAGGCTTGGGAGCCGGGCTGAGGCATGGCTCAAAGCGCCAACCGCATGGCCTCGGGCGCCAGATGGATGATTTGTGCTACAGCGGCACGAAAGTCACTAACAAGGCCGTTGTAAAGAACGTGAATATGAAGGGCAGCACCAGGTAGCCCATCACGTCGCGAGCCTGTATGCGAACGCCAGCCCCCATAATCGGCATAACCAGGAGTAAGAAAAAGGGTTGCATAAGATTGGTGGATGTTTCGCCATAGGCGGCGGCCATTGCAATCCTTGCAATGAATGCATTTTGTTCGTCCGCTGGCAGTCCTTCGGACAGACTGATCGCGGCGTTTGTTAAAGGGGGCCCGATGACGGCCCACTCACCGCCTGCTGAGGGTATGGCGAAGTTTGCCAGCGCGCCAACAACCTGGGCCAGAAAAGGCAGTGTTGCCATGGAAGCATTGCCAGCGATAACGTCGGCCAACTGTGTGCCCAGCCCGCTAAACATCATGATCCCCATGATTCCGGCATAAAACGGGTACTGGAATATGACGCCCGATACATTGCTGCAGGCTCGCTTCATGGCAATGGTGAAGCGCAGGGGCGTGTGATGCATCACCATGCCGACACCGATGAACAGGAAAATCATGATATTCAGGTTGAGGTCGAAGCCGTTTCTATAAAAGTGAGAAAACACATAGATCAGGATGGGAACGGCAATTAGCATTTGCAGTGCGACACTGTCGTTCAAACGATCAGACGGCGTGTTGCCGTCGCCACGTTGCTTTGCGGCTTCCTCGGCGATACTCATTTGTTCCAGTAGATCTGAATCGGCCATCTCACCCATCGATTTGATCTCGGATGGATGAGGTCTCAGTGCCAGTAAAAATAAGGGCATGGCAAAAAAGTAGACCGCAAGGTAGTACCAGTTAAGCTGAGAGCCGAGTGTCGCCGCGATGCCTATCTTGTCGGTCAAAATATTGGTAGTGATAAGAAAGTTGTCATCGGTATTCAGCATCAGGGCAATAGAGCTAGAAAGACCGCCGACCCAGGGCAGGATGCTGATGTAAACCAGAGCTACCAGAAAGGAGTAATCGACCCCTTCAACCCTGCGGGCGAGTTCTCTAGCCATAACGGCCACCAGCACGATCCAGCTCCAACTCACCAGGGACAATAAACCGCCTATCACAATAACCATGACATAAACGACGTTTGGTCCGCGCGCGAAGAGTGCGAGTTTGCCAATCAGGCTGGCAACTGCCGGTGACAGTGCTATGGCGAAGCCAGTCACCAGAATGAGGACAATCTGCATGCCAAACTCTAACAGCAACCAGAAGCCGGAATACCAGTACTCGAGAACCTCCGCTGCACTGCTTTTAGTAAATATAAAGGTAGATGCCGCGGTCAATAGGGTCAGAATAATCGCGATTACAAAGGGTTCTGGCACCCAGCGTTGAAGGCTTCGCGAAATCGTCGACCCCAGTGCTCTCAGCATATTATTAGTAGCCTCGTTTTTCTTGCGCAGATGGTAGCAGTGTTTGATTGACTGAGGGAGGCAGCGTGTTGGGCGCGGCGTGGCGGCGATTGAAGGGTCTTGCTGATTATTGGCCTCTGCTCGCGCATAGATGTTATCTTGCACACCGTTCTAGGCACATAGGCTTCTTGCGGTGAATAACACCATACCTACAGAACTGATAGCGCCTTTGTTTAGTCCAGCTACCTTTGGTGAGCGCGGCGCTGTCGATGAGATTTTGCGCCAGGTGCGGGGCCAATACCCTCTCTGCGTGGCCGAGGTGCCGGGATTCGACCCGCACTGGATTGTATCGCGCCATGCGGATGTGGCAGACATCTCTCGGCGCAATGATGAGTTTGCGAATTCGGTGCGGTCCGCGACTCTGGCGCCCATTGTTGGCGAGGAAATGGTGAAGCAATTTACCCAGGGCGACCCGAATTTGTTTCACTCTCTGGTACAGATGGACGGAGAGGAGCACCGCTCACACAGGCAGGTGACGGCACCTTTTTTGAATCCAAAAAGTATTCGCGAGAAAGAGCCGCTCATTCGCGATCTTGCAACACGTTACGTCAAGCTACTGCTCGATAGCGGCAGCGAGTTGGACTGGGCAAAGGATGTGGCGGCGCAGTTTCCGCTGGAAGTGGTCATGAATCTGGTGGGCGTGCCGAAAGCAGATCATCCAAAGATGTTGCGACTGACCCATTGGCTGTTCTCCTGGGCGGATCCGGACCTGGGGCGGCCAGACTGTAATCCCATGGATCCGGAGCAGCAGGCCCGTTCATGGAAAATGATCTTCGATGAGTTCTCCGATTACTTTCTCGACTTGACCAGCGAGCGGCGCAAGCATCCGCGCGAAGATATCGCTTCTCTTATCGCGACGGCCGAGTTTGATGATGAACCGATGACCGACTGGAATGCGGTTTCTTATTTCGCGATTCTCGCCACCGCAGGGCACGACTCGTCGGCTCACACGATATCCACCGCGATGTGGGAGCTAGCGGAAAAACCTGCGCTTTGGGCTCAGCTAAAATCCGACCCCGGATTGATTCCCGCCTTCGTGAATGAATCTATTCGCTGGGCGACGCCCGTCAAGCAGTTTGTGCGCACGGCGATTCAAGACACGACTCTCGCAGATCAGGAGATTCGCGAAGGAGATAGGCTTTATCTTTCCTACCCCTCTGCCAATCGCGACGAAATAGTATTTGAAGACCCCTACACATTTCGCCTGGATAGACGAGTGAACAAACAGCTCTCCTTTGGCTTTGGCGGACACGTCTGTGTCGGTCAGCACCTGGCTCGCTTGGAAATGAAGTGTCTGTGGGAGGAGTTGTTGCCGCGCATCGACTCGGTGGCCATGGCCGGAGAGGGCCAGCTGATACAGTCCGAATTTGTCTCCGGACCCAAATCTGTACCAATCCGCGCTGTCGCGAGCTGAACTCAGACGGATACGATGAGAGATGCCTACCCTCTCAATGATTTCGTGAGGACCCTTAAAACTAAGACTCGTCCCAACAAACCACATAGCAAGAACCTCGAATCAGGGGCAAAGGTGTGAAGCAGGTCTCGTTTTTAGAGTATGCCACTGTTAGCATTGTCACAAATTTGTCATCTTGTGTAGCTAGTCTGCCAAATAGGGAGCGAATGCTTCCGACCAGAGTCGCTCAAATCAAGTTAGAATCTGAGATCGACACTGGATGTAGCTGTATCAACGGAACTTTCAATCGGTTTTCTCCAGGATTAGGATTTGGTGCTTGCGGGACGCTGGGCTCGTTCACTGCAATTGATTGACATCTGGCTGTTGCTTAGAAATCTCTTGTTTATAACGCTGCGATTTTTCGGTGGGTGGGCTTCGTTGCGTGTCATCAAGAGATGGCTTAAGTGGAGAGGGGGAATTGTGAAATATTTAAGAACGCTGGCTGTCATCGTGGTAGCAGCTGCACTAGCGGCGTGTAGAATCGAAGTTATCGTACCCGAGGGCGGTAGAGTAGTGAGTCAATCGCTTACCTGTAGGGGCGGTAGTATTTGTGATGTGGATGTGGATGACGCCAGCTTTAATGAAACCTATCGAGCCATCCCATCAGCTGATCGATTTACATTTACGGGATGGCTGACTGCTGAGCGCCATTGGTGTGGCGGCTCCACAGCACCGTGTACATTATCGACGGCGCTGTTCGCAGGTAATGACGCGCTGATGGCGTTACTCGATGATAACGACCAGGTGTTCTTTCTGTCGCCGAAGTTTGAAGAGATCAGCGACAACATCTATGCAGGAGCGACAGCCTTCACCTTGAAGGAAGACTACGTCCACCGAGGAGAGCTGGGAGGCAGAAAAGTCTCTTACGATTCCGATTCATTCTTTGGAGCGCCCGTCGACGGCCAAGACTATTTCGTCTTCGTAGCACCAGCCTCCGGGGTCGTGACGATAAGTTTGGGTGACCTTTCTTTTGATTACGACCTTTCGTTGGAGACGTCAATCCGCGTTCTGGAGCTTTCGCAAAATGTGGGCACAGCTTCGGAGTTAATTGTGGCGCAGGTTGTTGAAGGAAACACTTACTATATCGCTGCTTTTACTTTTGATGAAAGCCAGGGCAATTATCAACTCTCGGTAAACTTTGAACCTACTTCGGCGAGCTCAGCGCCGTCAGATATCTCTGGCGTTTACGCTCCAGAGTTCTCCGAGGCGATAACGTTGTGCACCTCTTCGGGCCAGCAGTTCGCAACAGTAGAGCAAACTGACTTCCGAATTTCGAAAGACGGTACGTTTGTTCGGGTTATCTCTGGTATCGACGAGAACAATAGCAACTTGATCTATCGTGTTTATGCAAATGATCTGGAAAACGGGACTGTAATAAGGAAAGATACCAGCGTCTTTCGCGATGCTCGCGGAGAGCCTGAAATCCTAGTTGACAGCCTTGTTACGATTGATTTTACGAATAACCGGATCGTTGGAGAAAATGAACTGCGCCTGGTTCTTTTCGACACAACCGATGGCTCTGTGTTAGACGACTGCATCGTAAACGAGACGTATGTGGGAGAGAAGTTAGCTGATCTCGACGGGTCTGGTGATAGGGATGTCGCGCGATAAGACGATTTATGAGACCGCGAACTTGACTCCCTAGTAGGAAAAGGTCGAACGAGCGAGAGGCGTGAAGTTGGATCAAACGCTTAGATCGCAATTAAGCTGGCTGGCCGTTTGTGCATATCCTCCTTTTTAATAGATCGTGCTTTGGCTATTTTTGTTGAGATGACCAGTGACAGACCTTGATCGACAAAAATGGAACGCGCGATATCGCGAGGGGGCTTATCAAGATAAAACTCATCCATCAGCCCTCTTGGAGTCTTGGATTGAGGGGGCACCGATGGGCCATGCTTTGGATGTTGCCTGTGGTGCGGGTCGCAATGCTATCTATCTTGCGGCCCAGGGTTTCACTGTCGATGCGATTGATATTTCCAGTGCCGCCTTAGAGCGTGGGCGAGTGAACGCTAAGGCGCTCGACAACAGGATCAGCTGGATTGAAAGCGACCTGGATCTTCCGCCGGTGCTAGAGCGTCTCTATCAGCTTATTCTTGTCATCCGCTACGTTAATCTCCCGCTAGTCAAAGCACTGATTCCCCACCTCGCTGCTTCGGGCCTTCTAATCTGCGAGCAACATCTAATGACAGACCAGGACGTGGCCGGTCCGCGAACTCCGTCCTTTCGCGTGCAGCCGGGAGAGCTTCTACAGACGGCGGCAACGCTTGATGTGTTGCACTATAGCGAATCGGTAGTATCAGACCCAGGCGGCGACAAGGTGGCACTGGCGCGACTCGTAGCGCAATCACCTGCCTAATACGGTTTCCGATCGCTTATGAACGTTGTTTTTGATCTCGATGGCACCCTGATTGACAGTGCGCCGGATATTCAGGCCATGGCGTCAAAGATTCTTGACGAGCTTGGTGAGCCGCCGCTGTCGATCGAAGACACGCGACGCTTTATTGGTGAGGGCGCCGCTGTATTCGTCAAGCGTATGTTGCAGGCGCGCGGTATTGCCTATAGCGAAGAAGACTATGCAGAGATTCTCGATAGGTTTCTGGCGGAATACACGGCGTCTGTAGACAAGGCGGTATTCTATCCAGGCGCGTTTGAAGCGCTACAGCAGCTAAGTGCCGTGGGCTTTAGTTTGGGGTTGTGCACCAATAAGCCACATGCGGCAACACTTGCCGTGCTTGGCCATATGAAAATAGAGCCGCTATTCGATGCGCTAATTGCAGGTGGCATGCTGTCTAGCCGCAAGCCCCATCCTGGCATGCTGCAGAAAGTGATTGAAGATATGGGTGGCGGGCCCTCACTGTTTGTGGGCGACAGTGAGATTGATGCCGAGACCGCGAGACGAGCCGGTGTCCCGTTCGCGCTATTTGTCGGTGGCTATCGAAAAACGCGGGTCAGTCAGATTCAGCATGACTGGCAGTTTGCGCACTTTTCAGAACTACTTGGCATTGTGCGAGCGGCCAAAGACAGCTGATCCCGACAAGCCTGTCGTTTGTTCGCTTGCCAAACCTGACGTTCAGCGCACTATCTAACAAGCCCCACCATCATTACACTTTCTAAACTTTCGGCTCTTCTAGCTTACAAGACCTATTTCAAGACATGACACAAACAAGCAATTCCAACGCCTATCTCGATCTGCTGCGTAAAGTAGAATCCAGCAAGGTATTCCAGCTATCGGTGATCGTAATCATTATTGTTTCTGCCCTGACAATCGGGGCAAAGACCTACGATCTGCCGCCACTGGTCACGCGCATTCTGGTCGTGCTGGATCACGCGGTAACGGTGTTCTTCCTGATAGAAATCTTGCTTCGCTTTGCGGTTTGTCCGGATAAGAAGCGATTTTTCAACAATGGTTGGAACGTGTTTGACACCATTGTCGTTGTCGGCAGTCTCATCCCGATAGACGATTCAGAAGCCGTCTTGTTGGGCCGACTGTTGCGTATCTTCCGCGTCTTGCGGCTGGTGTCAGTAGTACCGGAATTGCGCTCTCTCGTGACCGCGCTACTGAAAGCGCTGCCAAGGATGGGCTACATCGTCGTGCTCATGTTCATTATTTTCTACATCTATGGCGCGATGGGCTCGCTGTTCTTCGCTGATGTCGATGAGTTTCTCTGGGGTGATGTAGCGATCTCCATGTTGACCCTGTTCCGAGTGGCGACCTTTGAGGATTGGACGGATGTGATGTACGCGACGATGGAGGTTTATCCCTGGAGCTGGATCTACTACCTCACCTTCATATTTTTCGCTGCCTTCGTATTCTTGAACATGATGATTGGCTCCATCCTTGAGGTGATGGGTGAAGAGCGAAACATTTTGCAAACCCAGCAGGCTCACGACGAACGGGAGCAGCTATCCGAGCAAATTACACAAATGCAGCGGCAGTTGAATGAACTCACCGAGCTTGTACGCAAGCAAGGGCCATAGCGCTAGCGCTCACTGGAAGGCGCAGGGGGCGACTGCGCCGAGATAGTTCCAAATCTGCAAACCACTCGCACGCATCAACCGACCAACCTGTACGCGATATACCTGATCGTCATGAGGCCTATTTGTTTAATAAAATATAGTTATTTGTAATTATGTATAAGTAAGTTAAGGTGACGACAATCAATTGGGGATCGCTGTGACATGGGAAAAGACGAAGCCGCCTTGCTGAACATCGCAGATGCCGCGATGTATCTCAACGTGAGCAAAGCGACCATCCGGCGCTGGACGGACGAGGGCCGACTGAGCTGTTTGCGGATTGGTGCCCGCAAGGAGAGGCGATTCCGACAAGCCGACCTCGAAAGCCTGGTCGATGGCTCAATCGCTGAGACTGTTACAGAGCCCGCCCGGTCGCCAGCTCCCACGGCCGGTGCGAGCGCTCACGCGCGGCATCAGTGCGTGATCAGCAACACAGCGGATGAGGAGTGGGGAATTCTTGGCCCAACGATAATTGATGCGCTAGGAACGGGTGCCCAAGTCTTGCTGATTGACGCTTCTGACCGTCAGCAGCGCCTGGAAAAGCTGGTGCATGAGCGCGGTATGGATTTCTCTTCCTTGCTGCAAGCGCAGCGTTTGGTGTGTGTCTCAATTGAGGAATCCTACCGCTTAAGCGGCGCGTTTTGCTGGGATAGAGCCGTGGCGTTTATCGAATCCGCGATTTTGGCCGCCAAAGCCCGTGGCTTTAGCGAAGTGCTTGTCATCGGCGCTAACTGTGGTCAGGCAGAACCGGACAAAGCTTACTATGCTGCACAAATGAAGCTGTATGAAACAGGCCTGGATGAGATGCTGCAGCGCCACCCGGAGGCAACCGTGCTGTGCCCCTACAATACTGGCGAGTTAACGGCAGAGGAAATGGTGCAGGGCATTATGACCCATCCACAGTTACGTTTTAGCGACGGATACACTCCAGGGCTACTGGGCCAAATGAATACTTGAGACTGCAGATCGGTATCCCTGCAAAAGAAATATAAAGGAGCAGCCAGACATGCAAGCGAGTTTTGAATATCAGCCCAAGGATTGCGAGGAGATCGTGATCCGAGATTTCAATTTTGATTTTCCCGATGATATCGATCCGATATGGGCGCCAGATAATCCCGTTCGATCGCATCTGTTCAACGGACTCTCTCTGAGTATGCCGTATCTAGAGCCCTATCTGATTCGGTCTATTTTGCGGGCTCGAGATCACGTTACAGATCCTGAACTGCTAGACGATATGGCGCACTTTAATCGTCAAGAGGCAAACCATTTTAAGTGCCATCGGCGCTATAACGAGTTGTTAAAAGCCAACGGTTATCCGGAACTGGCGCAACTCGAAGAGCACATGGAGAGCGCTTACAAACGACTCGAGACAAAAAGCCTGCGCACCCAGCTTGCGTATTCAGCGGGGTTTGAATCCATGACCTGTGGCTTTACACACTGGTTTGTGACGGATCGCCTGCGATTATTTGGCGGCAATGACCCCCATGTTAGTTCGTTTTGGATCGTCCACATGATTGAAGAAGGCGAGCACAAGACGGTCGCGTTTGACACCTATATGGCCTATTCAGGCGACTATTGGGCGCGTTTTTTTGGTGTATTCCACGGCAGCTTTCATGTGCTGAGTTTAGGCATTCGCGGCATGTTCGTTGGCCTAAAAAAAGACAAATTGCTGCGTAAACCAAAAACCTGGTGGCAGATTGCGACAGAGTTAACGCGCATGTCGGTCGTCGTTGGACCTTTCATGGTGCGAGCTCTATTGCCCGGCTTCAACCCACGAAAAGAAGCTGATCCCCAGTGGATGAAAGACTGGGTGGAGGGCTATGCCTCTCTACCGGCCGGCGCGCTGATACCGCTGGTCGATACGCGGCATCCCGATATGCCGGTACCGTTTTAACGGCCTGAAGAAATCGAGAGGACAGATTGAGAGGACACTATGGACGATATTAAGAAAAGTCAGCGTCTGCTAGTAGGCCATGGCGCTTTGGTGTTGCTGATGGCCTTTGTCATCGGCTTCGGTTTCTTGTTTTTTCTAATCGGTGAAATTCGCTTGTGGCCAATCCCTGGAGCCATCGATTATCAACTACCTGGCACCTACGACGCATGGCGTATGGCGCACATGGAGGGCATCACCAACGGTTTTGGACTCTGGCTGTTGGCGGCAGTGCTGCCGCTGTTAAAGCTGTCTGCTCGCACAAGTCGCCTACTTGCGATTGGCATGATTATTACAGCGTGGACTATCGTGATAGCGTCCTGCCTCGATCCGCTGTTTCCAGACTCACGCGGCCTGGCTTTCGCTGGCGACTCCAGCCTAACCAACAATATCGCGTTTTTCCTGTTCTATATCGGGATCGCGATTGTGATTGCCATCATGATCAGAATCGCCTACCAGTGTCTGTTTGTGACTCAGCAGGAGTCGGTTCAATAGAACACGAGTAAGCGAGATTCCAGACTCTCCCGCGGTGGTGCACCAGCCGGCGCCAGTGGATTCTTGAAAGCGCTGTGAATGGCGCATCGAGCATGCCCGGCCAGGGAGGAATCATAGGTTTTTAGCAGCAGCGCTTCGGCAAAGGTCATCTTGGGGAAGTAATACCATCGATGCTCGGGGTTAAAACTCACCAGCTCCAGCTCACCTATACGCTCCTTGGCGCGCCGTTCAGACGCCACCAGGTCCTGCGGGCTGATCGATGACGCATCACAGCAGGCCAGCGGACTTGTTAATACGGTGCCTCGAATAGAGCGCCAGACGTTGATGATGGCAAACCGCCGTTGCAATCGCGGTTCAGCGAGCTCTTCTCCTACCAAGTCTATCAGACGTTGACGTGCCGATGCGTCCGTGTAGTCGTTATGTATCACTGACGCTGTTTCTCGGGTACTGCGCTGACCGCGCACGTCCGGTGAGTCCGAACGCAGGGTATGGTCAAACACTATAGCGTCGCTGGCGCCAGTTGCTGACAATACCAGAGCCACAATCTCCGCCTCGTACTCGTCTTGCACTGCGCTCAACTCATAGAAATCTGAGACCTGGGTGTGATGCTTAACCAGTTCAAAACCCTGCACGTCTAAGCTGGCCTGGGGAGCCAGCGCTCGCGCATCGTTGATGGTCACTCGCTTCTCTTCAAACTCGGCACCGATTTTTAGGGCCGCATCTGCACCGCCCTGCGATGCAATATAAATCGGGCGTTCACCGGTGGGGATGAGATAGTTGAGAACGGCGCTGGTTGAGGCATTCATCATGCATCTATAGTAGCGGTCGGTCCCAGCCTTTGTCATGCCCCTGTATCGGGGTTTGGCTTATGAGAAAATGCGATCTGATAGAGCTGCTCAAACCACATAGCGATACTGCAAACAGAGCCAGGCTGGAATGAGCGATGTTCTACAAAACGGTTAGCAAGCGGTGATAGCGCCTGGTAGCGAGCCCAAAAAGAGCCTCGGAACATCGAGAGACAACAGTATGAAATGGTCAGAATCGCTGGCGCGCATATATCGTAATACCTGGCGTGCCTGCCTGCTGCTTAGTGTTGTCAGCAGCCTGGCGCTGTCTATCGCGGCGTTAGCGCTTTTGCCCTATCGCCACGAGATTCTCGATACGCTATTTGGTTTTTTTCTTCCCGCCGATTGGCTGGCATCGATACATCTGGCCAACCAGGCGCTGTTCCGGCAGCTCAATAGCGTACTGCTATTTCAAAGTGTCGCTATTGTCTGCTTTTCACTGGTATCGATTTTGTTCTTTCCGTTTCGAGATCGCATTTCACTGAATACAGAAAAGCAGTTGATCGGCAATGCGGAAACCGGCCCCGGGCTGGCCTATGAACTTTGGCTTGAAGCCGGTTTGGTGCTGATTGCCTTCAACGCGTACAGCATTTCCTATCTGCTGGCGTATTTTGTTGGGCAACCGTTATTTACCTACATCGACGAGCTAGCACTTCTACTCTTGACGCTCTTCTTCATCCTGGACCTGTTATCGCCGCCCCATTTTCGGCGCAAGCTAAACTGCCTCTACGTACTGAAAGCACTTATCCGTCACCCTGTGAAACTGCTGTCGTTTGGTCTTATTTTTTGTTTACCCATATTTCTGCTCGAGCTGTTTCTAGGTGATCTGGTGTTTGCTCAACAAGATGATCAGACGCTTGCGATTGCGGTAGTGAGCATCATAGTCGTTAATTGCCTGGTGTGTGTATTTGCTTTACCTGCGGGAACCTGGCTCGCCCTACAGATTTTTGAGGACCAGAAGATGACAGCACTCCCGGCGTCGGGCCGCTGGGGACACAAGGCTCAGTTCGGCGTGCAACTGCTGATCGCCGGTGGGCTATTTGTATTCTACGCCGCTGTTATAACCACGCTGTCAACAAAGGTGCCACTGAAAACAGCTGACTATGAGATTCAGTGGCTGACAATGGATTATGAGTCCGGGGCAAACGGCGACCCGCCACAGCTCAGCTTTGACGTGATGATTACCAATCGCCATCCATCGTTGGGGCTAGAGGTGGACAATGCTGAACTGCTGGTGAATTTGGAGGGTCGCTACCTGGGGGAAGCTGGCCTTAATATTCCCTATGTCGCGCCCAATAGTTCCATCAGCGTGCCCGTTGATTTGCAGCTGCGGTTGGATATGTCAGAACTCGCGGGTATCGCCATGGAAGAACTGACAAGTTATTTCACCGAGCAGCAAGCACCCTGGCGTTCAGAGATTGCGGCACGACTGACTGTGCGCTTACCCCTGGGGCTGGACTTACCCATCTACATCCCAGAGGGCTATCGGCAGGAGTTTCAGGAAAGGTAAATGCCTGTGCGGAGGAAGACAGGTAACGACGAGCAAAAAAGCCCAAGTGAAAATTCCGGCTTTGCGCCATGGTCTTCACCAGCACCAGCACCAGCACCAGCACCAGCACCAGCACCAGCACCAGCACCAGCACTCAGGCGGCAAGAAGGCCATCAGATTAGACGCGAAAATACCTCGGCTGTAGCTCATCGGTGATAGCAGGGCACGTTGCGTGTCGAATACGCTTTATTACCTGCACAGCTTAGCTAGATTCACGCCTTGGGATGAGCGGAAAGCCAGTGCCTGGCAATGGCATCTCGTCGGCAAATCCAAACGCCCTCTTGAGACTGAACATAATCAAGGAATTTTGCCACCCCGATGGCTCGGGCGGGATGACCACTGATACGACCATGCAACCCGATGTTCATCATCTTGGGGCTGCGCGCGCCCTCTTGCCACAGCAAATCGAACGCACCCTTCAGTAACTGAAAGAAATCCTCACCGTGGCCGACACCATGCGGTTGCAAAAAGCTGATGTCGTTGTTGACCAGGGTATAGGGAATAATCAAATGGGGAGGTGAGCCAGGCAAGTAGTAGGGGAGATCGTCGTTGTAAGCATCTGAGCTATACAGCAGTTTACCTGTCTCGAGTAGCAAACGCCGGGTGTTGTCGCTCACGCGGCCGGTATACCAGCCGCAAGGGAAGTCACCGGTGACGTCTTTGATAACATCGAAGGTGCGCAGAATATGGCGGTGCTCCTCATCTGCATCTAGATCTCGGTAGTTGATCCAGCGATAGCCGTGCCCCGCGATCTCGTGTCCACCGCTATGCAGAGCAGCCGCCAGGGCGGGGTTGAGCTCAAGTGCTTGCCCCGCAGCAAAAGCCGTTAATGGCAACCCGCGGCTATTGAACAGCTTTAACAGTCGCCACGCTCCCGCACGAGAACCGTACTCATACATGCCCTCAACGCTCCAATCCCGCCCACCGATTCTGGTAGGTCTGCCGGGCAATTCATGCAGGTAGCTTTCCGACTCGCTATCGCCGCTCTGCACGCTAGACTCCGCGCCCTCTTCAACGTTGAGCACAAACTGCAGCGCTATCCTGGCATCACCCGGCCACTTGGGATCAGGTGCACTGCCGGCGTAACCTGTTAGATCACGAATCGACACTATCCAAGCTCGAAAGTTGTGATGCCAAAGATGCGCTCATCGCGTAATGACGGCACCGTCCCGAGGTACATTCGGGCGCAGCCAAACACCTCCTGCATGCCGTGGTGTCGAACTAACGCCATGGCGTCGGAATTGTTCTCTGGCGCATCTAGATAGAGCGCTTCCCCTGCGGCGAACGCCGACAGGGCATCGAACAGAGCGGCGGCGACCTCGCGATCGTCTGCGAACAGGGGGCCCAGCTTAAACCCTTCCCTGCAGGTTCTTATGACACCATAACCCTGCAGAGTCGCGTCGCGGTAATAACCCAGTGCAAGACCCTTGGCCTGAGCAATCCAATGTTTTAGAAATGTCTCACGCGGCGCTTGAAAACAATATCGGTCGTAGGATTGCACTGCATCAAAGGGTATATCTGATAGCGGTACGACTGGCGCTGCTATGCGATGGGAGGCTGCCTGGCTTGGCACTTCATGCCGAAAGCGCAGATTGCGGTGGGACAGCTTGAAACCGCCCTTGGCATAATAGTGCTGCATGTCGAAGACACCGTCTAAGCCGATGCCTGCCCCCTCGTTAAGCCTACCTAAGAGGCGCTCACGCCGCTGGTGCCACAGTACATCACCCCAGCCGTTTCCTCTGTGTTCAGGTTTGACGATAAAAAAGCCCATGAAGCCAAACTGAGCGCCGTAGGATGTAATGGCGCCACCGCCAATTAACTGACCATCGACCTCCGCAGCGAGAAAAGCCTGCTCGTCCGTCTGCCAGAATATCTCGGCGTCTTGCAATCCGGGGTTCCAGCCTTCCTGCGCCGCCCAGTCCACGAGCTGATCGACCTCGGATCTCGTCATGTTGCGAATATGTAATTCTTCAGACATCAGAGTTTCACCTTGCGTAAGAGCAACTCATTTCATTGCGAGCACTGAATCAAGCGGATTTC
>JBCCNJ010000060.1:0-24934 GCA_039025905.1 Pseudomonadota bacterium | reverse complement strand
GCAGAAGAGGTAATGCGTTTTATCCACCGTCCGCTCTGCTTTGCCTCCGCCAAATCGGCATTCGCCCGCTGCAAGGCCCTGAGGCTTTTTATCCAGCGAGGGTGATCAATGTCGAGCACTAGCGGAAACACCTGTTTGGATATTTCGCTGGTCTTTCGAAAGACGGAATCTGCATACCAGTCTGGATCGACGCCCAGCGCTTCGTGAAAAATCGGCCGCTGGTGATCGCGCACGAACATCGTGGAGTAAACCGCTGTGAGAAAAAATTTGATCCAATAGGCATTGATGCCGCGGGTTAGTGATGGATCTGTTTTCATCAGCAGCGCGAAGGCCTCGCCGTGACCAAACTCATCGTTGCACCATTCTTCGAACCATTTAAATATCGGATGAAAGCGGTGCTCAGGATTTTTCTGCAGATGTCTAAAGATAGTGATGTAGCGGGCGTAGCCGATTTTCTCAGATAGATAGGTCGCGTAGAAAATGAATTTGGGCTGAAAGTAGGTGTATTTTTTCTTTTCAGTCAGAAATCCTAAATTGACAGCGATGCCCGCCTCTCGCAGGGCATCGTTAATGAATCCAGCGTGACGAGCTTCATCCCTGGCCATGAGTTGGAATAGCGTGGTGATGTCCTTGTTTTTACCCCTGCGTTTCATCTCCTTATAGAGCACACATCCAGAAAACTCCGCTGTACAGGATGAGATAAGAAAGTCGATGAACTCCGCCTTCAGGGCAGGCTCCATGTTGTCCCAATCGATGTGGTCCCAGTCCTCATTCTTTTTGAAATGACCCTTGTTAGGGTCGGACTGCATGCGGGCGATCAGTTCGTCCCATTCTTCGCGGACGGGTGTTACATCTATCGCGTCCAAAGCGTCGAAATCGGTGGTGTAAAAGCGGGGGGTGAGCAGCGTATTTTGCATCGCGACTGCGGTCGCATCCTCACTGTCCAAAACCGGCTGATGTTGCGGCGCTTGTAGTGCTTCTTCGACGGTATTGGCGTCGGCCGAGTGTGTAATGGGGGCGTTCACACTGATACCTCCTCAGAGAAGGAGAACTCACATAATTCCATGAATTCGAAGTCGCCTGTCAGGCGTGTCCATAATTGTTCAATGCGCGAGGCACGGGTGATGGTGGCGGTTCGGGTTTCCGTTACGATTTTGCCGTACGGAGCCAGCACAGGTGTACCGTGTACCAAGACTTCATCACCCGGATGTACTACTGAGCCGTCGAGAAATTTCACATGTGCGTGAAGGCTTTCAAAACAATGACTTACCTCAACTTCGCAGGGCGCCGTTTCAGTTTTGCGGGTTACCCATCCCATCGGTCAACCTCCTCACCAGCGCTCGTCAGTCGGCGCGATGTGTTTAATCAGATTAACACTAGAAGTGTCCACTAAAAATGACATATGTCAAGGTCTGATGATGGAACAAGGCTTACGCCTGAAACTGCCAAGACACAAAACGCGGACGGCGAGATAGATTGAGGCTGGAAATCGCGAAAATCTTTGAGATGGCCTGGTATTCTAATCAAATCTAAAATATAATCATTCTCATTAAAGCATGCCAAGGTGTGTTGGAACGCCTCAACGGCTTGCCCACCTCCCCCGTTACAAGGGTGAAGGTGGCAGAAGAGGCGCTAGAGATTACGTGGCTAGTTGAGCCACAGGCGGTGTGAAACCGCAGCAGTGTTTATGTCGCTAGCAGGGACGCGGGCGGCACCCTTTTTTCCCTCCTGCTTCACAGCAAGAAAGGTTGCTATCGCCGCCTATAGTCGCTTCGCGTTCTCTGCGGCAATCACATGAATTACACTGTGTCGCGCCTTGCCGCAATCCGAGCCTGCCGACCATGATCAGCCCTAACCTCTTTTGGGAGTTCTCAATCCAGCTGTACAAACAGCCTGAAGTGGCCAAAGCCTGTGTTGCTGCGCAGGACGAGTGGGGCGCAGACGTCAACATGCTGTTGTTCATAGCGTGGCAAAGCCAGCGGGGTGCATGTATGCAGATGGAGGCTATCGCCACCCTTGACGAGGCAGTTCGCGGCTGGCGAGAGCAGGTCGTGCAGCCCATCCGCGAATTGCGTCGAAAGCTGAAGGCGGTTTCGGAGGCTGAGACGAGCCGAGCATTAATTCAACAAGCCGAGTTGGCCGCCGAGCGCAGCCAGCAGGACTTGATGCTGACCCATGTCGGGGCAGCAGCGTCTATTCTTAGAGGGGAGGGGCTTGCCGCGAACCTCGATTGCTATCGTGAATTTCTCAAGCTTCCCGATGATGCCTTCGACGATGTGTGCTCAGTGCTTGAAACCGGACTACAGACTCTGGCAATCGCCTGAAGTAAGGCCACTCCAAACTCTGCAGAGGACTGCCACCCCGCGCGCAAGCCCGCTGTTTTTTAATCGTCTATTTACCCTATATCATTCAGAGTGTGCGAGCCTGGTCCCGCTCGCGGCGGACAACGAGCGCTTAATCGGATAGATTGCGGTGTTGTCCCTTGGGTCTCTTCCACTGCTTGTCGGTGGTTGAAAAAGTGCTGTTTCAAGATCTTCGCCACAGTCGAATGAATTGTCCAGAGCAGCGCTACGTTGATTACTCGAGTAATAAAAACTGGATGTATCCCATATGACGATTAAGTCCCTGTCGACGCTGTTTGCGAGGTTTCAATTGTTAAAGCGATATCGCCAAGCGCTTGGCGCGGTGGTATCGCTGCTGGTGGGATTCCCAGCAAGTGCTCAATTGACCAATGGTCCGCTGGGTAGTCTGGAAGATGTTACTGATCCATTAGCAGCGATCTGGTTGGTGCGAGCGGATGATATGGTGATTGCACACCCACGCACTACCACGGCCCAGACGCCACAGGGTGCGACCATTGTCACGGCTTGGACACCGCGCTTTTGGGCTTTTCTAACGGACGACAAGCAAATTCAGAGCCAAACCCCGGCGAAGAATATTTTGGGTGTCCTCTCCTGTGGTTGGAACTCGCCATCGACAAACCCAGCGCCGCAGCAGACGCGGGTAGGACGCTTCTTCAATCTTGACCACGACGTGGTGGTGACGTTGACCGTGACCAACAACGTCAACGGCCAGGATGGCTGTACAGGCGAGGAGAATATGGCTTTCTATGTCGAAGACTTAAAGGCGAATCCCGACAGTCCAACCCGTCTTTCTACAACCGTCACGACCATATCACCGCCAGACTGGATTCAATCTGCCGTGGGTGATTTCGATTTTGATGGCTATGACGATTTTCTCGTAATCAGCTCTCAAGGCGCATTTATCGCCACGGCTTCCGATGTAGACAACCCCGGTGCCGGATTCATACTGACTCAGCCTGTTAACATTGCTTTTAACCGAACGCCGTTTTCTGAGCCTGCAGTGGGCGATTTCAATGCCGATGGCGATTTGGATGTTGCCTGGACCGGCGGTTTACTGGTACCTCCTGCTGAAGTCTCCCTTTTTTTTGCGACCATTTGCTCAGGTGAATCCAGTAGTGCCATCTGCGATGGTCAGTCGGCGTTTACCTTCGTTCAAGACCCAGGCAACGCCAGGCCGATTACGCTTACTGACGTTTTTGTGGGCGGGATTTGCCCTCCACTTCCGTCACAGCAGTTCTTAGAGTTCACACCCTCAGCATCCGCGGTGGCAGCGGGTAATTTTTTGACCACTGCGGGAGAAGAGTTGGTGGTAGCGGCGACCATCACAACCATAGGGAGTCTGCAGAATTGCAAATCGCAGGCCTATTTATATGACTTCGACGCCAATCTAACGCCTACTCGCAGGAGCACGATTGCGACCCTGGGAAGATCCAATCAATACATCACATCCGCCATGTATGCGGCTCCAGCCCAGTTTGATTGGTTTGGCTTGGGTGATCTGGAACAGGTCGTCATTGCGCAGGGTGGGGGCGCTTTGGGTTTGGTCTCCCCACAGCAGGATGTGATAGTTCTTACCTTCAATCAGAGTAACCAACAGATGACTCAGCACGTGCGTAATTTCACTACGCTGGGTTTTGTTATTCAGAACTTACAAGGTCTTGCCGTAGGTCGGTTCAGTTCAGCGCCGACTACGTCCAGTGTCAATCCCAGCGTATTCAGCCCGCAATTTGCGATTCTGCGCCGTGAAACGACTGAGACGTCGAATAGCGGTCAGATTATCGTCCTGGAAGTGGATGTTGACGGCAACGATTTTCAACCCGAAGTTGTTCAAAGCTTCGATCTCGGTAGATCTATCAACACGGCCAACGTGCCGAATCGCGGCGGCAGCTATCTGCGCGCTGGCGATTTGCGTGGTCGCGGCTACAAACTGGGCGTCCCACTCTATACCCAGGTGGACACTGCCTACCAGCTGGATGTCGATGTAGGTCAGCCACCAATGCACGCCGCCTGGCTGCCCATGCAAGGACTGGCGCCCAGTGATTTATCGCCACTCAACCAGTTCAGCGCCTGCAACCAGGCGGACAGAACCGTCACAGACAGCACCTTCTGCCTGGTCAATTTCTCGGTTGTACCCGACGGCTTCAACTCCAGATTCAGAACCAGCGTGGTAGAAACTAACCAATCGCAGACCTCTGACAGCCTCAGCTACGGCTGGTCCTTGCAAACGGCCGTTGCAGGCAAAACCGGGACGGCTAGCTTCGGACCAATTAACAATCCTACCGGCACGCTGCAATTGGAGCTGAGGTCGAGTGCGGCCACCACGTATCAGGATAACTTTGAAGAAAAATACGCGGTTAGTGCGACTAACGGTTTTAACGTATCAACACAAACCAGTTTCTCGGATGTACTTTGGTATACGCGTCGCAGTCAGCGATTTTATTTTTATCCCGTAATTGGCATTGATGCCTGCCCCGAAGAAGACCCCGACTGTGATCAGGCTGAGCGAGAACAGTTGATATATATGCTGGAAGGACCAACCACTGTCGAGACAGGTCGAGGTGATGGCCGCACGGCAGAATTCTTTAACCCGGTTCATCAACCGAATAATATTTTTACCTACCCGTGGAGCTGCGAGGTGTTAGCAGCGCGCTACGACGTAGACATCTGTCGTACGTCGGCTAACCCGAATCCAACAGATTTGTTGCAAAGCACCGGGCTCTTTAGAACCGACACCAGTAGCAGCAGCTTTTCAGCGGACTGGAACACCGAGACCGGTGAAAGCGAGACCTCGGGAACGTCACAGAACTACTCATGGAGTATTGGTGAAACATTAACCATAGGGACTCCGAAATTGTTTGCCGGTGCCGAGTTCAAGCAGGCCTTAGAATACAGTTCCAGCGAGGGCATAAGCTCGTCTATGACCAATACCACCGTGCTGGGTGAATCGACTGGCGTTGCGGGGGTAAAGAGCGCAGAGTTTTTGAATCCCGGGCTATTCGAATACCCCGTTAATGGCTACATTTTTGGCAATCCCTTGCCTGCGAGCACGGTATTTGATTTACCCGTTGAAACCGAGAATGTCGCCACCGGCGTGCTGCGGTTTAAGTTTACGGCTGATCCGACAGATTTTACTCAGGCAGGATCCTGGTGGAGTACAGGCCCCTATGCGCGTAATTTTGATTTGGGCCTGAACCGACCCTACCGCTTTAGTGAAGCGCCGGGCAGGCTGACTGTAGGAGATGGTACGAAAATCACACAGTGCCGCAGCAAAGATCTTGCCGAAGACAGAGCGCAGTGTATTCGCTCGAATCGACCCTTTGACGGTGATCTGTGGAACAGTCAGTTCTATTGGTTGCGGGGGTTCTTTATTACCAATGGTACGCAGGCCACGGGGCCTCAGCTCGGATCCGCCGAGGCGGGGGAACTGCTGACCCTGAGCGCCCGCATCTACAATATGTCGCTTTACGACATGGATCGAGCGGGTGTGGATCGTGTGCTGGTGCGCTTCTATGGTCAGCGATTAAATGATTTCAAGGAGCCGGAAGGCGACAGCTTTTTTATCGGAGAGAGTGCGCTGTCGCCTATTCCCGGATTCAACTCCCAGCGCTTTCCCAATCGGGAAAACTGGAGTCTTGCGTCGGTCAATTTCGACACAACAGGGTTTGATGCGACAGACTTGTTGTTTTGGATCGTAACGTATGCCGTGGATTCTGCCGGTAACATGGTGGAAGAAATTACCGGTTACGGGCTCGGGCAACAACCGCCGGCTGATCCCACGTCTGTGACCTCGATCTATCAAGTCTCGCTACAAGAAGTCACGCTCTTTGATGCAGATGGCATTCAGACTGATGATTCCTTCACTAACAATGTCGGCTATCACCACTTCGCGTTTCAGATTACGCCTGCCACTTCAGAAGGTGTTTCTGCTGAGGATGAACTACTAGAGGGGCAACTGATGTTCGATGGCTTTAGTCCTTCGGTAGAGCGGGTGCGTCTCGGGGAAACCGTTATTTTGTCTGCAGATATACGCTCACTTGGCAGGCGTAGCATTGGCACCGAGGTTCTGTTTTTCGACGGCAACCCTGATGAGGGTAGTGCTGATCTCATTGATTGGGAGCAGACAGCCTTTATAGAGGCCGAGGGCATGCGGCGTTCACAGGTGCCCTATACGCCCAGCGACTGCGGACGCCGTGAAATTCATGTAATTGCGGATAACGGGAGTGCGCAGGGTGATGTGCGCGAGGTGCTGGAAGTTGACGTGATGTGTGAACTTAACACCAAGACCGGCGTCGGCTTCGCAAGTGCAGGTGGGATGCCATCGGGAGGGAATTACCTTTACCTGCAGATACCCTTCAGCAATCAAGATGCGCTCATCGATTTGAGTGAGCCCACAATAACCTTGGATTGCATATTGTGTCAGCAGGGCGATGGGCTAGTGAGTGATTCCTTTGGTAATGCGCTGGAAGGGATCGAACTGCGTTTTAATCACCGCGACGCGCAGGGCCGAATCTACTACACGGGCCATACCAATGGTTCTCGCGTGCGCGCAATGCTCACGATTGATGCTGACGGTTTGGGTGGTCGCATTGACCTAAATTTAAGTCGTATTATGCTGAACCCGCCAGAATGTCGAGCCGGTATGCCAGACAGGCAGCGACTGCAGACACAGCTGACCCTGTGGGATGGAAGCCCGGATGGCTTATCAAATCTGTTGTTCTCAGATGACTGGGCCTGCGGTGGCGCACCTAGCTTCGGCCAGTATAAAAATGTCAGTCGCTTGCGCACACCGGTAAGCTTGCCCTAGTGTTTCATAGGGCGAGGCTGCTTGAGCGTAGAGCTTCTGTCCCATAAGGTCCCTTAAGGTGGAAGAGGCCGGCCCTCTCCTTATGATCAGGCCGGCTTTCAACGGAGTTTCTGTTTATGCAGGCGTTACTTGGACTGCCATGCATTGTATTGCTCGCGTGGGTGTTTAGCAGCGATCGGCGCAGGTTTCCGCTGCGTATTGTTATCGTCGGGTTGCTCCTGCAGTTCGTTCTCGCGTGGTTGTGCCTTAAAACTGCACCACTCCAAGACGCCCTTATGATCGTCAACCGCATAGTGATAGCGCTGGAAAATGCAAGCGTCACCGGTACCAGTATAGTTTTTGGCTTTCTCGGCGGCGGAGCTGCCCCCTTCGAAGTTGTCTCTCCTGAAAACAGCTTTATCCTTGCTTTTCGCGCGCTCCCGATTGTGATTGTATTTGCAGCGCTTGCGGCTTTGTTGTGGCACTGGCGAGTCATCCCGGTTTTAATTATGGGTTTCGCTAAGCTTTTGGACAGGTCGATGGGACTGAGCGGTAGTTTGAGCGTGGGTGCGGCAGCCTCTATTTTCGTGGGCATGGTCGAGGCTCCCTTATTGATCAAGCCGCGTTTACAATCACTGGCGCGCAGCGAATTTTTTATGTTGATGACCTGCGGCATGGCAACGGTGGCGGGCACGGTGCTCGGACTGTATGCCGGTATTCTAGCGTCGACCATTCCGAACGCCCTCAGTCATATTCTGGTGGCATCCTTGATCAGTGCTCCCGCCGCTATTTTACTGGCCGCAGTAATGGTACCGCCCGATAGTCACCCTCGAGAGAATACCGTTGACATGAGCTCGCCCTATAAAGGCAGCTTGGATGCATTGGTTACTGGTACCGGAGAAGGCTTGCGGCTGCTTGCCAACATCATTGGCATGCTAATTGTTTTCATTGCCCTCGTGTATTTGGTGGATATCGCGCTCTCGCTCATTTCCGTTGATGGTGAGCCGTTGACTTTGGTACGCCTGTTTGGGTGGGTTATGGCGCCGCTAGCATGGCTGATCGGGATTCCCTGGGAGGATGCGGTGACATCCGGTAGGTTACTGGCCAGTAAAGTCTTCATTAACGAATTGGTGGCTTACCTGGAGTTGGCTGCGTTATCGGCGGGCAGCCTTTCGGAGCGCAGTGAGTTGATTCTGACCTATGCCTTGTGCGGCTTCGCGAACTTGGGTAGCTTGGGCATCATGATCGGGGGCTTGGTTGCGCTCTGTCCCGATCGAAGCAATGACATATTATCCCTGGCACCGCGCTCACTTTGGTCTGGCCTGCTTGCGACATGCATGACAGGCGCTATCGCGGGGCTAATCGTTTAAAGAAGGTTGCGTCGTTTTGCTGTTGGACAACAGTCGTCCCAGATATTTGCCACATATGCAACAGCCCGAGATCTTGAAGATGGGCTTGCGGCCTATAGGGGAAACGTCGTGGATCGAAACGGACGATAGCTGGAGCGACTATCACCGCAACAAGCTAGCGCTGCGCCCCGTTCTGGATGACAAGGTCTACCGAGCGGATGAACACTCGACGGCGGCCCAGGTCGAACTGGCAGAGATGCTACTCGATCATCTCACCAATGATGGCAGCGCAGTATTCGAAAGGAAGAAAGACGCTTTACGCTATCTCCCTGAGGATATCGAGTTACCCTTAAGCTCTGCTGAAGCGTTATGGAATTGCTCACTTTGGGTCGCGGACGATCTTGTGATCATGTCGCCTGGTGAACACGGCTACTGCCTCTCTGCTGCGAGCCTGTGCACCCCAACTCACTGGCGGCTTGAAGACAAATTCGGCAAGCCGATGGCAGATATCCACCGCTCGATACCCGATTTTGATCGCAAGCTCACACCGAGTATCGATCGTTTTTTCAAACACCTCAAAGAAGAGCATGTGGTGGTACGGTTTAACTGGACGCTACAGTCGGGAAATACCCTATGCTGCAGGCCAGGCGCTGAACCCAGCCCTAATGAGCACACCAAACTATTCTATCGTTGCGAACGACAAACTCTCAGACGACTCCCAAAAAGCGGATCCATAGTGTTCACCATTCGTGTGTATGTGCATCCACTCGAACAGCTTAGCGAGCATCCAGGAGCGCTTCCGGCCTTGTTCGCAGTGATTGATGGCACGGACCCTGCGATTGCCAGCTACAAAAATTTTGCCACTTTTGAGAAGCCTCTAAGGCGTTATCGCGCGATGTGCGCTGGCTAGCTGCGGTGTCTGTGCGTTGATCCTATTGCAAGGGCCGATAGACCATTCCTTTCGTACACTCGTGCTAATGCGAGATTAGAGAAGGCGCAATGGCCGTTGAATTCGGGTAAGCTTCGAGGCGCCTGCAATAACGAAAAGCTATCTATGTCAGCGTATTCAGTGCCCAAACAGGTTTCCGGTCTAGTCCTCTGGTTCATTGTGTGCTTCGCCTTCTCCGCTATTGGCGCTTTGGCGTCTGTACAAGCAAAGTCTTTCTATCAGCAGCTAACGCAACCTGCCTGGGCGCCACCTGGATGGGTGTTCGGCCCTGTCTGGACCGTTTTGTTCGCGTGCATGGCGATAGCGGTTTGGCTGGTGTGGCGTAACGGTGGTTTTCAAGACAACCGGTCAGCCATTACTGTTTTTTTTATCCAGCTCGGGTTCAACGCATTGTGGAGTTGGCTATTCTTTGCCTGGAACTTGGGCATGATGGCCTTTATTGAAGTGCTCATCTTGTGGCTATTGATCTTCGCGACGCTGGTGTTGTTCTGGCACAAAAGCAAGCTAGCTGGAGCCCTATTTGTGCCTTACCTGCTGTGGGTTAGCTTCGCTGCGGCGCTCAATTATTCTTTATGGCAGCTGAATCCACTCATCCTCGGTTGAAAGCCGCTGCGCCTTACTAGGTCCACGGCATTAAAATGATGGCCATGACCAGTCCGATCATGGGAAGCACGGTCAAACCGGCACTGAGCGCTACTATCAGGGAGCAGAAAGGCGCAGCGATAAATAGGTTCCAGCCGCGTAGCGTCATCACGCTGAGCACAATGAAACCGCCGATTAAGCCCGTCATGCTGAGCATTTTTTGTGCCCCTGAGGTCGGTGTTTAAAACTCAAAAACTTGGAGTGTGAACGTTAAAACGAGCTGCTTCCATTAGCCGACTAAATCTTGTGTGTCGTGTTGGATAACCCTATAGGTAGAGGGGGCGGAGTTAGCCTTACGCTGGCCTAATAGGTTACGATATATCGCATCTGGAAGTATGAGTAAAAGCATGGACGCATAGCTGCTTTGGTCGGTCTCGAGGCTGCGACACGAGTTGTTCTAGAAGTTCACTACGCACTGCACCCCGGGGTCTCTGCCGCAGGTTGCCAGTGTGCTTGCTTGAGATTCAAAGGCGTTCCGTTTGAGCCACTTAAATCACCGTATTGGCTTGCGATGTTAGATTGCATTGGGCCTCAGGGCCAAACCGCGAGGGCGACCGGCGTTATCACCAGTGAGCCGGTTCGAGCACCAGCGCACTAAGTACAAAACACTACGTCGCGAAAAGTGGGTTTGAAAATCAGTCACTGTAGTGGAGGAATAGAGCACTTAACGCGTTCGCACGACGCCTTTGTTGTGAAGCAAAGCTGCACGCTTATCTGCCACAGGTAGAGACTAAGAAGACGTAAAATGGAAATAGAATGGATTAAGCTTGGCCTGGTCGCTGCCGTGGTGGCCTCGTCTCTCGTTGCGGGATGGCCCGCACTGCGGGCGGGGGTGCTGCGACATGAAAGCGCGGCTTTCGGCATGGGCGAGGCCTTCGCCGCTGGTATCTTCCTCGGCGCGGGCCTTATCCATATGTTGGGCGATTCGTCTTCTTCCTTTCAGGCAGCAGGCGTCGACTACCCCTTCGCGATGGTGTTATGCGGCGCCATGATGCTTCTGCTGCTTTGGATAGAGCACTTGGGTGCAGGGGCTGATCACGCTAGTGGAGAAAGCGATCGTAAGCTGGTGCCCGTTGCCGCGGTCGTGATGCTATCGATCCATTCAATCCTTATGGGTGCTGCTTTCGGTGTGTCGACTTCCGTCGCGCTCACCTTAACAATTTTTATTGCCGTGCTGGCGCATAAAGGAGCAGCCAGCTTTGCACTCGCCCTGGAGCTGCGCCGGGCAGGCTATAGCTCTGCGCGCGCGTGGACGCTGTTTATGATATTTGTAGTCATGTTTCCCCTTGGGGCGCTTGTGGGCGAGGGCGTGCAGTCCATCGCTAGCGCATACCCGCTATCCGAGGCATCGGTCGTCGCGCTTGCAGCAGGCACGTTTCTGTTCTTTGGTACTCTTCACGGACTCGCGGGAACCCCTATGATTGTTCGCTGTTGTAACCCGCGCGAATTCCTGGGAGCTGTGACGGGGTTTGCCTTGATGGCGTTGGTGGCTATCTGGACCTAGTGGAGGTTCCGGGATGTGCCTCATATTGTAGGCAATTGGGTTAATTTGCCACTGATGTCTCAGCGTATTGTGGGGTGAGAGAGGCCGGGTTCAGCTAGCATTGAACGCTATCTGAACCCGGGATTTGAGATGTGATAAACGTATCTCGCTGAGTCGCCTGGTCAGCCCTACTTAAGAGCCGATAATCCCGCCGTCTTTGCGCGTCAGCACGATAGTGCAGTCCCGCGGTATGGTTACGCCGTCAAACGGTGCAGGAAAGTTAGTCGCGCTGGGATCACCATTGCCAGGGTGCTGCATGTTGATAAAGGCTGTCCGTCGATCTGGAGTCATCGTAAAGCCAGTGATTTCATCGCTGTTTACCCCGACGAACAGGCGCTTTGGTTCAGGGTTGTCACTGTTGGTATCCAACACGGTTAACTGATCCTGCAAACCATCCGGTTGACCACCGTCGGTGCCGATAAACAGCCGGCCCATTGGGTCGGCATAGGCCGCGTCCGGATCGGTGAACACGCCTTCTGTGCCCTGTGTGGCCGAAGAGAGCAAGAATATCTCCCAGGTGAATCGGGTACCGATATAGTTCCCCTCGTCCAGGGTTCGAATAATGTGACCATCGCTATTGGGTGCTTCGGGGTTGGCTGCGTTGGCTGTTTCCCGGTTGCTGTTGTTGGTCAATGTCCAATACACCTCGCCATTGGCGCCAATCGTTGTCCACTCGGGTCTGTCCATAGGCGTGGCGCCCAAAAGATCCGCTGCGACACGAGTATAGATTAATAGCTCAGCCTGCGACTCGAAGCGCTCGGCGAGAATAGGATTGTCGATGGTCAGTTCCATCCACTCCCCGGTGCCATCATCATCAAAGCGTGCGACGTATAGCTTGCCGTCGTCGAGGGGGCTTTCGCCTTGACGCACAGCCTGACGCCAGCCTTTGTTGGAAACATACTTGTAGCAATAGTCGAAACGCTGATCATCGCCCATATAGGCTGCGATGCGACGCCCTCTGCCTTCTGCAATGGCGATGGCTTCGTGCTTGAAGCGGCCTAGAGCGGTGCGCTTCACCGGTCTTTGGGTGCCGTCGCAAGGGTCGATCTCAACGACCCAACCAAAACGATTCTGTTCGTTAACGTAATCTGGATCGCTGAGATCAAAGCGCTTGTCAAACTGATACCAGCCGTAACCGAAGCCCTCGTCGGAAAAGCCGTAGCGCTCCTGCTCTTCAGTGGGGATAAGACCAAGAGAGGCTCCAAAATAGCCGTTGAAGTTTTCTTCACATGTTAGATAGGTTCCCCAAGGCGTGGGACCGGAACCGCAGTTGTTTACGGTGCCCAACGCGATATTGCCATTCGGATTCTGCAGTAGGTCCGAATCTGCTGCGGGTCCGGAAAATTCCATAGGGGTGTTCACCGTAATGCGGCGGGCGTCCGGGCTGGCTGCGACCTGCCACTGTCCGTCACGATTTACAATTCTGACGACAGACACGCCGTGCACGTTTTGCGATAAACGGACGTCCTCTAAGCTCTCAGGACCTTCTTTTCCCAAGGCGTGCTGGTTGGTACCGAACTCGTGGTTGATACAGAGCATGCCCGCAGTAGAGTTGTTTGCTGAGTCCGGGAAGAACCACATGCCGTCGTGACCCAAGCCGGTTTGTAAGGATGCCTCCTTAGACGTGGGGCGGCTGAATGGGTCGCCTGAGTATTCATTGGTCGCGTTCGGCTCGATGGGCGTGCCCCAGGGAATCAGCACGTCGTACTGGTAGTCGGCTGAGATAGTGGGCATGGTGGTGTCGATAACATCTGAAAGCATAACAGGTTGGAAGCCGATAGCCCCTGAATCAGCTGCTGACGCTGAGCCAACTTGCCACCCGGCGGAGAACGCTTTCGGCGCCAGGAACGAGCCAGCGGCTAAACCGAGACCGCCAGTCAGAATTTTGCGACGTGAGAGGTTAGCCTCCATAACGTCACAGAATGGCTTGTTGCATGATGTATTTGAGGGGATGTTTTCTTGGGCGTCGTGAACTTCAGCGGTGGACATATTACGTAGGGGGTGGTCTTCCATTCCTGGTCTCCTGAGCGATAGTTTTTGCGTTACCCGTTTCTTGAAAGCTTGGGTAATCCCCCTGTTAAATTAGGGTCTTAATATGACGGACCGCTTACGCTCTGGTGACCGATCAGTGACGATTCCATTACAAAATGTGGGGACATAGTGGGGGCTTTGTTAAACTTATGTCTGCACCAGACAACGCGCTTGTGATGCCGAAGTGCTACTTAGTGGGTCTGTTGAAATACATTGTGAATAGTGCTTTTGACGTTTCGATTGATACGCAATAGGGAAAGGGAACCCCGTGCGCGATGCTTCCAGATATCGGCGCTGTATGTTGGGTCGATTGACACTCGGCTGAACATAATTCGATCGCGAAGCTAATCTTGCTCGCGTCCAGCAGACGTATACGAAGCGTATAAACCGCAAAACAGCCACTGCAGCATGACAGCGATCTAGATTGCACTTCACGCGCGCATTCGCCATCTCAGTGCGTTAACAATTCTTAACCAAGCATTGCGAAAATTTTGCAGAAGATGGGTCGATAAAAGTGTCTTAGAAGCTCTGGCGTCGTGCACGCAAGACATCAACCATATTATGGTGCTGAACACCTTATCTGCAGCAATTGAATCTAGGCCACTGCGAAGTGTCCAAATAGCGAGCGACAAAACAGGTTGGGTGTTTTCAAGTAAGTGAGTGGAGGAATGGGATTGTCTGAATTAGCAGCCACATCCAATGAGCAGGACGCTGCCATTCGTTTGGTTGATTTGCAGCGGCGTTACACCATGGGCGAGGAGGTGGTGAGCGCGCTCGATGGCGTCAACCTGACTGTGATGCAGAGCGAGTATGTGGCGATCATGGGGCCGTCGGGTTCTGGCAAGTCGACCATGATGAATATTATTGGCTGCTTGGATCGCCCTTCTGATGGTGAGTACTGGTTAGGGGAGCAACCCGTATCGGAGATGCCGGATAGACAGCTGGCCGCCCTGAGAAATCGCGATATTGGCTTTGTATTTCAAACCTTTAATTTACTGCCACGCCTGTCCGCTTTAGCTAACGTTGAGGTGCCGTTGATATACGCTGGCGCAGCACGCCGTGATCGGATCAGACGCGCTTCTGAGGTGTTAGATAGGGTTGGGCTGGGAGACCGCATGTCACACCTACCCTCGGAACTATCGGGTGGGCAGCGTCAGCGCGTCGCCATTGCGAGGGCTCTTGTGACGGATCCCAGTATTCTGCTCGCCGACGAACCTACCGGCAATCTGGACTCGACTACCGGTGCTGATATTTTGCAGCTGTTTGATGAACTCAACGCCGCGGGTAACACCTTGATTCTGGTAACGCATGAACAAGACGTAGCGGATCACGCACAGCGCACCATTCGTCTGAGCGATGGGCGCATCTGCAGTGACGAGAGCAAGGACACTCTGCAATGAAAGGAACGATATTTATCGCGGGCATACTGTCACTCGCTGCGGGCTGTGGTGATCGCACGCCAGCTCCACCGCTGTTTGAAACGGCCGATGTAGAGCGAAGCACGATCGCGGTGTCGGTGAGTGCCGCCGGCGTGGTAGAGCCCATGACCACTGTTGAAGTGAAATCCAAAGCCTCTGGAGAAGTGCTAGACGTAGCTATAGAGAACGGTGATTACGTGGAGGAGGGTAAGTTGATCGTGCAAATCGACCCACGTACCGTGCAGAATCGCCTCGCTCAAGCGGAAGCAGAACTGGTCGCTGCAGAGGCAAGTCGCAAAATAGCAAAGACGCAAATGGAAAGAGCAGACCGTCTACATCAGTCAGGAACGGTGTCTGAAGCCGATGTAGAGACGGCTGAACTGGATCTGGCAAATGCGCAAGCGCAGGTGGTGACCGCGCGGGTCGCGGTAGAGAATGCGCGCATCGCAGTGGATGACACTGACGTTCGTGCGCCCATATCCGGAACTGTGCTGAATAAGCCGGTTGAGAAGGGTCAGGTGATTTCATCACCAACGCAGGACGTGGGCGGTGGTACCGTACTCCTTTCGATGGCGGACCTCAGTGCCGTCCAGATCAGAGCGCTGGTGGACGAAACGGATATCGGAAAAATCCAACCGGGCATCGGCGCGACAGTACTGGTTGCGGCCTATCCCAATCAGCCCTTCGAGGGTGTGGTGAGCAAAATCGAACCGCAGGCAGTGGATGAAGAGGCTGTCACAATGTTTGCTGTTCTCATCGATATAGAGAATGCCGATGGCCTGCTATTGCCTGGCATGAACGCCGAAGTGGAGGTCATGATAGCGCGACGGGAATCAGTAAAGGCTGTGCCAGTAATGGCATTGCGCACTGATCGAGATGTTTACACCACGGCCGCGATCCTCGGCCTGGACGCGAGTGAACTGTATGAGCAGATTCGGGCATCTTCAGCTGCGCTCTCTGAGTCCAAAAACGTGAGCGCTAAGCCGATAGCACCGAATGATAGCGAGCAATCAAGCAACACAGTGGCCGCAACGGATGCGGAGGCTGATCGGGACGCCGGCAGCAGATATCGTTTTGGCGGGCAGTTCTGGGTGGTACTTGATAATGATGATCAGCCCAGTATTCAGGTGGTGGACACGGGGATAACAGACCTGGATCAAGTGGAGATTGTGAACGGCCTGGATGAATCCGACTCTGTTCTCGTATTGCCGAGCAGCCATTTGATCGAAACCCAGCAGGATTTGCAGAGCTTTATCCAGCGCCGAATCAGCCGCGCGACCGGATTTGGCGGCTAAGCACGTCAATGCTACTCCTCGAAACTTTCAGAATCGCGTTCACGTCAATTCGCGCCAATCTATTCCGCTCGTTTCTCACGATGCTGGGGATCATCATTGGTGTTGGAGCCGTGATTACCATGGTTGCGCTAGGCAAGGGGGCACAGCGAGCCATTGACGAGCAGATGGCGGCGCTGGGTGGTGACATACTCTCCGTAGAATCGTCTTTCTGGTTTCAACGGGGCGTGTCACGAGAACGACAGACTATGACGGTAGATGACTACTACGCGCTCGGAAGCGGTATGCGGCATGTGTCAGATGCCGTGCCGGAAATGAATGGCCGTTTCCAAATCAAATACGGTAATCAAAATCGCAATCTTAACGTGTTGGGTACCACGCCTAACTATCTGCCGGTGCATGGTTTCACGCTGGACGCAGGCCGTATGTTCAACGATGCGGATGAGGGTGCCCGCCGGCTGGTGGCCGTCCTCGGCGCTGAGATTCCCGCTATGTTCGAGCTAACGTCCGAATCGATTATCGGCCAGACCCTATCAATCCGAGGTATCCCGTTTAATGTGGTCGGTGTGCTCGAAACCAAGGGGTCTACGGGATGGCGAAACCCCGATAATGACATATGGATACCCTTCACAACTGCGAAGCTACGCTTAATGGGCAGGGATTCGGTGGATCGTATTAGCGCGAAGGTGGCTGAGTCGTCGACGGCTGAACAGGCCATGCTCGAGATCGAACGCATACTGCGCAAAGAGCATGGTATACAGCCCGGCGTCGATAATGACTTTGCCATTGTTAATCGCAGGCAGTTTGCGGAATCGCGTCAGGAAGCTACGGCGATTTTTGCGTTCCTGCTGGCGGGTATCGCCGGCGTCAGTCTAATGGTCGGTGGTATCGGCATTATGAACATCATGTTGGTGACGGTGACTGAACGCACCCGTGAAATCGGCGTGCGTAAAGCGCTGGGTGCGACCAATAGCAATATCTTGCTGCAGTTTCTTATCGAATCTACAACGCTGTGCATGATCGGGGGTATGCTTGGGTTGGCTTTGGGCATTGGAGGCGCGAGCTTACTCGCTCAAACTGCTGGCTGGCAGACGGCGGTGACCGTCGACTCGGCCATGATGGCCTTTGGCTTTAGTGCTGCCATCGGTATTCTGTTTGGTATTATGCCGGCGCGTCGTGCCGCCGCGCTGGACCCGATTGACGCCTTGCGTCACGAGTAGAGTTGCTCGCTTTTCTGGCCCGTTTGCTCGGCGCGGTAAAAATCGAAATCGTGCCCAAGGCAAACGACAGGATTAAGCCATCATCTTTCGCAGGTAGCGGCCTTGCGCTCCACTAGATCGCTTTCTCGTTCAAGATGAACTCAACCGACTCTGGGTCGTACTTCTCTAGCAAGGCAAACAAGATAGCCACTGTCTCCTCGTCGATAACGCCGTCAAATAGCTCGGGCCGAAAATGTACCTGGAACGCACGCACGACAAACTGGATGTCGACGTCGTTTGCATCTTCATCGAGAGGGTAGCCATAAGCGCGCAGGGCTTGCAGGACTTGCGATAACGAAGGCGGCGATTCGGCAAAACCTTGCCTATACGACTCTAGCGTTGCCTCGTCATACCAGGCACCAATCCCCTCATCGTAGAAGCGCTTCCAGGGGAAGAGTGGGCCGGGGTCCAGGCGTCGGGTGGGGGCGATATCGCTATGGGCAACAACGTTGACCGGCTGAATATCGGGATGGCGCGCCAGAATTTCCTTGGTGAGTCGAATCACCAGGTCCATCTGCTCAGGGGAGTAATCGAGGAAGTTACAGACCTGCATTGCGACGGTTTGAATGTCCGCCGACGGGTCACTGCTGACACAGCGAGATTGATTGACAATCTCAATGCCTATCGATATGTCATTTAGCCCTTCTTTGCCGCGCCAATGGCTCACGCCCGCGTGCCAGGCGCGTAAGTGTTCGGGCACTAGGCGATACACTTTAAGATCGCGATGAGGGTAGGTAGGATCGCCGGGTTCTGGAACCAGATAGTGCACCGACACCGGAATATCCGTCGGTTCTGTGAGCACGTGCAGGGATTCATCAAAGGGTAGGCTGGTGAAATGAAATACCAGTGATTGAATTCGGCTGTTGTAGTTGGCCGAGGGCACGTCCACCACAGGAATGGCGGTGCACGCGGTTAGCCCGCAAAGGAGGCAGAGCAGAAAGCCATATCGAAAATAATTGCTTGGCGCTGAATGTTGCACGCTATCGCGCCCGACGATAGGGGTTGTTAGTCTTGTCTCTTGTATACGCGATATCGGCTGCATCAAGATGCAGCCCTTTTGTAGCGGCGTTGGGTACTAATACTGTTCCGAATCCAGCTCACGCATTCGCATTGGCATGCTGTCGATAACAGCAAAGATCTCCCGCGCACTAAACTCCTGCCCATAGCGCTTTAGTCCACCGTCTTTGCCAAGGAGAAAAAAGCTCGCTTTCTCCTGTGGGTAGCGCTCGCGCAGCGAGGCCCCAAAGCTGTCGTTAAGGTCACCCTCAAAGTTGGTACGCAGGCTCGTCTCGTCGACCACAAAGACAATAAGATCCCTATCGTTCAAGGCGGCCGTATGCTCTGCTGTCACATCCGCATAGGTGCTATCAACGTCTTGCGACCAGAGGATAAGAACCCGGTTCTGCCACTTCAGTTGCTTCACGTCCTTGAATGATTTGGCGTTAGCATTTTGAGCCATGGCGAATACCAAAAGTAGAACCGCAAAATAGCGAAATAACATGGCGGTAAAGCTGCCTCCCTTTCACAGTGATGGCGTTGTTAAGCGCGCAGCACTTTGCACAAGCGCAAGCATGTAATGATGCTGCTCATGCAACCGCAGCGCGCTTGATAATCTCACCGCAATCTATGCTGTCGGGCAGATTGCCATAGAGTGAGTGATCCTGGGGAACCAGGCGCGAAGCGCAGAATGCCTCGGCGACCAGTTGATTCTCACCCTGCAAAAGCGCGCTCGCTTGTGCAGCCACGGCCATTTTGTTGGTCAGATGTCTGCCTTGGCTCTCTTCGTACTTATTGGGTGAACAGGATGCAGAGAGTGCATCGACAAAGGAATCAAAGTACGTATTTTTACCCTGCGAAAGCGCCAGATCCGCAAAAAATAGTTCGCGGGCCTCCGCTGAGCGGGCGATGGTATTGGACGCATCCAGCGCCTGCACGTTGCCGCTACCTTCCCAGATCGCATTAATAGGCGCTTCCCGATAAAGGCGAGGCATCATATGGCCCTCCATTGCGCCGCTACCACCTACACACTCCAACGCTTCATAGGCGTGCCCGGGAACCCGCTTGCAAATACGGAATTTGCCCAGGGCCGTGCCCAATCGAATATAGTGCTTCTGCTTGGGATCGAGCTCTACCTCATCCAGCGCGCGAGCCAAGCGGAAAGAGTAAGCTGCAGCAGCTTCACTTTCCAGCGCGAGATCGGCCAGAACGTTTTGCATGATCGGTTGCTCAGACAATGTTTTGCCGAAGACGATGCGATTCTGACAATGATGAATTGCCTGCACTACCGCCTGACGCATGCCCGCTGCTGAGCCCACAATACAATCAAAGCGGTTGTAGGCGATGGCCTTAATAATGGTTTGCAGGCCGCGCCCTTCTTCCCCGACGAGCCATCCCATCGCGCCGCGTAGCTCAACCTCTGCAGTCGCGTTGGCGATATTACCCATCTTATTTTTCAGACGCTGAATCTCAAATTGGTTCTTACTGCCGTCTTCTCGAAAGCGAGGTACAACAAAGCAGGACAGTCCGCCGCGGGTTTGTGCCAACAAGGTGAACGCATCGGACATCACGCCAGAGACAAAAAACTTGTGCCCGGTAAGGCTGTACGGTTGCCCCGAGCCTGGCTCGGACAGCGCCTCCGCTCGAGTCGCGATTTGATAGACATCGGAACCGCCTTGTTTTTCCGTCACGGCCATACCCATCATGGCGCCGCGCTTTTGTTCTACCGGCAGGTTGCGCGGATCATAGTGTGCGTTGGTGATCAGCGGAACCCACTTATCGCCTAGTTCCGGATAGTCCCGAAGCAGTGGCACCGACGCATAGGTCATAGTGGTGGGGCAGCAGTGTGCCGGTTCCACCTGGTTCATCAGGTAACTCTTAGCCGCCCTAAACACATGTGCGCCAGGCCCCGGATGATTCCAGGGGTAGGCGTGAATATCGTGGGCTCGATCAATCTTGAACAGTTGGTGATAGGCGGGATGAAACTCAACATCGTCGATGCGGCGCCCGAGGTGATCGTGCGTCTTTAATCGTGGCGGATACTCGTTTGCCTGATAGCCCATCTTGATAATTTCGGCTGATCCCAATTGCTCTCCGAAAGCCTCCAGGTCTGCCAATCCCCAGGCAGCACCCTCACGCCGCACAGCATCTTGCAGGGCCATGTCACTCGAAAAGGCGTTGAAATCAACCAACTCCGGTGGCTGATTCTTCACGTCGTGGGTAGGTTCGTTAGCCAGTTGCATAGTTGTCATTGTGCTCTCCGAAAAGTGCCGCAGCCCGCTGCTTGCTCGCCGGGTATGCCTATCTTTGTGACCCCCTGAGCGGGGGTGTCTACTAGGCCTCAGACCCTATTATCGCGCGCGAGTTGCAGGGAAAATCTAGCAATGAGATCTCTCTGTGAGTGCCAGTATAGAGTTAATATCCGTTGCTGGTACAGAGCGACAATAGCAAGTGTTCGGCATAGAAAAAGCGTGCCGCTGACAGATGATCATTGCTAGCGGCTTGCCTTTGTCCAGGGCGATGCAAAGAGCAACTTTTGAGCCGTCTGTTCCCGAGATGCGTTTAATAGGGCTGCGCCCGGCAGACCCTTCCTTCTCACAGGTTTTGGCTAGGCCAGCATTCACTAATAATAATCATTATCATTAAAATGCTCGGTGATCTGTGTCTAGCAGAGGCCGACTTCGGCGGATAGAGTCGTGCGTAACACCCGTGTCTCTGCGGATCTTTGGAGGCAACTGTGTACCTAGAATTTAATAAATGTAGTCAAGCTTGGCTCCCAACCAGAGCCAAAAACGGCCAATCGCGTTCATAAAAAAATGATCGCCAGTGATCACCATCACCCTGACGGTGGCACCCACTCGCAGCGGCACGTTCGCGTCCATCATGGGCTTGATACGCACTTCGAATCGTTGGGATAGCGTTACCCAGGCGCTAGGATTTTCCACGTCAGCCAGCAGGCCATCCGCCAGCCCCTGACCCCGGTAAACACCGGCGCCAATCGCAGCGACCTCGCCATCGAAAATTTTGCCTGGGTACATAAAGAAGCTGAGTTTAGCCTTTTGTCCGGGGGCGATCACCGAGAGGGCGTTTTCTGGATAGTTGGCGACTATCCATTTTCTACGTGTATCGATCAGCGACATCACAAAATCACCCGACTCCAGATAAGTACCTTCGCTGAGCTGTAGGTTGTCAACGACCCCATCGACGGCCGCAAACACCGTCGTCTGACCGAGCTCGAAATTGGCCGCGTTCAGCTGCGCGCGTGCCTCGGCAACACTTGAGTGTTCATCGCCGACCATCGACTCGAGCTGGGTATTGATATTGGCCACGTCGGCCCTGGCCTGACTGAGCAGTGCCTGGTTGCTGCGTAATTCATCCAGCGATTGATCCAGGCGCTGCTTAGCGGCAAAGCTGTCTTCTTCCAGCTTGAGATTCCTGTCATAGGTAGCCTGCGCGAAAGTTACATCTGCCTCTCGCTGTTTGGTAACGGCCTGATAATGCTCAAGCTGCGCTTGCAGGCTATCGACATTGGACTGGGTTGATGTTAGAGAAGCACTTAATCTATCGACGGTATACTGATAGGGCGTTGGGTCCAGTCTGAACAGCGGGTCGCCGGCCGCCACCCGTGAACCTTCTTCGACTAAGATCTCCACTACTTGCCCGTCGATGCGCGGCGCCACCTGAACAACAAAGGCCTGAACATAGGCATCTGTGGTAAAGGGTGTGGTGCGATCAGCGGCAACGTAGTAAATGATGGCGATCACGATCAGCGCTGTAAGACCGATAATCCAGCTTCTTGGGGAATGCCACCATGCGGCGCTGCTGCTCATGGATTCACGGGCTCCAGGGATGCGTCGTTGTGTTGTTGTTCAGTTTGCGATACTGGCGAGCTATGCATGGCGTCGGCCAGATGCGACAGATGTATGAGCATAACGGCAACGCTATTAATCGCATAGTCTGATATTTCTCTTTGAGCGGAGGACTCCCCGTCCTTTATTCTCATACGAAACTCGCGTAGTCGCTGATGTAATGGATTCACCATGGCGTCTAGTTCTGCCTTCCGAGGTGTGGCGGACGACTCCATTTGTGTAGCAATCCAGCGCAACACCTCGTTCAATTCATTGGAGATCAGCGCCAGCGGTTTTAAGCCGGCCTGGGCTTCTGGATCAGAGCGTCGCAGCTGCGACGCTTGCAGCAGGCACCAAATTTGCAGCGACATCAGACCAACCTCTCTAAGCATTACTGGATAATCGTATGCCGGTTTGACGGTTTTGCTCATCATACTGCCGAAGTCATCCAGCAAGCCGATATCCGCCTGGATTTGGGCTCTGAGCTGCTCTAGCTCAGGATCCAAATCCTTGAGCGCGGTAAGCGTCTCATCTTGAGAACCTATGCTGCCCAGACGCGTCACGAAACTCGCCATTGTTCTCAGGCGCTGCGCCATGGAGTCGCGCAATTGTAGCGCCGGGTGAATTGGCCACAGAGAATGGTATAGGCCCAGCGCAACCAGCGCTCCCAAGACGGCGCTGAGTGTGCGCGACTCGGCGAAAATAACTGTTTCGGAGGGAAAAATCGCCAGGCCCATGATGGCGGACATCCCGCATACCACCTGCATTCCCATGAAGCTGGTCCTATCGGGGCCAAATCCAAGATACCCAGCGAGGAACAGCCCCGGCAGAAACCAAAGCAGATACAGACCAAAATACGGGAGGCTCGAAAGTGTTACGACACCTAGTAGTGCCCATATGGAGCCGATGATCACACCGGGAAACCAGAGCCGTACGCGGTTGTGTGCTCGCCCCAGATTCGGCTGGGACAGAATAATGAGAATGGTAAATACCAAGTAGGTGTTTACCGGTACATCCGTAGCCACTACAAGCGCCAGCCCCAGTAGCACACCGATAACCAGTTTTAGTGCGGCCTTTAGGCTGTCGTGCATGAACCAGCCGTCTTGGGTTGGCACCTCGCGTGAGGACGCTGCGTTTGTGATTAAACCAGACTGCTCTGCTACCAATCTCCCGAACAGGGATTTGGCGGCGATAACGAATCCAGCGATACGCACCGACAGCCTTTGCAGATTTAGAGTCTCCGGTGAGTCTCTGCCGTCGCCAGCCAGGGCCAAGAGTCTTTTCTCCTCTTCACCCAGCAGCGTAAAGGACGGCTCGAGATCGTGGGTATCGACCTGTTCAATGTGATCAGCCAGGCCTGCCATAACCATTGCAAGCGCGTCGCGAACGGTCTCATCAAAGCCCTGCCCTGGAAGGTTTTCCAGCGTGCACTGGATGTATCTGACATCGGTGAAAATATCCGATAGCTGTGACAGCTGCGTCGTGATGCGTTGCCGTTCATCCGCGTGGATGGCGAATTTTCCTGCATTGAGATCGAGTAGATGCTCGACATCGGAGAAGGACTTTAGGTTTAAGCGTTCTGGCACAGATTCGAGTGCCGCGTTTGCGGCGATCTGCTCGCCCATCACGCGCAGCGAGTTTGCGCACTCGCCTCGAATAGCGATGATCAACGCGCTGAAGTCCTGGCGCTTCGGAAAGGGCCACAAAGCCATAACGAAGATGCAGAAAATCAGTGTCCCTAAGGGCAGCTCACTCAACCAGCCGCTGGCAGCTGCGACGCCTTCCTCTGCACCTCCCACGTCTCCGAAGACGCCAGTCAATATCCCCAGCGCAGCGCTCAAGGGGAAGGCCACATCGCGCCATCGGCCGCGCATGCACTGCGCTATCCAGTAGGCAAAAATAAATAGCCCTAGCATGTTCATCAGCAGGCTGATCGGCGGCACCTGAGCCCACAATAAGCTGTTCACCCAAACCACCGCTGTGCCGGTGAACCAGCCCACAAGCAGGGCCAGACAGGCGCGAATGGATTCGTCTCGAACGAAAAGCCCCAGCATCATGGCCGGCACCATGCTCACGAAACCCAGTGCTAAGCCAGCGAGAGCGCTACAGGATACAATCAGGATGCAGACAACCATAAAGCGCACGGATGCGATGATGCGATAGCGCTGGTGAAATTGTGCAAGGTCCAGTTGTTGATCCAGTGTGGTCACTAATGGATTTTTCTTGTTAGCAATATCCTAGATTAGGCTAATTGCCTGTCAGCCTTTGAACAGTTCTCGTTCAGGTTTCAGGCCCCAATCGGCGGCACTAAACCTCCATCAAAACTGTGGTAGTTGGAGTGACGTTTGCACTGAAATGGGTCCACCGTAACCACAGCAGCGACGTGTTTTGGCGATGACGACGCTGTGCTCGGCAGACAGTATTACAGATCAAACGAAATCGAGCCAACATAGGAGCGGGG
>JBCCNJ010000059.1:0-25227 GCA_039025905.1 Pseudomonadota bacterium | reverse complement strand
TTCCTGCAGCTGCTCACCGGAGGCTGTAGTCAGCGCAGCACTGAAATCCGACAGTAGGCTCGGCTTGTTCGGGCTGAAGTTGGAGAGGTACTGCTTCAGCTCTTCACTGTACAGCGGGTTGAGAGGTAATAGCTCTTTGATCTCTTTAATCAGGGCCATGGTGTAGGCCTTGACTTCATCAGCATTTCTATCGCCCTGGCTGCGCGGGTACTCTACCTGTACCAGGTAGGGAGGTTTGTCGCTAAGCCAGCGCACAATGCGAAAGCGCTTCACACCCTGGGCAAGAAAATGCCCAGGTTGTTCGCCCATCTGAGCAGGTGGCTTGTGCAGTCTCACCACGCAACCGATCTCAGGGAATTGTCGCGGTTCAACACTGCCGGGTTCAGCATCAGCGACATAGGAGAGGCCCAATAATCCGTGTCCTGACTCAGACACCGTTTTCAAGGTGGATTCCCACTGCTGCGGGTTCAGCGCCACCGGCTGCACCTGCCCGGGAAAGAAAGGTCGATTTGGAATGGGCATGACACACAGTGTGTCTGGTAATACGTCATCGGCGACCGCTGGTGTATGCGGCCCGGTATTGGGCTGCAGTATTTCTGCCTCGGTTACCGCATCACTGTCTGTCATCAATTGCGCCTTTCATTCGCCCTTCGAACAGGCTGATATGGGGTCAACATCGACTTTTTCAAGCCCAGGCGCGGTTTACCATTCATCGCGAAGCGCCCTGCAGCTATACTCGATAAGTAACTGTCATTTCCACTCATCGCCCATTTTGAGGAACCGTGTTGTGTCAATCAGCGAGCAAAACAGTAACGAGCTCACGCAGTCCGTCGCGGCGCTTGAACAGGAATACTCGAACTTAAAGGATCTGAACCTGCAGCTTGACTTGACGCGGGGCAAGCCCTGCCTGGAACAGGTAGAGCTGTCCAATACACTGGATGGCATCCTAAAGGGCGACTATCTGGCAGCCGATGGCACTGACACCCGCAATTACGGCGTCTTGGACGGCCTGCCCGAAGCAAAAGCGCTGTTTGCAAAGGTGCTGGGGTTATCTCCCTCAGAGATTGTCGTTGGCGGCAACTCCAGTCTCACCATGATGTATCAGGTGTTGGAGTTTGCACTCACCGAGGGCCTGCGAGGCCCGGAATCGGCCTGGGGCAATCGCGAGACCATCCGCTTTATTTGTCCGGTACCAGGCTACGATCGCCACTTTGGTATCTGTGAGCACTTGGGAATCGAAATGATAACGGCGCCTATGTTAGATACCGGGCCCGATATGGATGTCGTGGAAACGCTGGTGCGCGAAGACGATTCCATCGTCGGCATGTGGTGCGTGCCGCGATTTTCGAACCCCACTGGCTGCGTCTACGATGAGGCCACCGTCGCACGCCTGGCCGAGCTTCCAACAAAGACCGATACGCATTTTCTCATCATGTGGGACAACGCCTATGCGGTGCACACCATATACGATGACGCCGTCGCACTGACGCCGCTACACCCCTACTGTGAACAGTTCGGCACGACAAGTAACGTGTTTCAGTTTGGCTCGACTTCCAAAATCACTTTCCCCGGGGCCGGTGTAGCGTATCTCGGAAGCAGCATCGATAACCTCGACGCCCTGCGCAAGCACCTGAGCTTTCAAACCATTGGACCAGACAAAATCAACCAGCTGCGTCACGTGCGATTCTTACAGAATGTGGACAATCTACTCCAGCATATGGCCCTACACGGGAATATCATTCGCAAGCGCTTCGACCGGGTGCTAAACACATTACAGGCAACACTCGGGGACACCGGGATGGGTAGTTGGACTAGTCCGGGCGGTGGCTACTTCATCTCATTTGATACCCTGCCGGGCTTGGCGACCACGGTGGTCGAAATGGCTGCGGATATCGGTGTAAAGCTCACACCTGCTGGTGCAACGTTCCCCTACGGCAAAGACCCCGAGAATCGTAACATCAGGTTAGCGCCCACCTTTGCCAGTGAAGCGGACGTACAGTCGGCCGTGGATGCATTCGCGGTATGTGTACAGTTAGCGACTGCGCGCCAAAGGTTGGGAGAGCTCGGCGGGTAGCGTTTGCTATGCGGTACTGGCTCGCTCGAGGGCTGAGCTACTCCTCGCCGCCGCGCTGACCCGGGTTGGTACCGGGGAACGGAAAATTGGATACGTTACTGCCTGTTGGGCTTTCGGATACCTTGCCGCTGCCCTCTTTATCCACCTCATCGATACGGATAATCGCCTGCAGCGGGATGTAGCTGCGCTTTACGCCGTTAAATTCGTTTTTCAATTTCTCTTCACCCGGATCGACGACGATCTTTGAGCGTTCGCCAAACACGAATTCTTCGACCTCGATAAAGCCCCACATATCGCTTTGATAGATCTGCCGGGCAAACACTTCGAACAGCTGATTGCCGTTTTGGAAAATCACCTTGTAAACCGGTTGGTTTGACATGCTGTCCTCTCCAGATCGCCCTCACGCCCACTCAACGGCCAAGCCTTTGACCCTATGCCCGAATTCGGCGGCCGGCAATATTACCAGCTTACCTCAAGAATGCCAGTCGAGGTGTGTTTTCAGAGGGTTACAGGTATAATCGCCGGCCTTTTTTGATACGGACCAACCCGCGAAGAAGCACAACCGGTGAGCAAAAAACTCTACATCAAAACCCACGGCTGTCAGATGAACGAGTACGACTCGTCTCGGATGGCCGATCTGCTCAAAGACAGCCACGCAATGGTCCGCACCGAGCGCCCTGAAGAAGCTGACGTGCTTCTCCTAAACACCTGTTCTATAAGGGAAAAAGCGCAAGAGAAGGTATTTCATCAGCTGGGACGATGGAAGCAACTGAAAGCAACCAATCCCGATCTGATTATCGGGGTGGGAGGCTGCGTCGCGAGTCAGGAGGGCGAGGAAATCGGTCGCAGAGCGCCCTATGTCGACCTGATTTTTGGGCCCCAAACCCTGCACCGTTTGCCGCAAATGCTGGAGCAGCGCGGCCCAGGTGGCGCGCGGGTTGTGGATGTCAGTTTTCCGGAAATCGAAAAATTCGACCGCCTGCCGGATCCAGAGGTCAAGGGACCAACCGCCTTTGTCTCAGTCATGGAAGGCTGTAGCAAATACTGCAGCTTCTGCGTTGTCCCCTACACCCGCGGCGAGGAAGTATCGCGACCGGTGGATGACGTGATTGCAGAAATCGCGCACCTGGCAGACGGAGGTGTACGAGAAGTCAATTTGCTGGGCCAAAACGTGAACGCCTACCGGGGCGACAACCACCTTGGCGAGACCGTCGACTTTGCGGAGTTACTGCATCTGGTGGCCCGCATTCCCGGCATCGACCGAATCCGCTATACCACCTCCCACCCGCTGGAGTTTTCAGCCGCTCTCATTGAGACCTATGCTGAAATTCCGCAGCTGGTTGATCATTTGCACCTGCCGGTACAAAGCGGTTCCGACAAAATTTTGGCTGCCATGAAACGCGGACACACGGCCCTGGAGTACAAATCCACCATCCGCAAGCTGCGCGCTATCCGGCCGAATATCAGCATTTCCTCTGATTTTATCGTCGGCTTTCCCGGCGAGACTGAGGCAGATTTCGCTGCCACCATGAAATTGATAGAGGATATCGGTTTCGACACGTCCTTTAGCTTTGTTTACAGCGCCCGGCCCGGCACGCCCGCCGCAGATCTGCCAGATGACACCGGCGAGGAGATCAAAAAGCAGCGACTACGCGTTTTGCAGGGTCGCATACTGCAGGAATCGCAGCGCATCAGTCGGCGCATGGTCGGCGCTACTGAGACAATTTTGGTGACCGGCGTATCGAAAAAGGATCCCGGACAGCTGCAGGGCCGTACACAAAACAACCGGGTCGTTAACTTTAGCGCCACCGACCAGGCGCTCATCGGCCGCTTTGTGGACGTCAGCATCGTTGCAGCCATGCCCAATTCCCTGCGCGGACGACTCGTGGATTCGGATGCAACTGATACGACACCGCAGCGCGCCTTGGAAGAGGCTGTTTCCTAGCGACTACGCCAGTTGACGCCCGCTAATTCCCGTATATGCTTAACTCATCAATAGATGCCCGTAGTGGCCACAGACGATTTTGACTAGCGACACCGCCCAAACACTGTCAAGCCAACACACCTTTTCTCTGGAACCCAATGACGCGCGCCACCTGGCTGCACTGTGCGGCCAGTTGGATGCACACCTGCGTCAGATTGAGCAGCGCTTGGGTCTGAAAATCAGTGCGCGGGGCAATCAGTTTAAAGTGCAGGGTCCGAGCAACAGTGTATTGGCAGGAGAAAGACTGCTGCGCCACCTGTATGCTGAGGTGTGCCTGGGGGTCGAGCTGACTCCGGAAGCATTACACCTGCAGCTGCAGCAGACTCAGCTAGAGCAATTGACTGCTGCTACCGGGGATGCGGATCAACCCGTGCAGGCGATACGCGTTATTCGTACCAAGCGCGCACCGATCAAACCTCGCGGCGCTAACCAACAGAACTATGTTCGCGCGATTGGCGACAATGATATTAACTTTGGCATCGGGCCCGCCGGAACCGGCAAAACCTATCTTGCCGTTGCCTGTGCTGTGGAAGCGCTACTAGAAGATCGGGTTCGTAGAATCCTGCTAGTCAGGCCAGCGGTTGAAGCGGGCGAAAAGCTGGGCTTTCTTCCCGGGGATTTGAGCCAAAAAATCGACCCCTATCTACGACCTTTGTACGACGCACTTTATGAAATGCTGGGCTTTGAGATCGTCAACAAGTATATCGAGCGGCACGTGATTGAGGTTGCGCCACTGGCGTTTATGCGCGGTCGAACGCTGAACAACTCATTCATCATCCTAGATGAAGCGCAAAACACCACCAGGGAACAAATGAAGATGTTCCTGACTCGCATTGGTTTCGGCTCTACTGCTGTCATCACCGGCGACGCTACCCAGATTGATTTGCCAAAGGGCGTTCAATCCGGGCTCACCCATGCGAGCAACGTTCTCGATGGCGTCGATGGTATCGGTTTTACCTATTTCAGCAGTCGGGATGTGGTGCGCCATCCACTGGTGCAGCGCATAGTTGAAGCCTACGATGGCCACGAAGCAAAAACCAAGTCTTTGGACAGGAACAGAAAGTGAGCGTCACGGTTGACATCCAGTGTGCCAGCGAAGAGCCGGTACCTGAGGAAGACGACTTACGACGCTGGATTACAGCGGCACTAAACGGCCGTATGCCGGCAGATAAGCCCGATCCCGAGGTCAGTTTGCGCCTGGTGGATCGTGAGGAAATGGCACAGCACAACAAAACCTATCGAGGTGCCTCCGGTCCCACCAATGTGCTGTCTTTTCCCGCACAGCTACCCACTGAGCTAAACCTGCCACTGCTAGGTGACATCGTTATCTGCGTACCTATCGTGCGCGAACAAGCGGCAGCTCAACACAAATCATGGGATGCCCATTGGGCGCATATGGTTGTGCACGGCACACTGCATCTATTGGGTTACGATCACACGCAAGAGGAAGACGCCAACGCGATGGAAGCGCTTGAAACAGCGATACTCGCTAAACTCGATTACCCCTGTCCTTATAAACCCTTGTCGCTCGCGGAGACCTCACCAGCATGAGCGACGAGCGCGCTGGACACGATAGCGCAGATAAATCCTGGATCGACAAGCTAGCCGAGCTGTTTTCGTCAGAGCCACGCAATCGAAGCGATTTGCAGGATGTACTGGCGATCGCTGTGGACAACGACATCATTGACGCCGATGCACGCAACATCATGGAGGGCGCGATGGAGGTGAGTGATATGCAGGCTCGCGAGGTGATGGTCCCGCGCACTCAGATGGAAGTGATCAAGGCGGACCGGCCGCTGAATAAAATCCTGGAGCAGATCACACGTTCCGCACACTCGCGTTACCCCGTTGTTGGCGACGGCCTAGACGAGATAGAAGGCATTTTGTTGGCCAAGGACCTGCTTCCACAGATCCTGAACAAGGACGATGAAGACTTCGATCTGCGCCAGCTACTGCGCACGGCGGTTGTGGTACCAGAGAGCAAGCGTTTAAACGTGCTGCTGCGGGAGTTTCGGGAAAATCGAAACCATATGGCCATTGTCATCGATGAGTACGGTGGCGTCGCCGGTCTGGTCACCATCGAAGACGTGCTGGAAGAAATCGTTGGCGAAATCGAAGATGAAACAGATATCGCGGCAGATCAGTTGATTCGTCAGATCACCGAGGATGATTTTTTCATCAAAGCGCTGACACCTATTGAAGACTTCAACGAGTATTTCGACACGGACTTTAGTGACGATGAATTCGATACCATCGGAGGTCTGGTGATTCAGGCTTTCGGGCACATGCCCACGCGCAATGAGACGGCCGTGATCGACAAGTTTGAGTTCCAGGTGATCAACGCCGATCAGCGCAAAATCCATAGCCTGCGTATGCGACCGGCAAAAGATCAGTAGGTCCGCGCAACCGGTGACATCCCACCAAGGCCTGCGCCCACTGGTTGTTCTCGTCTTAGCGCCGTTCGCTGGCGCACTCATTACACTCTCGCTGGCACCTTTCAATTTTTGGCCTGCAGGGATCATCAGCTGTGCGCTCTATGCCTATCTGCTGTGTACCTGCAGTGTCAAACAGGCCATTTGGCGCAGCTGGTTGTTTGGGGTGGGTATGTTCGGCACAGGCGTGTCCTGGGTCTACGTCAGTATCGAGGTCTACGGCGGCGCGGGGCCGCTGCTCGCGGGCTTTCTCATTGTGCTGTTCTGCGCCGGCCTGTCGGTGCTGTTCCAGGTGAGCTTTGGCTGGTTTTATGTGCGTTTTGTGCGCGCTCTCCCCGGCGGTATGCTGGTAGGATTTCCCGCGACCTGGGTGCTGGCAGAGTGGCTGCGAAGCTGGCTGCTGACAGGCTTTCCGTGGCTTTATCTCGGCTATGCCCACCTCGACACCCCTATCGCAGGCTGGGCACCCGTGGTGGGCGTTTACGGCCTCTCCTTTGTTTGCGCGCTCACTGGCACCTGCCTGTTTCTCGCCTGGCGCAGTCGAACGGCCATCGCCTGTACGACCTACGCTGTCATTGTGCTAACCCTTTGGATAGGTGGCGCTGTGCTGAAGCCTATCGAGTGGGTAGTCAGGGCCAGCGAAACGCCCTTGAACGTGGTGATTTATCAACCCAATGTGCCGCAGGAGCACAAGTGGGATCGCGACTGGTACCAACCCATCTTGCGACAGCTGCGAACCGGCAGCGAGCCACACTATGGAGCAGACCTGTTGATCTGGCCCGAAGCCGCGATCCCAAATTTCTATCAGCGCGCTCAAGGTTTTCTCGGCCCTATTGCGCGCCGAGCTGAGACGGCAAATACAACGCTGTTCACTGGCATACCCTACCTGGTAGAAGAGGGAGCGGGTTACTACAACAGCGTGGTGGCACTAGGCCAAGGTGAAGGGGTGTACCACAAGCAACACCTGGTGCCCTTTGGTGAGTATGTACCACTCGAGGGGTTGTTGCGCGGTTTGATTGCCTTCTTCGATCTACCTATGTCAGCCTTCAGCGCTGGGGGAAGCGATCAACCGCCATTGCGCGCTGGCTCCTACCGTGTCGCACCCTATGTCTGCTACGAAGTAGTCTATCCCCAGATGGTTGCGCGCAGTGCTCGTCAAGCCGACCTGCTACTCACGGTCAGCAATGACGCCTGGTTCGGCCATTCCATAGGTCCACTTCAGCATCTGCAAATGGCACAAATGCGAGCACTGGAAAATGGGCGCTACATGATTCGTGGCACCAACAATGGTGTATCTGCCATTATCAATCAGCGTGGCCAGATCATCGCGCAAGCAGATCAGCATGTTGAGGCCACACTGATTGGCCAGGCGAACGTCATGATGGGCCACACACCCTTTGCAAGCTTCGGGGTGATTCCAGTGGTTGCAGGTTGCTCTATTGCGCTGGTGCTGATGGCGTTGATGTACTTCGGCTTCTGGCGCGACAAAGACTAGCTTCATTTGAGACGCCCAAGCCCAGCTGGGAGCTATAAAGATATCGCGTCGCGACACACAGTGTTTACTGCTAGACTCCGCGCTTCTCTGTATCGCGATCCGCGATCGCGTATTCGCGTTTCACCGAGACCAAAGGACAACGCGCTAAACATCCGAGGCTACGATAATTGGCTCAGACAGCAAACCCGTGTTGGCAGCCGAGGGAAGAGATAGCACGCGAAGTTAGGCGGCAGCGCTCCAGGCGATAGGGGCGCAGGGCGAAGTTCAATGCTTGCTGTAAGCATTGTGGTGCGGGATAAATTAGTTAACATGGGAATCAACCGATGACTTTAGGAACACGCTCCATGCCGCAACGCCTGACTATCGGAGCCGCGTTGATTGGACTGAGTATTTTACTTACAGCCTGCGGCTTCCAATTGCGCGGCAGCACCGGGACAACGGCCGCTTTACCGGAAAACTGGAAAACCATGTACCTCGTTACCGGCAACCCGAACAGCGAATTCACGCGCGCGGTACGCACCGTTTTCGTAGCGAACGGAATCACCTGGGCTGATCGAGACGATGCAAACTTCATGCTCAAACTCGGACCGGAACGATTTACCCGCACAAATTTGTCGCTGAATCAGGAGGCACGTGTGTCTCAGCTGGAGTTGACAATGCGATCCACCTTTTCCGTAGTTGCCGAGAACGGTGATATCGCCATGCCAGAGAACATGGCTACGGTCACCCGCCGCATGGACAACGACCCGCGCAACGAACAGGGCATGGGAGAGGAAGTGCGCATTCTACAAGTGGAGATGCGCAACGAATTGGCGCAGCAAATCATCCGCCGAATTGGTTTTTTCGCTACGGCTGAGAGCTGATGCGGGTCTACGCCGAGCAGCTCGCGAATCAACTGGAAAAATCGCTCTCACCCGTTTATCTCATCAGCGGTGATGAACCTCTTTTGCTGCAGGAATGCAGCGACCTGGTACGCAAGCATGCAAGGGAACAGGGCTGCAGTGATCGCGAGGTGCTCGACGTAGCGAGCAAGCGCTTCAACTGGCAGGAGCTACTGCACAGTGCCAACAGCATGTCGCTGTTTGCAGAGCGAAAGCTGATAGAGCTGAGGCTGCCCGACGGCAAACCTGGAAGCGAAGGCAGCAAAGCGCTGTGCGAGTATCTGGAGATCGCCAGCGGAGATGACGTGCTGCTGATCGTTGCCGGCAAAATTGATAAACAATCTACAAACAGCAAGTGGTTTAAAGCCCTGGATAAGGCCGGCGTGATCACACAGGTGTGGCCAGTAGATGCTGGCAAACTACCCCAGTGGCTTAGGCGGCGGCTAGCCACATCAAACCTGGAGATTGACGACGATGCGCTGCAGCTACTGTGCGACCGGGTAGAAGGCAATCTATTGGCCGCCGTTCAGGAAGTTCAAAAGCTAAAACTACTGGTCGCAGGCTCGCGCATCAGCGCCCATGATGTCATGACAGCGGTAGCCGATAGCGCACGCTATACCGTGTTCGAACTTGGCGACAAGGCACTGAGTGGGAATACCGGCGCGAGCCTTCGGGTTTTGCATGGGCTGCGTTCCGAGGGCACAGAGCCCCCTGTGGTGCTGTGGGCGCTAACGCGAGAAATCCGCGCGCTCTATTCTATTATGCTGGATTGCGAGCAAGGCAGTAACAGCATGCAGGCCATCAACGCGCATCGAATTTGGAAGAGCCGCGTGCCCCTGGTTCAGTCCGCTCTGTCACGCCATGACTTACAATCCATAAGCCAAATGCTGGAGCAAGCGTTAGAGACTGACGGCAGTATCAAGGGCTTCGCTAACGGCAATCCCTGGGATCATCTTGAGCGACTGGTGGTTTCACTTACAAGAGCCAACGCCTAGCTGACCAGTGCCAAGTTGCCTAGAGCAGATCACAGTCATGAGAGTGTCTCTGCCAACGCGTGCACCTCAATGAAGAGGAGTGACGCCTAAAAAAGCAAGGCACACCAAAACTAACGCGAGAACCGTCCGCGCGAAGCGTCTCAGCATAGGCATGATGTTTACTGCGCAACCGGTTTACATGTTTCGTTAAAGCCGCTATTGGCTGAATGAACCAATACGCAGCCAAAGATGATTTATAGGAAAAGACCCTGCTGGAGTTGCCGGTTTAGACATGGAGAAGAAAAAGACACTAGAAGAGCTAGTAAATGCTCTCAATCCGTATGCTCTCTACCAGATAGTAATATCTATTCCTACTGGCACAACGGCCATGCGAGTGGAGATTTACACGCGAACAGAGGAGGATCGAGACAAGGCTATAGCCATTCTTGAAGACTACCGCCATTTGATCGTTCACTATTGGGTGTATGTCTCATTTACTGATGATGACGCTGTTAAGAAGATAAATGAACTCAAGATCGGCAGCTATAAAGCCGCACTTCGAAAGTACATCCTGTCAGCGGTCAACTACATAAAGGCGACACAACAGGAAGCGCTCTATGCCTTTGCCATATGCGTCTTCACTGACAGCTACAGCATTTCGCTTCACTGGAACACTGAGTCCGCTTTCAATGAGGAGCTTAAAAGGCGGCAAAAGCGTAGCTCCCATTATTCATCGCCCGCATCTATTGAAAACATGAAATACCATTCTGTCTCATTCGCGTCAGATGAAGCGTACATCAAAATAGATGGATATGACGAAATCTCTCGCATAACGCAGCGTCATAGCGATTTGCTTGATCAGGTTATGGAAAATAACGGAGTTAAAGCGATGCACGTGCTGGGTAGGATGTATCAAGGGCTCATGAATAATGCCACTATCGCAGTAATGAATGAGCTCGCGGACGAGATCAAGAGCTTAAGTGATTCAGATGACTTTGTTTTTTACCTTCAGTTTCTCGACGACGCAGACTTCGATCAGTTCAATGTACTGCAACAGACCGTTCCCGAAGATAAGATTAGGAGATTGATGGGCAACGCGTTCAAAGACTATCTCTGCTAGTCGTCTTGCCAATTGCAATCTAAATGAGGACTGTCTCTTTCATCACCTGAGATCTGTTCGAAGACTACTGTGATCGAAAACCAGGCATGAGGCGTACTTGCTCCATGTCTATGAGCACGACCACTCCCACTATCGTCAGCACCCTCTTCGTAATCGCACTGACGGCGGGAAGCCTTATTGCGGAAACGACTGATGCACAGCCAGCTACTAGACAAACACCTGATTCACAAGCATCGGACGCCCAGACACTGAAGCACGACGTATATCTGTTGAGCACAAACTATATTGACTCCGATCACCCCGCGGTCATCGCTGCTATGAAGCAAGCCGTTGGCGATAAAAAAAGTGTACGAGAACGCGCCATAGGCATCCACGATTTCGTACGAGACGAGATTCAGTTTGGCTGGACGGCATCTTTCTACGATCAAAAAGCCTCCGAAGTGCTAGATGCCAAAGTCGGTTTCTGCAATACGAAAGCGACCCTGTTTATTGCCATGTTACGTGCTGCGGAAATTCCGGCTAGGCAACGGTTTGTCAGTATCAACACCGATATAATCGGGGATTTCATATCACCGGGAACACCGTATGTTGATCACTCCTATACCGAAGTGTTTCTCAATGATAGGTGGGTCAAAACAGACAGCTATATTGTCGATTCAGACCTGTACAACGCGGCACTACCAAAGCTAAGTGAAGAGGGGCGAATCATTGGCTATGGCGTGCACAAAAACGGCACCCACACCTGGGACGGGAAGGATAATGCCTTTGCTCAGTTCTTGGACGATGGCACCCATCCAGGCCTCACCAATATTGATCATGGAGTGTATTCGGATATCGGAGCGTTCTACGCCAGTGGTAACGCCATCAATCAGCTTGGCATTGTTGGCAGATTGTTTTTTGCATTAGCTAAGGCAAGTGCAAACAACAAAATTGAGTCTCTCAGACAGTAATGTCGCTGGCCGAGCCGTCTACTTGACTTGCCGTTACGGCACATTTAGCAACAAACACCTTCAGGAGGCGTCAGGTGATTTGGCTCTGATGGCCGCAACAGATCGCACCGAATCGGCAGATGCAGCGCCAGCTGTCGCTACTCCAGATTCTAGGTCTTATTCAGGCCTTAGCCCGACTCTTATACCCAGGTGACCTCTGTCTGAAGCCTATCTCTTACCTGACCCAGTGCTGCGACAAAGGCGTCTGCTTTATCGAATGAGGTGGATTCTGCGGCGCAATGCGCCAACTCTTCATGTAGCTGATCGCGTGTTTGCGTCAGGTTTTCCAGCGGCATGGGCAGGCGTTTTTGTTGTTCGTCAAGCTGATTTTCTATCAGGTAAAGCACTGCCGCCGGTCGCGAGAGTTTGTCGAGATCAATCAAGTGAAAGTGAATTTGTAGATTGCCGGCTTCGGTGGAGTCAGCGCCTATATCGCACTCACAATGCCATTCACAGCCGAGATCGGTTTGGTCAAATTGGGATCTGTCACCCGGTAGGCCAGATAGAACCGGGACGTATCGCTGAAACAGCTCGTAAAGGCCAACCCGCTGTCGCGAGACGCCTAGATTGACCACTTTTCCTAGCCGTGCTCCTGGCTGCGCAAATGAGACCATCCTGATCTTCCGTAATCAACTACCAACCGATGTCCCCATACCGGCCTCTGCGGGCCATCTGTGTAGTGTAGACCAGATCACACTTTCTATACCACGACTATTCTTCCTCATTTAAGCGTGACGCAAATGGGCAGGTATGGCAGCACACTAGGGCCGCAGGCGACACTTGCAATCTGCCTGACTCAATATATACTGTATATATATACAGTATATTAAATGGGGGAGTTTCCCCTCAGGCAACACTATGAACGACGCACTACAACATATCATCAATCGCAGCGATACCTGGCGCGGCCGTCATCGCCACTTTCAACATCAGCCCTGCGCCAACAGCAGCCGGCACGACAACCGCATAAACCAGGGGCTGGTTACCGGTTATGCCAGCTTAAATATGCAGCTAGATCAAGGCGGCTGGCCACTGGACAGCACCATTGAATTACTGAGTAACAGCAACGGTTTAGGTGCCATGGGCCTGTTCCTGCCCGCCATGGAAAAGCTGAGTGAGCAAGGTCGCTGGCAGGTCTTTATCGCCCCACCCTATATACCCTATGCACCGTTACTGGCCGCTCGAGGTATAGACACCCAGCAGGTGTTATTGGTGCACCCTAAAAACCGGCAGGACCTGCTGTGGAGCACAGAGCAAGCCTTGCGCAGCAGCACCTGCAGCGCGGTGTTTAGCTGGCTAGGGAACCATCAATATCGCTATAGCGAGCTGCGCAAGCTGCAGTTGGCCGCCAGTCACGGCGATACCCTGGCCGTGCTGTTTCGCCCCAATGAAGCGGCTGATCACCATGCCCCTGCCAGCCTGCGCCTGCAAATGCGGGCATACCGAAGTGTGCATATTCTCAAACAGCGCGGCGGTAATCAGCACATTGATGTGGATCTACCACCTGCGGAAGATGTGCCCGGACAACCTCAGCTATGGGAGTTGCCTGACTGGTCTACTGGGCAGAATGAACAAGCCATGCCGGCCTGACGCCACCCTCACCGGCTAACGAGATCAGGCGGGCGCCAATATACGCGCGCCTGCATTCTTATGCTGATACAGGCTCAGTACGTTATGGAGCCGCTTTCATAAACCGCGTCCAGAGGTCCTGAAAGCGCACTACAAGACGTGGCGTAGAGGCGCCCTCGCCGGCGGGTGTCAGCGCAGGGTGGGCGGCGGTTACTTGGTGCAGCGTGGCTTCTTGATCTGGATCGACATCGACAAACAGCACATGCTTGCCACTGTCCAGAACCTCCTGAAAACGCTTGAAGTCTAGATGAGGCTCCTGAATACCAATTAAGCCGCCCTCCCAGGTGCAAAAACCCAACACAACAACCGCAAGAAAAATCGCAGGCACCCAGGTGTAGGTTTCAGTTAGGCCCGTAAACCAGGCGATACCAAGAATTAGCGCTGCGCCTATCGCACCGATGATAGCCCCGCGTTCCGTACCGCGAACAACGTCCTTTTTCAGTACCGCTTCTACCTGATGTAGCTGATGGTGCTCCAGGCCTGCATCGTCCTGACTCAGTACATGAATTTGCGGTGTGGTAATGCCCGCGGCCTCCAGTTCTCTCTCTACACGGCTGAGATCGCTGAGGTCATTGCTAATGTAGTAATTTCGCTTCATACAGTCATCTCCAGGGGTTTGACCATAAACGTCATTGGAAAACCGTAATCTTTACCGTCTGCCGATTACTTAGTCATTCCCCAACCGTGCGAAGCGACAAGCCACAAACTGATTGAGCGCTAATTCAGGCAGCGTCTTTCGAGTATAGCACCAGCCCATCGCTGCGCGAGCGGGGCCTTCAAAGCAAAGCCAGCCGCGAACCGAATCGATGCCCGCAAAGACACTATCTACTCTTCTCATTTCGCTATAATCGCGTCACGCAAAGTCAGCAGCAGGGCCTTCCCGACCAGCCCGAGACATAGATGCCGACGTCCGCAAGTCAAATCGCTTGATCAGCGCGCCGCGCTCCCCACCTGTCCAGGGCGCAATCAATATATCGGGTGAGCATAGGCACGCTGCTTGATGCAGCCTGCAATAATAGTGCTAAGGTGAAATCGGTTGCCGCAAGATCCGGCGCCACCAAAATCAGATCGGGTAACGCCAGGTCTCATTGGAACCAGACCCCATGCGAGTCCCGCCTCAATAGAAAGAGTAGCGAACAACAGGAAGCTGGACACTTAGATGGACGAGTGGCTAACAGAGTATGGCGTCACGCTGGGTGTCGGTGCGCTCATTTTGTTTATGATCTTTATCATCGGGGACCTTGCCAAACGCAGCAAGGCGGGCAAATTCGGCACCTTGATACTCTATATTGCACTCGCCATGGGCATACTCGGCTTCCTAATTAAGCTGGCAATCACCTTTCTGATGCTAAACAACAGTGCAGGTGGCGCGTAGAGAGCTGATTTCAGCCTATCTGGCTACCAAGTCAGCGCCAGAAGTTGCAGGCCTATATTGTTCATTCACAACCATCTGACTGCGGCTGCGATACTCCATCAGCTCACTCTGATAGCGCTCGGCAAAGCGCTCCATCTCACCCACCAATTGGTTGTGTTGGCGTCGGTTCATATAGCCGCAATCCAGATACAGCTGGCCCTGCAGCAGGTACTGCTCAGCCTCCAGCTGTGCCCGGTGCATCTGTTGCGCAGTTGCCACGGCCGCGTCCGGTATCTCGGGTTGAACCCTGGGATGTTGTACCGGGCAGGCTGCATTCACACTTACTGCAATGCTAAATAACATTGCCCCTATCATACTTTTCATTTCCTTACTCCTTTATGTTACATAAAGTAACATAAAATCACTTACCTTGTTACCAATATCCTCCTATATGGGGCCTCATTCAAGTAAATTCACCTGTTTTAATTGAGTTTTTTGCTGTATTTATCACAGTCTTTTTCTCAATAAGCTGTGATCCGGAAAGTAACATTAAGTAACATATAGATATTCCAAAATGAACTAACTGAGCCCATATCAGCTAGACAGCCCGGCAGTTTTATCCAATACTGTATATATGTACAGTATTATGGGGCAACTGCCCTCCCTCTATAACACCTCAGCTTCAGGCAATAGCTTGTGAGCCTGTGGCTATGCCTGCGTTTCACACGGCTACCGCTGCAGTGCCTTAATCGCGATGAAACCCAAGCCGTGGTAGTACTGGCCAGGCAGCGGGTCGTGAGCGCTAATGATTGCGCTGCCGCCCTCGGTATTCGCGTTGATATGACCAGTGCAACGGTACATGGGCTAGCAAATGGCGAACCGCTGCAGCTACTGGAGCGAGACGAGCCGGCAGAGCAGCGCTGTCTGCAACAGCTGTGCTGCTGGGCGTATGGCATCACGCCAATGCTCTACAGCCAGTCTCCGGATTGCCTGCAGCTGGAAATAGGCGGTTGTCTCAATCTGTTCCAGGGTCTGGATAAGCTCATGGACGAAGTACACAGCGGCATTGGCTGTCGCGGCTACAACATGGCATATGGGCTGGCTCCCACGCCTAAGGCTGCCTGGCTGCTGTCATTCGCCCCGCTGGACACAGCGACAGCGATCGATCGCCCGCTTCAAGAACGTCTGGCCCCACTGCCTCTGGAACGCTTGCACGACTTTCCCACAGCCGTAGACTCACTGCGCCGGGCTGGACTGCATACCATAGGTGACATTCTCAGGCTGCCTGACTCGGCTCTCAGTAGACGTTGCGGCAAGGCATTCAGTGACTTTCTGCAACAGGTGCTGGGCGAACGCGAAGATAGGCAGGCAGATTTTCAACCACCGGCAAGCTTCACCGATGAATACTGGTTTGGTTACGAAATACGATCTACGGCGGAGCTGTTGCCAGCCACACAGTTGCTGCTGCAGTCACTGTGCGCCTTCCTGCGCAGTACGCAGCTGCGCACTGCAGAAATTCAATGGCAGTTGATCGCTATCGATCACGGCATACGAAATGTCACAGTACGCAGTGCCAGTACACACAGTGATTGGCACAACTGGCAACAGCTTACCACCCTATGCTTCGAACAGTTGCAGCTCGATGCCGCAGTGGAGGGTCTGGCCCTTAGTTGCAACAGCCTGTTACCGGGTCAGCAAGATAATCTGGATTTGTTTCAGACCGGCAGGCAGCGCGAACCGCTGGCCCATCTACTGGATCGACTGCGCAGCCGTCTGGGGCTGCAGGCCATTGAAAAGGTCGGCTGCAGGGACGAACATCTACCGGAACTTGCCGTACACGTCGGTAATGATAGGCCGGGCGGTGAACTCCCGCAGGGGGATCACTGCGCTCAGCGACCATTCTGGTTAATGCCCCAACCTCAGTTACTGAAAGAGCGTGGCAGCAAACTGTATTGGAAAACCCCTTTGCGGCTGGAATACGGGCCAGAACGCATAGAGGACAACTGGTGGCAGGAGTCGGTAAGTCGCGATTATTACATTGCCAGTGATGATGCCGGCCAGCGCTACTGGGTGTTCCGTGATCGCCTGCACCGGCAGTGGTACGTGCACGGTATATTCGCCTGATACTTTGCATTTATTCATACAGCACGACTTCATCAAAGCGGGGCAGCGTCATAAAACGCAGCTCGGGATGTTCCGTCTGCTTATTGGCCAGAAACGTGCGAGTCGCTTCAAGACCACCCGCCAAGAACGACACCGCGTTCAAAGGGCCGCGAAACGGGCCTTCAGCAGGCGCGGTCAGGCTGTCGTAATGGATGGGGATCACACGCTGGGCCGCCACTCTCTCAACGCTCTCGCGCCAAAACGCATCCCGGTAGGCATTGCTCTGAGAACCGAGCCCACCCACGCCGAGAAAAACTGTGTCGGCATTAAACTCCTGTAGCAAACCATCGATATAGCCCGCACTCCCCACTATCAACCAGCGCCCCTTGGGGTGCGACACATGCAGCACATAAGCCTCTCCCACTTTGTAGTCGAACGCCGACACCGGCGGAACCAAGGGTGCAGTAATCAGGGGGTCACCCAGCGCACGCTCGCGCAACTGGGGATCGGGAAACTGAAAATGTCTGGACACAATGGGTGTGATCACAAAATCGCCCAATTGAAAGGGCACTTTATCCGCCACCACCGCGATCTGCGATTCAGACAGTCCCCAACCGCGACCGATGTTCGCCGTCGATTCAGAACCCATAAGTAAGGCGCCGGTTCGCCGTGCGACCTCCGGTGCATCCATTGCGTGATCATAATGCGAGTGTACGGGGAATACCGCGGCCAAAGACTCTACTTCATTGGCCGCGAGGCCGCGCTCGATAGCTTCCAAATCAGGCGCGATCTCGCCGTAAAGTAGGGCGTAAGGTCCGGGACGACTAAACCAGCCATCCACCATCCACTGGGTTTGCCCATCACTAAACAGCAGCGTAGAGGTGCCGGTAAAGCGCACGGTCACGGCGTCACTGGACGCGACCGGCGAACCCTCCACCGCCCAGCTCGCATCCACCGGCGGCGATTTATAAAACAGCAGCAACCATGCAAGCACGGATAGCGCGGCCAACAGGGTCATAGCGCCAATCGCCAGTAGTCGACTCGTCCAGGTCATAGGGATATCTCCCGAGCGCTTTTTTTACTTTTGTACCAGCGCTAGCAAGGCAGGCGCGACACCGGTCAGGCAATGCGCGCTTTACTAGTCGTTATTATTCAAAATGCCCGTGGGCTTGCCATCCAGGGTAGCGGTATTGCGATCCTGCCAATACTGACGCAGCCCATCATCACCTTTACCCTGCGCCCACTTTTTCAAAGTAGGCCGTTCGCTGACCAAGTCATAGCGAGGCACTGCATAGCCGCAAGAGGTTTGCACAAGGTCCAGCCCCAAACGAAATATCTGACGTGCTCCGGGCTGCTCAGGGAACAGCGCACTCAGCTCGCTCCAATCGTTATTCCAGGGATGAATCGTCTCTGCCAGGCCGTAAAGACGCAGAATCAGCGGCTGTTTATCGAAAGAGCAGAACATGATCGTCATACGCCGATTTTCTTTAACATGCCCAGCGGTTTCATTACCGCTACCGGTGAGGTTCAGCCAGACGACCTCCGACGGACTACTGACGCGCAGGGTGTCCATGCCTTTTGGCGACACATTCACCCGGCCCTCAGCCCCGGCTGTACCCACGAAGAACAGATGCTGCTGTTGAATAAACTCGATATGTTGCTGATCTAATGCCGAAAATTGTTCTGCCATGGTGTGTCTCTTGTCGTGCACCGGAGAAATCGCGTCGTGTTGATCACCCGCTGTCGTAAATGGGGTGCTGCGCGCAACGCCTCGAGCACGGGCCCGCGGCAGCGCATCCAGCCAGAAGGGCGATGCTGCCTCTTTTTATGCGGCTATACACTTTTGCATTTTGAACACTTCTACAGGGGATGAGAGCCAGTCCTGATAGTGTTCGAAAACCGCAGCTGTGTATGGCTTTTCGTAATGCTCTTGCAAGGCCGCTTCACCTTCCCATTCCTCGTACAAGAAAAGACTTTTCTCCAATGCATTTTCGTGTAACTCAAACTGCCTACAGCCTGGCTCTTCCCTGGTTTGATGCAAGATATCAATGATCGCTTGTTTGGCTTCTCGAAAATGCTGTTCTTTTGGAGAGATTCTTGCGAATACAAATAAAGTGCTTTCTGACATTCATTCATTCCTTGATTGATCAATCAATGGCAGCACGATAGTTGCTGCACATATTCAACATCCAGCACTTGGCAACTCGCGTCGAGTATCTAGCGAGTCGAAGTTTTCGCCTGTTCAGGTTGCGTACCGCCTTCCTTTAGCTCTCGATATTCCCGCTCGTATTCCGAGTAGGGCTGGGACACTTCCTTCATGCATTCATCGTACTGACTGCCCGGTAGCTTTGAGCACTCAAGCTGTTGGTGTTGCTGGATACCGTCATACCACGCTTGATTGGTACACGCGCTTAGCACGATCAGCGGAGCCAGCAAACCAACCCTCGTGCAATACCTTATCGCCATGTCGTCTTACCTCAACGTACGTTCAATCGATTGGCTGTTTTTGTAGACGCGCCTTATCTCATCCACGGGGTCATTTTGACATGCTCTGCCAGGAAAAATCGAGTGAGCTACCGGCTCATGGGCACGTAGCCGTGCAATTGCTCGATGCGTTGCAGCCAGTCGCGGATATTGCTGTAGCTCCCTAACTCAAAGCCGCCCTCTTCCGCCACATGCGTATAGGCATACAAACTGATATCGGCAATCGTTGCGCCATCGCCCACGAAGAACGCCTGCGTGGAGAGATGGCCGTCCATCACCGCAAGTGCGCGATGCCCACCGTCTTGTTTAGCGTGGTATTCCGCTTCGCGCTCCGCGGGTAGCCCCAAATATTTGTTGATGTACCTCGCCGTCGCGATATAGGGCTCATGGCTATACTGCTCAAAGAACTGCCACTGCAGAACTTGCGCCCTTTGGTAACGGTCTTCCGGTAGCAAGGCACTATCTTCAGCAAGGTAGTTCAATACAGCATTGGATTCCCAGAGATAGTCGCCCGTAGGGAGTATCACTACTGGTACTCGGCTGTTCGGGTTCATGCGCTGAAAATCCAGCTCATGGGTAGTGCCCGCCAGAATATCCACATGTTCCCATTCATAGGCCTGATCTAACAAATGCATCAGTAGTTTGATTTTGTAGCAATTGCCGGACAGGCCATCGCCAAATACTTTTATCATTGGGTCTCCCAGTTGATTTCTCTTGCGCGCACGATTGCCGGATCGCCGGATCGCAGGATCGCCGGATCGCCGGATTTAATAAGGCGATAATTGTACCTATCAATACTGATCGGCTAACGGCTTCCCAAGCTGCAAAGCCCACATTGAAGCAGGAGTGACACGCCTGCGCTACAGAATTTGCGAAACCGCTTCAAAAGGCAGTCGAGGCCCGCGGGGATGATTCCCCGCAGGATCACCGTAACCGATATTGATCAGAAAATTCGATTGATAACGACCTTGGGGGAAGAACTCTGCATCCACCGCAGCATTGTCAAAACCACTCATAGGCCCGCAATCCAGTCCCAACATTCTCGCGGCGAGTATCAGATAGGCGCCTTGTAGTGAGCTGTTGCGAAATGCGTTCGTGGCGGTGAGTTCCGTTCCGGGCTGAAAAATATCGACCGCCGAAGGGTTGGCAGGAAACTGCGTTGGGAGATGTCGATAAAACTCGGTGTCGATGGCCACGATAATGGTCGCCGGTGCCGCCTGCGTCTTAGCTTGATTGCCACCCATCAACAGTGGCACCAGCCGGGCTTTGGCCTCCGGCGATTTGACGGCGACATAGTAACCTGCCTGGCAATTCATCGACGTAGGCCCCCATTTCATCAGGTCATAGAGCTGAACCAGTTTCTCGTCGCTCACTTCCTGATCCGTAAACTGATTGAATGTACGGGCTTCCAAAAACACTTGCCGCAGAACGGCATCCGCTACCGATGTGGTCATTTATGAACCTCAATATGATGTCATTGCCAGAACATTAGGCGCTTGCACAGGCCCCTAATGGATATCTCTACTCTTGCTCTGAGTGCATCGCCGTATGTCGCTGCAGCGAGCGCACCGAGGAGTATGTCGATACACAATAGGGCACTATGTACGTCAATACTACCTGCAGCGCACTATTGCGGCTTAAGCTGAGCTCGGCAAGGGCCGGCCAGTGGTTGATCAGCACGAGAATGCTGCCCACTACCAAAGCGACCTTCAGTGACGAGATGACGACCGGACGAGTGCAGGCCAGGGCAAAAAACCCCTCGCCAGCCACTGGGTTTTGATCGCTCATTGAGTCATTTTCAAACTGGTAATCTCCTACTAGCCACTATCGGGCTGCAAGCGCTCTCCGCTCGCAAAAGTATGCACTCGGGTACGTGCACTCCCATGTGATCAGCTCCTGCCTCAATCATTTAGCGGTTAATTCAAAGTCAGAGCCAGGCCGCGCCCGCTGCTTATTACACGCTACCATAGCGGCGACGCGCGCCTGGTTCTCTCGATTTCTCTCAGCGTCGGGATCGGGTATCGCAGATGTCTTCGCTAATGCGGCAATGTAGTCATCCGCAAAGCCGTGATATCTCGCTCCCTCAATCGCCATGTCCAGATACCAGCGGTAGGGTCTCAGATCTGCGTCGATATAACCTTCCTGGGCCAGGTAGGTAAAGGGTGAAATGGTCTCGCCTGCCCACTCGCAGGAAAGGCTGTGATCCTCATAGCCCGCGCCTCTGCCCTCGGCGGCATCCAGACGAGGCTTTTCTCCCGGCTCAATCTCATATATCGCGCCGTACACCACCGCTAGATTCTCCTGAGCGGGCACGATCATGCACTTGCCAGAGCCATCATGACTCTGTTTCGCAAACAGCATTCGATAGCCGTCTAGCCTAACGACACCGACAAGGGCTGCTGAGGGCACCCGCTCCTGCAAGCGTAGAGGGTGCAAATTAGATCCATAGGCCAGATAAAGCATTGCTAGTGCCGTGACTCAATCCAACTTTGATGCCCAAATCGCCAGTTTATGCTTCATCGCGACCTGCGAAATTTGATCTTGCGGTATGGGTTGTATCAATTTGTCATGCACCAGCAAACGATAGATGTATTCGATTTTTTGCGCGGCTGAATCAGTAGGCTCAAATTCCACTACCCCGCGCTCCTCGCCGTATTTCATACCGGCTGCGATAGCTTTTTTCACCAGCTCTTTTTCGTTCTTTAGTTTTTTCATGAGCTTCTCTCTTTTTCAACGCCAACAAAGCAATGTTTGATCAGCTTCTGCCTCCCAAACCGAAAACAAGACACATGTCGCGCGCCAGCCTTGCGCCTCGATTCAACACTGCACGGATCTCGACTAGTTGATCTTAGTGACTCTGCACTGTACAGCTAGCTCTTAGCTTAGCCCGGTAGAAAAGCAAGGTCATAACCACATCACTTCTTCCACGAATAACGTTTTTTCATTTCGGCCACAGACTGCCGAATAATGCGCTTCAGTATCGTGATGTCAACGTTATCCAGACGCGCGAAGTACAAGCAGGACTTACTCACTTGATGGCGCCCCAGTTGAACCAATAGGTCCTGATACTCAGAAAAGCCCGGCATGATATAAACCGTCATATTGCGTTTGCGCGGTGAAAAGCCCGTCAATGGCCAATCCCCTTCCTGTCTAGAGCGATCGGACTTGTAGTGATACTCACCAAACCCAATGATGCTGCCGCCCCATAGTGCCGGCTGCATCTTGGTCACATCGCTGAAAATCTGAAGCAGGGCAAAGCCATCATCGCGTCGCTGTAAGGGTTCAATGCGCGACAGGAATGTGGTCACGCTCGCATCGGATTTTTTTGTCTTGAGTTCAGCCATTTTGCGCTCTCGTCGTTGCGGTAGGGTAACTCAAAAATTATGAGACGTAGCAGCGCAATGCCTCTGTATTCATGCCGGTCTTCTCAGCATGTGGCGCACTGTGCTTCTAGCCCGTCCTGTGCTTCAAGTACGATCGCTTGGACTTTATTTTGCCATTTTCAAAGGTAAATAGATCACAGCCGTCCAGTTCCATCTTGCTGCCATCTCTACGAGTGCCGACTATTGTCCACTCAGAAGCTCCGTGATCGCCTTGTAAAAAGTGCAGAGCGCCTTCGAAACGCACGTCGGGTATGTCCGTCCACACGGCAATAAATCGCTCACGCACCTCTACTGCACCTTCAAACCGCGTGCCGTATTTTTCCGGCCCACCCCCAGGCTCAAATACGCAGTCCGGGGCCATGTACTGCATGATGGTGTCAATATCGTGGGCGTTCCAGGCGTCACTGTAGCGTTCGAGATCTTCCAAGGTCATCATTCCCTCCTTTGTCTAGGTCACCTCTAACTAATTCCATAGTACCTCAGCGTGGCCTAAAGCGTGCTCGCAGAAGGCGCCAGTCGAAGGCCAAGGCGGGTTGTTCTTGGCGAGGCTCGCAACGCTCTGAGAGGCGCTTTAGGTCACGCGCTACGGGGCTTTCCGGCTTCCAGATTTACATTGATAAAGACCGAAGACCGGCCGTCGGCCATTCAGCCATACTGCGCGAGCAGAAACTCGCGCAGTTGCTCAAACAATACGGCATGTCCCGCAGGGTTGGCGTGCAAGCCATCGGCATCCAGCAGTTCCTGGGTCTGTAGTGACGTCCATAGGGAAAAGTAATCGAGAACAGGTACCGAAAGATCCGCACACACCTTGCGCAGCACCTGGGTGTAGGCGCGTGCATCATCCGGCAGATAAAAAGACTCCGAGCTTGCATAAGGCATGGTGCGAGCCGGATCAAAGGGAAAGCCAGTCATGATCATCACATCAGAGACCGACTTGGCCGTTGCGATCAGCGCGCGCATAACGTGTTCATACTCCTCCAGGGAGGTAGCACAGTGCCGCTCCGGCCCACCCTCGCGGCGCAAATCATTGAAGCCAGGGTAAAGGACAATGAGATGAGGTTTTCGCACCCTGGCCTCGGGCTCTAAACGCGACAATAGTGATGCTGTAGGCTCACCAAAGATACCGAGCTCGTAGACAAAGTGCCTCGCGCCCTGCGCCTCATGCCAAAGCCGAAAACGATGAACAAACCCACCCATTTCACTGTCGCCATGCCCGTGCAGCGAGCTGGAGCCGGCAAACACAATGCGCCTAGGCATCATAGCGAAAACCACTCTCGATTAGCTTGTGCCAACGCCGCTGCCGATGAGCGAAAAACAATAGGGCAAAAAAACCGACAATGGGCGTGAGCACGCCAGCCGACAGCTCCACGTTGTCTTCGTAACGCACCCCAGTGTCCGTCGCCATCAAGGTTATCGTATGGTTCCACACGGGCATCAGCCGGCTGTGCCCGCGATCACAAAGTATGAACGAGCCTTCTTCGGGTTTCGGGAACGAAATGACGATAGCCTGCAGTCCGGCAGGTATCGCGCCGAAATATTTCAATTTGCACCAGTATGTTTCCTCACCCCAGTATTCGGGCAAGGCGGGAGGGTCGTGCGGAACAAACTCCACCAGCGGATGGGCAATGTAATGCAGCAGACGCGTCGACTTGACTTCGGCAACTGCTCGCTCAAAGGAACATGGCAGCAGCGTCACGCGACTAAAGATCATGGTGAACGCACTGCGACACTTTGTAACTCATCGTCTTATCATCAGCAACGTTGCTCCATAGCATCGAGGCTGTAAGTCGGTGCTAGGTAAACCAAGCAGTAACGCTAACTCAAATCCGGCAAACTGTATCGCTTCGGTCTTGTTTGGGCGCTTGAGTCAGCCCGTCTGATACAAGATGGCCTCTTGCCGTCCAGTGGCGCAACCTACAACACCACTTCAAAGCACTCTAATTCCGGATGCCCGAGATAGATCTGTTTGGCATCACCGGCGTTGGCGTGGGCGGCTCTAAAGGCCTCCGACTTCGTCCACGCTTCAAATGCCTCGCGCGACTCCCAGGTGGCGTGTGAGGAAAACAAGGTGTACTCCTCATTGCTTGGACCTTGCAATAGATTGAAGTCCTTAAAGCCGGGAACAGAATCCAGGAAGGAATCGCGGCCTCGCCATCTCTCCATAAACGCCTCTTCCTGGCCGGGTACGATTTTGAATCGGTTCATTGCAATAAACATAGCTGCCTCTACTCCCGTCAGCGTCAGTCAACGCTGCAAATTCGTTTCATTTTATAGAGATTGTTTGGGTGTGCAAATGCATGGAGACGCCATGACACAGAAAAAAGG
>JBCCNJ010000058.1:0-25651 GCA_039025905.1 Pseudomonadota bacterium | reverse complement strand
TTATCACACGCCCCTCGCGTCGTCGCTGCTGGGCCTATTACTCGGCTACTTTGCAAGCGCCTGCTTCGCACAATCGGACTCGGTTGGGAACTATGAATCGGTGCAGTCTCAGACCGCCCGAATCCTCCAGGTGGGGCCAACACGCGCGCTAAAACTACCCAGTTCTGCTGCGAAAATAGCAAAAGATGGTGACATGATCGAAATCGACGCCGGTCTGTATCAAAACGACTATGCCATCTGGCGTGGTGATCGATTGACCATACGTGGCGTTGGTGACGGTGGGGCGCATCTGAGATCCACAGGCTTGATACCCAACGGCAAAGCCATTTGGATTACGAAAGGCAACAATATTCGGATAGAAAATATCGAGTTCTCCGGCGCCGCAGTAAAAGATACGAACGGTGCAGGCATTAGACACGAGGGCCGATTGCTACAAATCCATAACGCGTTCTTCCATCACAATGAGTTCTCCATACTCTCGGGGAATGATCCCCTGGCCGAAATACAAATCACCTCATCGCGCTTTTGGTTCCAACGGCGACCGCATCGCTTCAGTCACGGGATTTACATTGGCGCAGCAGGTCGTTTCGAGATACGTGGCAGCCATATAAAGGGGACAGATCAGGGGCATCAGATAAAATCGAGAGCTCGTGAGAACTACATCGCGTATAACCGAATAGAAGACGTGCCAGACGGCAATGCCAGCCGAGCAATTGATTTACCCAATTGTGGTTTCTCCGTCATCATAGGTAACGATTTACATCAAGCCTCTGGCTCGCCGAACCATAACCTTATCGGTTATGGCCCAGAGGGTTGTGAAGGACGAGATAAGCACCAACGCACGCTAATCGTTGTAAACAACACCGTGATCAATGCTGCTCCAACAGCGGTGTTCGTTCGCAACTTCACAGAAGCAAGCGTGACGGTCGCAAACAACGTGTTGCTGGGGCCGGGTATATTTCTAGAAGGTAAGGGAAAAGAGCTAGGCAATATTCGCGAAGCTGTGCCCGAGTCGGCCACCTTGAATTGGGACCTCAGTCCCAACTCTCGCGCAGTTGACGGTGCAATCCCTGTCGCGAACCCGTCCGGCTTGTCGTTGCAACCCAGTTCTGAATTCAAACCGCCTTTTGGTTACCTAGAGCGACCAAAAGACACAGCTATGGACGCAGGCTCAAGAGAATATGTCGAATGACCTTGCGTGATCCCTTTTACCTGGCCTATTTGCCTGACCTAGTCCATGCCCCGGGGCATGCAGATGAGCCTTTGCCTAGTTTCTGGCCAACTCTGTTTCTTTAGAGCGGAATTTACCCAACTCTGTGTTGTATTCCGCTGCCGCCGTTTCGGCCAAGCGCACATATCCATCGTGGATTAAAGTGGGTAGCCTATTTGCACGGCACTCTAAGTAGCTCTCGATGAGACCAACATAGTCCGCAACCTGCTCCTGTGCTGCATACATCGCTTCTGGGCTAGCTGATGAGCCGTTGGGAATAACAGGCTTCGCGCCTACAGTAGGCAATTCGCAATCCGCACTGGCTTTAAAAGCCAGAAAAAGGGAAAACGCCGCCGTCAAGCCAAATGTTCGTGCTGTCATGGGATACCTCCTATCGCTCCATGTGTTACCACGCGTTACCTATGTTCCCATGAAGAATTTGCAAAGCACAAGGGAGTTTTCGTGAATTTTTAAAGATAAATGCATGTATTTTAATGAAAAAACAAAACCCTCAACGCCCCCAACCAGTGCGGCGCACGTTTTTGGTAACAAAAATGCCTCATAAGGTAGCAATTGCGCCAAAATGCGCCGGGGTGACGCTATCGGCATTCCGCAACAGCTAGTGACTGCACAACATACGTGCATTGTGCCAATACAGTTCACGAGGATGGCCGTTATACTGTCGCCAGCGTCTGGCTGCAGTTCTTTGCGGTTCGCTTCAAAGAATCACCCTTCAAGCCAACAAGGAGTCATCTGTGTATCCGCATTTTTTCCGCGTAGTGGTGCTTTTGATTTCTACCATGGCGAGCACTGCAGCCGTCGCCACCACAGACAGTGAGATCGAGTACAAGGCCGCGATCGCAGAGATCACTATCCCCAGTCAAGGTTCGCGCATGCCTGGGCTAATCTACGTTGCGGCGGGTGCGGGCCCCCATCCAACGTTGATATTGCTGCATGGATTCCCGGGCAACGAACGCAATCTCGATCTCGCGCAGGCCGCCAGACGCAATGGCTTTAATGTGGTGTTTTTCAATTATCGCGGCGCCTGGGGCGCCGAGGGCAGTTATTCGCTGTTGCAGCTGGCCGACGATGTGCAAGCGGTGCTGACATTTTTACGACAACCAGCGAACGCGAAGCAATACCGCATCGACGTTAATCACCTGTCTCTGCTGGGACATTCCCTCGGTGGATACACCGCACTAGCAGCAGGCGCGCAAGATGACAGTGTGGTGTGTGTCGGTGCGATAGCACCTGCCAACTTAGGTGTCTGGAAGGACGCCTTTATGGCGAAGGATGCAACTTCTGATCGGCTCTCGGATTACGCAGATAGCCTGTTCATGTTGAGCGACTTTGACCAAGAGGTTATGCGCGCGGAACTCAATACCGCTTCCATGGAGGACCTCGATACACGTAGATTTGGAGAGGACTTGCAAGACAAGTCAGTTTTTATGATCGTCGGTGATCAGGACCCGGTGACTCCGGCTGCTACCATGTTTGACCCCGTCATTCAGGCATATCAGCAAGTTCCAGGCCTGGAGTTAGAGCATCACGTGATCTCGGGTGACCACTCCTTTTCCTGGAGCCGGCTGGAGTTGATAGGACTAGTATTGGACTGGCTCGAGAATCACTGTCAATAATGGCGCAACTCCCTCCACCCGAGCGACCAAAAAAAACGGGCGCAACGGTATCTGTTGCACCCGAAGGGCTTACACCGAGAAACGGCTATATCTTGCGAGCTTAGAAATCAATACAGTCGCTTGAGGTTGAGTGGTTACAGCCATCTCGCCCAGTGTAATTTTGCGTACTGTACTCCTCGAGCGGCAGCTGCATGAGACCAGATCCCGACTCAGTCAGAGACTCCACATAATCAATGAAGCCCTGCGCATATTCCGTAAAGGTGTCTACAAACAGGCCCTGCTCGAATATCTCTCCAAAAGTGGCGTATCCGTCCCTACCGGACGCTATAAAGTCGTTAGTAACGACCGTATACACCGCCACAGGATCAATCGCATTCCAGCTGCCCGCCACCCGGGGATTGACCTCGACATTCGAAATGCGCGAACCACGCTCAGCCGAAGCATCCACGTCATAGCGCAAGCCTGATGCATAGGGATAAGAACCGGTAGAACCGCCCTCATCAAGCGTGTTGGATAGGGCGTCTTCGAGTACATCAACAATCTGTTGGCCAGTCATTTCCAGCGTGACAAGCGTATTGGAGAACGGTAATAGCGTGAAGGCATTGGCGATTGTAAAGTCTCCCGCTGACACGTCAACGCGTACGCCGCCCGCGTTTTGAATGCCGATATCTGCCGTGGGCGTGACGACCAAAAATGCCTTGGCGACAATATTGGAGATGTCGCTACCATTTTCGTAGGTCTCCGATGCATCGCAAATCGTGGAGCGCGAATCACCCGGCCAGCGCACAAGGCACAGATCCTCCACGCCTTGCCCGATCACTGTTTGCTCTAGCTGAGCCACCTGCTCGTTGAATCCCGCAAGCAGCTGGACTGTGGCCTCATCTTCCCGGGTTAGCTTAAACCTACCATCTCCCACCAGACTCTGAAGCGCAGCCAATCTATCCGCACCGCGCAATATCACATCTTCGCCGTCGCTGTCTTCGAACATCACGGTCGCGCCAATCGGTACAACCGGATTACCGCGGCATGACAGTACATTCCCTATGTCATCAAAGCGGACGCGTAGTCGGCCGAAGAGATGGGCATATTCCCAGGCCTGAACAATACAGACCTGATTGCCGTTCGCATCGCTTACAACAGTGGGGTAGTTGCCCTCTGGGTCAAATCCGGCGTTGACTAATGTACTACCGCCCAGCAGCGTATGAGAGTCTCCCCCAACAATCACGTCGACGCCCCGCAGGCTGCGCGCCAGATCTATGTCTTGTGAATACTGGTAGTGTGTTACCAAGATAATCTTGTTTACGCCCATCGCAGTCAGTTCATCGATGACGGCCTGCGACGTTTCTAGCTCATCCAGAAACTCAGTGCCTTCGTCTGGATTGGAGGAAGCTTTGGTTTTCTGGGCAATATCAATCCCAATAATCCCGACAGACTGCCCTTCTACCTGCATGATGGTGTAGGGCTGCAGGTAGTCGCCCGCAGTCAATGGCGAGTCAGGGCCGGGTACCACATTGGCAGCCAATACCGGCGTTGTGCAGTTTGAGTTTCCTAGGAAGTCCAGGAAATTCGCCAGACCCGCATCGCCATCGTCAAATTCATGGTTGCCCAAAGTAAAGGCATCAAAACAGATTTCGTTCATGACCGCGGCATCCGCTTCACCACCAAACAGGCTGTAATACAGAGTTCCTGTAATCGCATCACCTGCATGAATCTTAATGGGGTTTTGAACCAGCTCGCTAAAGCGCTTCATTTGTGTCGCGAGTAGAGAAAAGCCTCCATAGGCCACCTCGACTTCTTGCAACGCAGTCCCGTCAGACAGCGTGGTTGAAAGACCAAGACCACTTACATCCAGGTCGAAGGTATCGGTATCAAGATGGGAGTGATGATCGTTGATGTGGAGCAGGTTAACGGTTAAGGCCTGAGCAAGCGTGTTGCTGGTAAAACACGCCAGCGCAGTGGCCAAAGCAAGTCTGAGATAGCGATTGAACATGGTGTGAGAGCTTCCTGCTTGAAATTATCTGGGGAGAATCAAGACGCTATTAGAACCGACCCAAGGTGACAGAAGAATTGCACTGCGATGAACAATCGATGTCGATTACAAGTCAGTGCCATGACGCCTTGATTTCAATTTCGTGACCAATGGCACTCAGACAAACTCTGGTTCCAGAGGTATCATGTCGCTGCGTTCTGGTTCACAGCGTCACATGCTGTTTCAGAGCAACTCGTCTACGCGCGCTACGACATGAGGCTTCAATGGATCGGGCACCAGCCACACAATTCGGCATTCTTTATTCACTTAAGCGGGAGAGCGGACTCCTTGCCGGCCTCGTTACTCTGGGGGCATTTCTGTTGTTTGGAGACGCGTGGTTGTCATCACTCTCGGGCGCAGTCGCACCGCTAGTATTTTTTTGCTGGTTATTTCTCGTGATGCTCTGGCTGTCGTTCGGGGTGGTGCATCACGCAGACGGCCTGGCGATCAAACTAGGTGAGCCCTATGGCACCCTGATTCTTACCCTGTCTGTCATCAGCATTGAAGTCGTGATGATTTCGGCAGTCATGCTGGCGGGCGCCCAATCCCCAGAACTCGGCAGAGATATGATGTTCGCAGTTCTAATGATTGTGCTGAACGGACTCATCGGCCTTTCTTTATTATGCGGCGGGCTGAGACATCTCGAGCAACAATACAACCTTAGAGGTGCCAACACCTTTATGGTGGTGTTAATACCGTTATCTGTTCTCAGCCTGATTCTGCCCAACTTTACGCAATCAAGTGAAGAAGGCACCTACTCTAACTGGCAGATGCTTTTCGCCATGCTTGCCTCCGCCGGCCTGTATGCAGCTTTTCTCGTCGCGCAGACGCTTAGGCACCGCGGTTTCTTTACAACCGAGAGCGAAACCTCAGTTCATGAGCACGAGGATTTCGAGTTGCGATCTGTGGGTTATCACACGTTCTTGCTGCTCGCCAATATGCTGCCCATCGTTTTTCTGTCCAAGAGTATGGCCAAGATCATCGATTACCAGATCGCCGTATTTGCTGCGCCGGGCGCACTAGGCGGCGTCATCATCGCAGTGCTGGTGCTTGCACCTGAGGGTCTGGCGGCAATCAAATCGGCGATAAACAATCGCTTACAACGCTCTATCAATATTTGCCTGGGTTCTGCTCTTGCGACCATCGGGATGACGGTGCCTGCGGTCTTGTCGATAGGGTTGGTTACCGGCAATAAGATAATCCTCGGATTGAGCCCGGTGGACTCCATACTACTGGTGGTGACCATTCTTGTTGCGCTGGTTACGTTCTCTAGCGGCAGAACCAGTATCACCCACGGCATCGTACACTTGGTGCTGTTTCTAACTTACCTCATTATGGTTTTCGACTGATGTATCCAGCGCTACCTTCTCTCCATCTGCGTCCATAGCCGAGGCTCCGATTGCGACAACTCACAATGTCTCCTATATTATTCAGAGCAGGTTCCAACTGGGAGGATGAGATATGAATAGCCAAGCTGAACTCGTGCAGAAGCATGAGCAACCGACATCACTTCTTGAAGTACTGGTTCCCGTTCTCGAGAGCGCTCCTGCAGAAGATCTACCTCTGCTACTGGCCTGGTTGGAGCGGCTCGCCGCTGACAAATATCGGGGCTGGGCTAAGCAAACCCAGGATGAGATCGAGATTAAGGGTCTGTTGGAGTGCGCCTACCGAGAGGATGCCATCGCTGAGTTTATAGAACTTATTGAGCCTGAGTCAGAATCGCGCACGCAGGCACTCAAATCCCAGTTTCCGGATATGGAAGCCATGTACGATTCTGTGTTGGCCGGGCAGGACCGACGAGAACAGTTGCGACGCCAGGCCGAAGGAGAACTGGGCGGCGCCACATTTCTGCGACAATTTGCCCAGGCTCATTCTGGCGCGGTGGCAGCACAATTTGAAGCGCTGGCATTTTATGAGGAAGCAAATTCCAGCTTTCTGAGTTTTTTAATCAAATAGAACCATCGAGGTCTGACCGTTCGGCTCGGAGAGGCACGTGATACAGTGCTTCACGCTATTTGACAGTCAGTGCCGCCCTACTCTATGGGGGCGGTGCGGTGTACAGCTTCTCTCAGGGCACAAAAACGACTCGCCCAACCACCTTTCCCTCGCGTAGCGCTTTGATTGACTCCGGACCTGACTCCAGCGAACGGGTTTCGACCTCGCAAGAGACTTTGCCCTGTGCAGCCAGATCTAGAATGTCAGCAAGGTCTTTGCGAGTGGCAACCGCTTGTGCCAGCAGTCTCACCCCTTTGAATCCGCACAGCGTCATCGAGATAGGTGTCTCTCCTCCGGGAACTGCGCATAGCGATATAACTCCGCCGTAAGCGACCACCATCAAGGCTAACGTGTGGGCTTCATGAGACGGCGCTGTGACCATGACCACGTCCATGTTCAAAGCTACGAGGTCAGGCAAAACATCTATCTGGCTGACGTCGTAAGCGAGGTCTGCACCCAATTCTTTCGCCATAGCGAGTTTCGCCGGGTCAATGTCCATCGCGACCACCCTAGCACCCATCGCTTTGCCTAGTTGAATCGCGAGATGGCCTTGGCCACCGATGCCCAGCACACCAAGACAGCTGCTGATTCCCACTTCGGCTCTACGCAACCCACCCAATACTGTCATACCCGCACACGCAAGGGGTGCAGCCTGTTCAGAAGATACAGCGTCAGGCACGGGCACCACGAACTCAGCCATCGCCAGAACATATTCGGCATGAGAGCCATCGTGAGTCATACCCAGAGCGGTCGCGTTGGGACAGTGGTTTTCTTCGCCCTGACGACACTGCTTGCACTCCCCACACGCCCAGTGAAGGAACGGGGCAGCAACTCGTTCCCCGATGGATCGATTGGTCACGCCCTCTCCCAGTGCTTCGATCACTCCCACGGCCTCGTGCCCCAGCGTCAGGTCATGCTTTACCTTGTCCTCCACGAGTTCCCAGTCACCATCACACAAATGCACGTCCGTATAACAGAGGCCCGACGCGACAACTTTGATCAGAATTTCGCCCGCTCCAGGGGTTGGGATTTCCACATCCTTAACCGCCACTTCACCGCGCGGCCGAGACAGCTTGATGGCTTTCATGGATTCTCGCCTTGTAGTTAAAGTAACAATTGTAGCAGCTATGCCAGCATCCACGACGACCAGCAGCACACACTCAGCATCGCTTTCTGCGCTAAATCAGCGGCATAGCATCGTTACCTAATTGGGTTATTTAAGTGCGTTGCTGGTACAGGAGCGCGTCAGTAGTATCGATGGTGCATGAAGATCCACAGTTCATCAGGGTCAGAGGGGGCGAGCAATATGGGTAATAACGATATCGACAGGCTGCGCTCAGCTGCCGCGGGGCTGGTACTGCAAGATGCCCAAAAACACATTCTTGCTCATCGCTTATCCGGCAAGCTCAGTCGTAAAGGTATTGGCTCGATAAGCGCGAAGGACTTGTTGACCTTGATCGATGAATCGATGTGGGATATGAATGCCAGCGTAGAGGTGCTGGAGATTTCAGAAGAGTCCTACCGCTGAAATCATCGCCCTCGATCGCCGATCACTTTCAGGCAGATCAACCGCTCACGCTCACAGCGGTATTGCTCAACCTCCCGGCAGCGCTAGCTTTACACCTTAGACCAAAGGCGCACGCGGGTCATAGTCGGGCTGCATCATCATTTCGTGCATTTGGCGTCGTCTGACGCCCATGTTGCCTCCATCGAACAAGGGCAATACCAGAGCGTCCTGTAGCAAACTCGCCAGGGGCAGATCGTGCCCATAGCTATCCACTCCGACAACACTCATCAGTTTGGTAATCACCGCAACAGAAGCCTCGGACCCAAAGATTTTCGAGTGCAGAGCCAACTCGGCAGCACCGGGAGAACCTCTATCCATCGCCTGGCACGCGCTCCAGCCGAGATAGCGCGCCGCCTCCAGCGAGGCCTTTGCATCCGCTAGGGCATAGCCCACCGCCTGGTGCTCAATGATCGGCTTCGCGCCACCGCGTTTCTCCGTGCGTGCAAACTCCAGCGCGAATTCGAACGCCGCGCGCATTAATGCCACTCCCATAATACCGACCAAAGCCGCAGTGCCCGTAAAACTCGCGTCAACAAGTTGCTTGCCTTCCCCCAGCGGACCAATCACATTTGCTTTCGGTGCCCGCACATTATTCAGGCGAAAGTGGGGCGCGGGGTGAGCGCGAATCCCGAGCGTGTCCAGCAGCTCAACCAATTCAAAACCCTGTTCAGGTTTCTCCACGGCGATAACAGAGATACTCCGATCAGGGGGTCCTTCTGGGTCTGTGCGGCAGACTATACATAGCAAATCTGCACCCTCGCCTTCCCAGCCAGCACCGTTCATCCACTTCTTTTCGCCGTTAATTATCCACTCGTCACCGTCGACACTGGCAGTCGTTCGGACCCCCGCCGCAGGAGCGGGCGCACCATAGTTCGCGCTACCCCCTGGTTCGGTATTACAAAGCGCGGCCAACAGAGACCCCTGCGGCTCCAAAAAAGGCCCCACAAAACGCTGGATTTGATCGGGGGAGCCGCCGAGGAAGAGTGGCATTAGGCCCAGCAAATTGGCCAATAGCGTCAGGGAAACGCTTGCATCAATCGCATAAAATTCTTCCGTGACGATGGCCATATCAATCAAACCCTTGCCTTGGCCACCTACCGCTTCCGGAATCAATCTACGCAAGAAGCCCGCTCGAACTATCTCTTCATATACCGGCCGCGTGGCGAGAAAGCGCTCACTGGGTGTTGGCAATTGCGATGCCTTTGCTGTTACACCGTGCAGATGTTCTTGCGCAAACTCCCTCGCATCGAGTTGAAGTGCGCGCTGCTGCGAATCCAGGCTAAAGTCAATGGACATTCGATAGCTCCTTTGTTTGATCTGCTTCCTTTTCGAACATGTTTGGGCTGATGCCTACTCAAGTTTCGCGGCCTACAGTGGACGCCATCGGCTGGTAGGCTTAGGTACTTTTGTAAGTGAACAATAGATTCCTGTCTGGCACCATTGAGCTTAAGTATAAGAGTTCACGAACATCCCGGAGATTACAATGGACCCAAAAACACTTCTGCACCCTGAGGTGGCACCCAGTGTCGAGTTAATCGATTCAAGACTTGAGTATATAAACCGCGACAACTTGCACGAAATGCGAGAAATTGTTGCCGGCCTACATGCGCAGTTTCGTGAACAAGCAGGCGACAACTCGCAGCTGCTTGATCAGAGTGTCCGCGAAATTGACGGCGAAGATGGCAAAATAGAACTCTATATTTCCCAGGCTAAGAACCGGCCCAACAACGGTCCCGCCATGCTGTGGATACACGGTGGCGGCTACATTAGTGGCAGCGCGGCTGAGGTTGCCCCCGAGACGCTCGCCCACCAGTGCGGCGCGACCTTTGTCTCGGTGGAGTATCGCCTGGCACCCGAGCATCCTTTTCCAGCCGGCCTGCACGACTGCCATGATGCGCTACTGTGGCTGCACCGCAATGCAGCAGAACTGGGAGTGGATCCGCAGCGTCTGTCTATCGGCGGCCCAAGCGCTGGGGCCGGTATGGCAGCGGGACTCGCCCTCTTCAATCGCGACAGAAAAGGGCCCGAGCTGCAATTCCAATACCTTGTCTATCCCATGCTGGACAACCTGCACGACACTCTCTCTGGGCAACAGGACGGCCATCCCCTATGGAATCGCGAGACCTCGATCAACGCCTGGGAGATGTACCTGGACGGTACACCGGGAGAACAGGCCTCACCCTATGCTGCCGCGGCCAGGGCCGAGGACTGCTCAGCACTGCCACCCGCCTATGTCGTGGTCGGTGGCCAGGACCTTTTTCGAGATGAGTGCATTGCCTATGCCCAGCGTCTGATGGCCGCCGGCGTAACCACCGAGTTGGCGGTGATCCCAGGCCTATACCACGCGGCGGAGACTATATGTCCCGACGCTCCCGTCAGTGTGCGCATGCAAAACAGCATGTTGCTGGCATTGAAAAATGGAATGGGGTTGTGAATCGAGGGCATCCATTCCCCTTGTCGGGACTCAATCGCTACACTTACTGAGGGTTCTGCTGCGCTTGCTCTTGCTCCAGTTGCAGCGTTCGCTGCCCGGGGGAACCTGTTCGCGCCGCGAGCATGCGGTAGAGACAGGGTATCAGCAACAATGTCAGTAACGTGCCCAGCACAATGCCACCGAATACCACCCAGCCGATTACCGACCGCGTCTCTGCACCCGCGCCGCTAGCCAGAATCAGTGGCAACGCACCGAATGCAGTGGTCAAACCCGTCATCACGATGGGTCGCAGGCGCTGCTGCGCCGCCTGTATCAGTGCATCTTCCAGGGAGCGGCCCTTGTCACGCAGCTGGTTGGCAAACTCAACGATAAGGATACCGTTTTTAGCCGCCAGACCGACCAGCATGATAATCGCGACCTGGCTGTAAATATTGATGCTGTTTCCCGTCACCCAGATGGCAAAGAGGGCACCGCACAGCGCAAAAGGCACACTCAAAATAATGGTGAACGGGTGAACGAAGCTCTCAAACAGCGCAGCCAGCACCAGATAGACAACAACGATGGCCAGGGTAAAAATCAATAGGGTTGAACTCCCTGCCTCCTTAAACTCCAGCGACTGTCCCTTGTAGTTTACCGTGGCCTCAGGGGGTAGCTCAGCCGCTACCAGATCTTCCATGTAGGCTAGTGCCTCCCCCAGGGAGTAACCATCAGCGATATTGGCATCAAAGGTAACCGCCCGGCTGCGGTTATAACGATTCAGTGAGGCGGCATCGGCAAACTCTTCAACTGTAACCAGGTTGGTCAGCGACACTAAGTCGCCTGTGCGCTTGGATCGAACCTGTAGCTGTGTGAGATCCGCCGGCGAGCGATGCTCCCCTGCTTGCGCCTCGACGATAACATCGTACTCTTCGCCTCTATCCATGAAGGTCGTCACTGCGCGCGAGCCAAGCATGGTCTCTAGCGTCTCACCGATATCTCTTATCGCAACGCCCAAATCATCAGCTCGCACGCTGTCGATTTTCACTCTTACCTGAGGTTTGGTTTCATCAAAATCATGATCGAAATCGTTTACCCCAGGATACTCCGCCATTTTGTCCACGATGATATCGCGCCACTGCGACAGCGTTTCATAATCTGGACCGCCCAACACAAATTGCAGAGGCTTGCCTACGTTGCCACCCAGGCCCGCTCGCATAATCGGTACGACGCTGACGCCTGGTATATCAGCGACTAGCGAGCGTACCTCACGCATGATGTCCCAGGCATCGCGCCTGCCCGAGTCCCAATGGGACAGCACCAACACCCCTCTGGCGGTAGAGAAGTCCGGAGAATCAAAGGATTGAGGCGCGCGCAGATTGATACGCTGTACTTCACCGCTCTCTAACAGTGGAGCAAGTCGCTCCTCGATCTCAAGCATTCGCTCACTCATGTAGGTGAACGACGTGCCCTGAGGGGCTTTAACTAAAATAAAAAATGATCCTCTGTCTTCTGGCGGCGTGAGCTCATGAGGTAACCACTGCCACGCAAAAGAAATCAGTGCAAAAAAACCAAGTAGCGTCACGATGCCGATCAAGGGGCGATAGATCAATCGCTGCAAAACGTTTTTGTAGCGCAGCGACATTGCTTGAAACAGTGCTTCTGTAGAAAACCGGTTCGACGCTTTCTGCTCGGATACGTCCCGCTTACTCGAGGAAGTCGGGCGCAATAAGAAGCTGGCAAGAACGGGTGAGAGCGTGAGCGCTATGAAGCTCGAAAATACCACCGCCGCGGTTAATGTAACGGAAAACTCCGCGAACAACTTACCGATCTGCCCCTCCAAAAACGTGATTGGGAGAAATACGGCAACCAGAACCAGCGTGGTCGCAATAACGGGAAACGCGACCTCTCGCGTGCCGTTGTAAGCGGCTAGAAGCGGCGGTTCACCCGATTCAATGTGCCGATACACATTCTCCAGCACCACGATGGCATCATCCACCACCAGCCCAACTGCCAACACCAGCGCTAGCAGCGTGAGCAGATTTACGGAAAAGCCGAGGAAATAGAGGAGTATAAAACTACCGATAAGCGCGACAGGCACGGTAACCGCTGGAATTATCGTCGCCCGCCAGCTGCGTAAAAACAGCAGAATGACAACAATAACGAGAATGCTCGCCACAATCAGCGTCTGATAAACCTCGCCGATAGCGCTTTCAATAAACACCGAAGAATCATAGCTCGCATGAATCCGCATACCTTCGGGCAGGGTTTCATTCAGTCTCGCTGTTTCTTCCCGTACGACGCGCGAAACGTCCAGGGTATTCGCCGCAGACTGTTTGATAATACCCATGCCTATCATTGGTTCGCCGTTGCCGCGAAACAAATTGCGCCATTGCTCGGCAGCCAGCTCCACAGAGGCAACATCAGACAATCGAATCAAATGTCCATCACTGCCTTGACCCAAGACCAGATTTTCGAAGTCTTCCGGTGTGATGTAGTTGCGATCGACCCGCACCGTGTACTGGCGATCTTGCGATTCAATAAAGCCCGCGGGCAGTTCTACATTTTCCTCCAGCAACGCCTGCTCGATGTCACCAACGGAGAGGTTTCTCGCCACGAGGGCCTGACGATCAACCCAGATGCGCATGGCATAGGACAGCTCACCGCCGATGCGAACTCGAGCCACACCGTCGAGCGCCGAGTACCGGTCGACGAGATAGCGCTTGGCATAATCCGTGAGTTCTAGCGGCGTCATTGACTCCGCAGAGAAGTTCAACCACATAATGACATCGGCGTTGGCATCGACTTTACTAATGGTTGGGCTTTCCGCTTCCAATGGCAGGTTGTTTAAGACGCCACTGACGTAGTCACGGACATCGTTGGCGGCAGTTTCAATATCGGTGTTGGTGTTAAATTCCAGCGTGATTTTTGACAAGCCATCCATGCTTTGAGAGGTCATAGAGCGCAGGCCTTCAACACCAGCAAGTCGATCTTCGAGTATTCGAGTAATGCGGGTTTCGACAACGGCAGCTGATGCACCGCGGTAGGTGGTCTCTATGGATACCACAGGGATATCGATATCCGGGTATTCACGTAAGGTCAAACGATCAAGGGATACCAGACCGAAGACCAGCAACAACAGGCTAATAACGCAGGCGAAAACCGGACGTTTGATCGACAGGTCGGAGAGCAACATTACAGCGTTGGCTCCAACACGCGCACGACTTGTCCGGGCCGAATCGACTGTAGCCCCTCGGACACCACATCCAGCCCCGGGCCCAGCCCCGACAGAATCTCGACTTCTCCGGGGCGCCGTGACCCTATGGTGACTTCGCGCTCGACAACGCGCTGATCATCACCGACGATGTACACATACTGCTTGTTCTGGCGGGGCACCAACGCCACCTCTGGCACGACCAGCGCGCTGCGGGGCTCGCTCATGAGATTGACACGCATCAGCAACCCGGGGAGGAGGATTCCGCTAGTGTTATCCACCGTCGCTCGGACCTTAATCGAGCGGCTAACGGGATCGACGCGACTATCGATGGCTGCGATCTCGGCGCTAAACTCACGCCCTTGAAAGGCATCGGCAGTGACGATCAGCATCTGGCCGGGCTGTAAAGTCATAAGCCAGGGTGTGGGCACGGTGAAATCAAGCTCCATAGATTGCACAGAGTCGAGTGTGACGATGAGATCGCCCGGCGTGACCAACGCACCCTCGCTGACTTGTCCCAAACCCAACATACCCGCGAAGGGCGCACGAATATTGTAGTCTGCTATCCGCGTGGTAAGTTGCTCTATGCGCTGCACCGCGACCTCGTACTGCGTGCGTCGACGGTCGATCTCCGCCTGTTGCGTAGCGCCCGATACCTTCAGTGTTTCTAGCTGCTTGAGCTCGCGTAAATGATCGGCGGCCTCCAGCTCCGCTATCCCCAGCTCCGCCTGTTCCTCTCGGCTATCGAGCTCCAACAAAAGCTGGTCTTGCTCGACAAACTCTCCGTCACGAAACAGCACCGCTTGCACGATCCCGGTGACTTTGCTGGTCAGCTCCACAGAGTCTTTGGCGGCAGTTGTGCCTATCGCCTCGTACTGGTCATAGAACTCTCCGACCTGCACCGTCGCGACGCGTACAGGGTTTGGGTCAGCCAGCGTCCCGAAAGACAAAACCAGACCAAAAAGAAGATAAAGATACGTTTTCACTTGGATACTCCTTCGCCACGGCAACAGGGCTACCTTTTTGCAACAAATAGCCAAGCTGAACGACAATCCGGGGTGTAGCGTGCCACAGGGAGAATACGGTACGCCAGCAATCAGATAGCACGACCCCCAGAAAGTTCAGTACTGGATAATCGCGTCTAAGCCGGTGTCTCAAAGACGATGCCAAAATCTCACAAGCACTAAAACTCACAAATAGAAACATGGCGGTTGCCACACTGAAAGCCAAAGACGCGCTGTGTCTACCGGGGCGAGCTTACGCAGGCTGTACAGCATCTGGATTAGTCGATATTCTGTTTTTCTTTGTGCCTTAATAACACCGTTTGTAGGCTCACCGCGGCAAAGATCTTGCGGTGGGTAAAGCTGCTTTTTACAACTGTCAGCGCATACACTATCGCTGATAACTAGGGACCCTTATCTTCACTCAGGATTAACACACAGGGACTAGCGCTGCTTTTTTTATGAATATTTGGGTCGACGCCGACGCCTGCCCGGGGGCGATAAAAGATATCCTGTTTCGAGCCGCTCGCAGGACGGGCTTTAATCTTACATTGGTGGCAAACCACGCACTGCCGGTACCAGCTGACACAAACATCCGCATGCGACAGGTGAGCTCAGGGTTCGACGTGGCCGATGACGAAATCGTTGAGCTATCTGAAGCCGGCGATCTGGTCATCACCAGTGATATTCCGCTTGCCGCCGAGGTGATAGAAAAGGGCGCGCACGTATTGAGCGCACGCGGTGAGCGCTTGACCGCGGACAATATCAAGCCGCGACTGAATATGCGTGATTTTATGGATACCATGCGCGCTAGCGGCATGCAATCGGGCGGCCCGCCACCGCTTAGCAATCAGGACAAGCAAAAATTCGCGAATCAATTGGATAGCTTGCTCGCCAAGGCGAAAGCGAAACCTAGAACATGACACTTAAATTTAAAGTACTCGCAGTCATAGTTTCCCTACTGGCAATATTGACAGCAGGGGGCTGTACTGAGGAAGCGCGCAATAAACTGGGGCGGACCGCCGACAACGTAATAGGTAAGGACCTAAAGGTGTCTTACATCGACGGTGGGCGAGTGATCAAAACATGGACCGTGATAGATGGAAAGATAACGAGCGGACAGGGAGAAGAGGGTGCATCCAAGGGCTATTACTACTTCTGGTCTGAGGAAACCGGTTATGTACAGTTGCCAATCGAACGCACCATTATCGAAGAAATACAGGACAAATAGCGTTAGATTTATCTCGGGCTACGTTGCACGCAATGTTGCTTTTAACGTAGGCTCACTGCGCCCTTAATCTAGAATTTTTAATCACTCAAGAGAACATACATGGTGAGTTGGCCGAAACTGTTAGGGCTGGGATGCCTCGCTATAATCGTCATAGTGCTACTGGAAGGCTCCCTGTTGGATCCTACACCCGACTTTGCCGACTTCCGGGCAGGCGAAGATAGAAAGCAGGCCTTTATCAACTACTTCGCACCGCTAATACAGGAAGTCAATTCCCACATAGAGCAAGAAAGGCAATCCGTGTTAGCGATGCAAACAGAGTCGGATAATCTCAGCTCTGCACAGAAGCGCACCTTGAGCCGCCTCGCTGAGCACTACGGCCTGAAAGACTTTGATCCCCAAAATCCAGACTGGAACGGCTTACTGGCCAGAATCGACACCATTCCTGTCTCCCTGGCGCTGGCGCAGGGAGCCAACGAAAGCGCGTGGGGCACGTCTCGATTCGCACGAGACGGCCACAACTTCTTTGGCCAATGGTGTTACACGCCCGGCTGCGGCCTGGTTCCCAAAAATCGACCAGCAGGCCAAACGCATGAAGTGGCAAGCTTTTCCGATGCCGAGGCATCGGTGGCGTCGTACATTGCCAACTTAAACAGGAATCCTGCTTACCGACAGCTACGCCTCTTGCGAGAACAACTGGAGCAAAGCAATAACCCCATCACCGGTCTCACACTGGCAGATGGTCTTATTAGCTATTCCGAACGCGGGCAGGCCTATGTCAGCGATATCAAAGCGATGATTACCTCAAATAACCTGGAGCGGTTCGACAAAAAATAGTCCCCCTCTCCAAGCTACGACTCTGTGCGCAAAGGAGACAGTTCGTCGCCCTGTCATGTCAACTAGCCCAAGTTTGCCAATACATGGGATACGGCATAGCCGGAGATGCGCTAGCACACTCTTTGACCGGCACATCCTTTAGAAAAACCTATCACTTATATCCAATTAAACGATTTCTTGGGCTGAAACGGGCTTGTTATTGTCCCCAGCTCTTCAATGCCCAGTTACTAGGCTAAGAGAGCAGAGTTCAATCATCGCTGCGATAAAAATCTACATACCCATAAGGAGCCGCCACATGAAACCACGCAACCTCACGACATTAGGAGCTTGTGTCAGCGCGCTGGCATTAGCCGTATCCTCTGCAAGCGCACTCAGCGAGACCGCCACATCGGTAAAGCCGGCTGGCGCTTCAGGCACCGCGACTGTTGCCGCAACAGAGACAAAAAGTAACCAGTTCTGGTGGCCTGATCAGCTGGACCTGTCACCGCTCAGAGACCACGACTCAAGGTCGAATCCGCTGGGGGAAGACTTCAACTATGCCATCGCCTTTAGTGAGCTAGACCTTGCGGCAGTAAAAGCCGATATCGACGCTGTGCTGACAGACTCCCAGGATTGGTGGCCCGCCGACTTCGGTAACTACGGCCCGTTTTTTATCCGCATGTCCTGGCATAGCGCCGGCACGTACCGAACACTCGATGGCCGAGGAGGTGGTGATGGCGGCCAAATGCGCTTCGACCCACTGAACAGCTGGCCCGACAACGGCAATCTCGACAAGGCGCGCCGCCTACTTTGGCCGGTCAAGCAAAAGTACGGTGAAAGCTTGTCCTGGGGCGATCTCATGATTCTTGCCGGCAACGTCGCTCTCGAAAACATGGGCTTTGAGACCTATGGCTTCGCCGGCGGTCGAGCAGATGACTGGGAGCCCGATTTGGTTTACTGGGGTCCCGAAGTGCAAATGCTTGCCAGCGATCGGCGCACCAAGGATGGCAAGCTGCAGCGACCGCTGGGCGCTACTCACATGGGACTCATCTATGTGAACCCCGAGGGACCAATGGGTAAGCCAGACCCCGTGGGTTCGGCTGCAAACATTCGCGTAGCGTTTGGGCGCATGGCAATGAACGACGAAGAGACAGTTGCCTTGATCGCGGGCGGCCACACTTTTGGGAAGATGCATGGAGCGCACAAGCCCAGCGAATGTGTGGGCGTTGAGCCCGCCGGCGCGGGCATTGAGGGCCAGGGCCTGGGCTGGAAGAACAAATGCGGTAAGGGCCACTCTGAAGACACTACCACCAGCGGCTTAGAAGGCGCTTGGACCCAAGCGCCCACACAATGGACGACTCTATATCTATCTAACCTGCTGAATTTCGACTGGGAAGAAACCCGTAGCCCAGCCGGTGCGATTCAGTGGATTCCCACTGACGAGTCGCTTCACAACTCCGTACCTGACGCCCACATCGAAGGCAAGTTCAACCCACCGGTGATGACAACGGCTGATCTCGCGTTAAAGGCCGATCCGGCATACCGAGCAATCGTAGAGCGTTTTCTTGCTGACCCAGAGGAGTATCAGCTGGCCTTCGCGAAGGCATGGTACAAGCTGACCCATCGCGATATGGGTCCAAGAATACGCTACCTTGGGGACGACGTTCCGCAGGAAGAACTGATCTGGCAGGATCCTATCCCGGTGGTCGATTATCCGCTTGTTGAAGACGACGATGTAACGGCTCTGAAGCAGGCGATATTGGATTCGGGTTTGAGCGTGTCTGAACTGGTGAGAACTGCATGGGCCTCTGCCTCCAGCTTTCGAGCCAGCGATATGCGCGGCGGTGCTAACGGAGCCAGAATCGCCTTGGCCCCGATGAACGAGTGGGAGGTAAACAACCCTGGCGAACTCGCCAGAGTGCTAGCCACACTGGATGCGATCCGTGGCGACTTCAACAGCTCCAGCAGAGATGGTAGCCAGATCTCGATGGCGGACATCATCGTGCTGGGCGGAGCAGCGGCCGTCGAAAAGGCAGCACTGGCCGGTGGCGTTGAGATTACGGTGCCGTTTGTACCCGGTCGCGGCGACGCCACGGCCGAACAGACTGATGTGGTGTCCTTTGCACTGCTGGAGCCCACCGCGGATGCATTTCGCAACTACTTTAATCAGACAACCAGCTATCGTTCTCCTACCGAGATGCTAATAGATCGCGCGGACCAACTCTCGCTAACAGTGCCGGAAATGACGGTTCTGATTGGCGGTATGCGATCTTTGGACGCCAACACCAATGGTGCATCGCACGGTGTGCTGACCGATCGTCCAGGCACGTTGACTAATGACTTTTTCGTTAACCTGCTGGATATGTCCACGCAGTGGCAGCGCAGTGAGTCCATCGAAATCTACAACGGCCTCGATCGCGAGACAGGTGAGATCATCTACACCGCGACACCGGTGGATCTGGTCTTTGGCTCTAACGCGGAGTTGCGCACAATCGCTGAAGTCTATGCCTACAACGACAGCCAGCAGCGGTTCGTGGAAGACTTTGTGGCCGCCTGGACCAAAGTCATGCAGCTCGATCGCTTTGACTTGGAATATGGTAGCCAGCCCGCAGCAATCGCCAAACGATAGGCCAAGTTCATTCAACCCATCTACTCACGAGTAGGTGGGTTTTTTTGATTCTGTTTTGGGCAGCACCCCGGCAAAAATCAGATGACTTATCTACGCGCCTGCATTAACGTGTCCGCGCAGCATGCAGCCAAGGTAGCTAGCAGACGCTGATCGCAATTAGCTTGCTGCATGTCTGCCGCAAAACGGACTTCCCGACTCCACCACCGATTCGCACCTATATGAAAACACTTGTCATCGCCGCTATTGCCTGCTGTATCGCGGTGGCTCTCTACACGTTCGTTCAACCTGGAGTCGAGGAAGAAGGGAGCAGTGGTGACAAATTACCGGATCGCGAACTCACTAAAATTGAGCCCATTCAAGGGGCGCCCAGGGCATCCGTGACAAGCCCACCGGCAATACCTGAGAAGGCCGAACGACTCATGCAGCGTATGGAGTCCCTGCAAGCGGAATTAAGCGAAGTAGTTGCCAAACGTCAGCAAGCGGAAGCAGCACTGTTGCAAGCAGAGCAGGACGTCACCGACCTGGAAAACTATGTCGAAGCCATCAAGTCAAGAGGAGAAGAACCGACCGACTACACCGAGGAAGGTATGGACCGTTTCCTACCTGCGTTTGAGGCCTATCAGCAAGCGGTTCTCGATTTTGAAGCGTCGACTGCCGCGGAGGAGACGATCATGACGCAGCTGAGTGAGGTCGAAAAAGCGCTTGCTGAGCATTGGTCCACACCGGTAAGCGCGAACTAAGTCATATCTATTCGCAAAGGTCGGCCTGTCCAAATAAGCCCAGGTCACGCGGCCTTATTCTATTCCCGCTAGGGTGGACTACAAGACTCACTACGCAGTGCTTCAGGGGTAGTGCGTACGGTACCGGTTGTGAACTGGCAACCATAAAATGGGTCTGCTACCAGTTCAGGGTCAAGGACATTATCGCCCGCTGGTTTCACGCCAGTATCCACCCATTTGACGAGGTCGTCGAAGGTCTGAACGACTTCTTCAGGAGAAAACTCGCAGTGCACAATCGAACGCGTGGCCCTTGATACCAATAAGTCTGAACGCTGGTTCGTGGCCACATTGCGCGCATAAATTTGTTGCATAGAAAACGGGACGAATAGGTCACCTAAATTGTGAACACTAATCACTGGCACATTGATCAGCCCGGTGATCTCCGGCACCCGCTTGAGTTTTAAATTGCGGTTGATGTTGACTCCCCGATCTCGACGAACGCGCAGAATATTGTCGTTCAATACCTGCTCCGCCACATTGAGCGTCGGGTTTGCGTCGAACTGATAAACTCGTGTGCGGTTGTCATAAATATTTCCGGACAGAATGTCTTCGACAGAACCAGAGAGCTGCGACAGACCGAATAGGACATCAACGTAGAATGGATAAGCAATGTCAAAAATGGGTCGATCGCCACCGGAGCTTTGCCGCGTTAATTCTCGCAACAGATCGCCCTGTGCCGTATTGATTTGCGGAAAATCGACAAACAGCACATCAATCACGGATGGCAGCGTCGTTTCGGCGTAATCCTCCGGCAACGGAAACTCCAACTCGATTGACGGATCGATCTCCGCAGCGAGGGCTGCGGCCGCGACTGCGTAATCGCCAATATAATCGAATAGTGCCGTATCACCCATTACACCGCACATAGGAGCTGCGCCATCGTAGCGCACGCCACCGACCAACTCACCTAGGGCGTTGGCAAATCGCGTGCAGATTTCACCCTGCTCGCCCACAGGGCAGCGTACATTCGGGAACATCTCGATCGCCGCACCGGTGATATGCCCGCCCATGGAGAAGCCGAGCATAAAGCGCCGCTCGGGTTCGCTAACTTCCTCCGCAAAAATGCGCGCCACGCGGTTACTGCTTTCCACTCCGTCTTTGACGTCATAGCAGTTCTTGCTAAAGCTAGAGGCGATCCATGCAAAGCCCTTTTCCAGCAAGTATTCGCGAATGGGCGGGTTATCAACAGTCAAAGGCGGCAGCTCGTCCCCACACTGGCCACGCCAGCCATGGGCGTAGACGACGAGGTCACCGTTCCAATTCACCGGCACTTCCCAGCGGTAGACGGCGCCTTTACTGTCCACACCCTCTTTCATCATGAGTGTGAACGGAGTTTCATCGAATGGGCCAGAATCGCCTATTTCAAAAACGCGATCGTCCTGCGCTATGGTGACTGATCGCTGAGTCAGTGCGGGTAGCGCTAGCAACGTCGCAAGCACCAGAGCAATACTGTATTTTAGCATGCGGGAAATGTCCTTAATTCTATATTTAGCGTGCCTTGACTTGGCTAACCAAAGAAACGGCTGCTCCAACAGATAGCTTTCTCTGATGAGGTACTACCGGCTGGTATCCATGGAGTCGCTATTATCTCTTATTAGCCGCTCCAGACAGGAAACAGTTGTTCCAGCGGATCAGCCGCTGTGACGACGGGGCATCTTACACGGATGACAGGCTAGGGCAAGCGCTGAGACGCATGGCGTTGGGAGGATCAAATACGCGTACCACGAGGAGGGCTGTGGTTTATCGTTGCGACCACGCTCCTACACCTATCAGAGTAACCTAACAGAGTCCGCATACCAGCCCCACCCGTCCTTGCTATCCATCGACCCACGAGCAGCCGGCATCGCTCTGGAAGACAGCCCGGATAGTTACTACACTGTTTAGCTTGCGTTCTGGATATAGAGTGAGTGGCGCCAATGCTCGCACATGGAAACCTCTGACAAGAATCTCAAGTCGGGGTAAACAGGAATCTGGGATATGAAGCCAAGGTGCTTCCTAGCAATTGCTTTTATGACAATAATTCAGACAGCGCATGCCGAAACAAACCTCCCGGACGGCTTCGTCTTTCTGGATGAGTTTGTGCCAGGGATTGTTCTCGATATTCGCTACTTTAGTGACGATAACTTTGTCGGTAAGCCGATAGCGGGTTACGACTCCCCAAGAGCCGTGAGCAGCGTCGAGGCAGCCCTCGCACTAAAACAGGTACAGGAAGATCTGGCGCAGTTTGACCTTGGTTTGAAAGTTTTTGACGCCTATCGACCACAACGTGCCGTTGATGAATTTGTGCAATGGGCAGAGGATTTGGAAGACGTCCAGACCAAAGCAGCATACTACCCAGACGTTGAAAAAAGTCAGCTGATACCCGAGGGGTACATTGCCGCCCGGTCCAGCCATAGTCGAGGCAGCACGGTGGACCTCACACTCATCTCCACGCGCGATGGTGAGAACATACCCTTAGATATGGGCAGCCCTTTTGACTATTTTGGGCCCGAATCATGGCCTGATTACCCCGATCTCTCGGCCGAACAGCGAGCCAATCGCATGCTCTTGCAATCTGTTATGAAACGGCACGGATTTGCCCCCTATGCACAGGAATGGTGGCACTTCACCCTGCTGGCAGAACCTTTTCCACAGCGGTACTTCGACTTTCCCATTCCCTAGGCTACCGCTATGAACACGACGCACCACACTGATCAATCCGACCCACTATACGGATGGGTGATGGTGTTTGTCGTTTTTATGCTAAGTGGCCTGTCATTCGGTGCCATGGGTGCAATTTCCGTTTTCCTGAAACCACTGTCCGCTGAGTTTGGCTGGGACAGAGGAGCTACTTCACTGGGCTACACTGCCATCGCATTTTCTTCTGCTCTTTTCGGCGTTGTATGGGGGCATATTGCCGATCGAGTGGGCTCGCGCTGGTTTGGCTTAATCGCGGCTATTACCATGTCCGGCAGCTTGTATATGCTGAGCTCGCAGACCTCACTGCTGCATTTCTACCTGTTTTATTTCATCTTCGGGGCCTTCGGCAATGCGCTGGCCTACGCGCCACTGTTTGCAAACGTGGGATTCTGGTTTCACCGCAACCCCGGGCTCGCACTCGGTATCACTGCCTCAGGCGGCGCCATCGGCCAGGGGATAGTCCCCTACTTGGCTGGCATCGCGATTGCAGAACACGGTTGGCGTTGGGCTTATGAGGCGATGGCGTTGGGCTATCTGATCATTGCGCTTCCCATCGCGCTGTTGGTGAGGGAGTCACCTCACAGGGAGAAGGCGCGCACGTCAACGGTGTTTGAAGAGAGGCGATATGCGCTCTCCGAAAAAGAGGTCATCACCTGGCTCTCAATAGCGGTTATTTTTTGCTGCAACTGCATGGCCGTGCCAATTGTGCATACCGTGCCGATGCTGACTGATTCCGGCCACTCCTTGGAACTGGCCACGCGAGTATTGCTGGTGCTAATGCTGGCGGGTGGCGCGGGCAGGATTCTAGCGGGCAAGCTCTGCGACGTCATTGGCGCGCTGCCGACCTATATTTTGATGTCGGCAGGGCAGACAGTATCTGTCTTCGCCTTTCCCCACCTAGATGGCCAGGTCGCTTTGTATACACTGGCGGTTTTTTTTGGTTTCACTTACTCAGGGGTTATGTCGAGCATCCTGGTCTGCGTACGTATGATGGTCTCGGCGCGCTACGCAGCACGTGGTATGAGCATTACGACGTTTTTCGGTTGGTTGGGCATGGGCATGGGTGGCTTTTTCGGTGGGTACTTCTTTGATATGCATGGCGCCTACCCATGGTCGTTCGCCTTCGCCTCCGCGATGGGCATCATCAATATCGCCATCCTGCTAGCTTTTTACTCTCGCTTCAAACGCCAGGAAGCGCTGCAGGCGCTAGCGACCTAACTTTGTGCAGAGACCCAACCAGAGGCTGCCACTCTATAGACGTCCCTTCGCAAATCAGCGAACGTTGCGCAGGCGGTTACCAGCTGCTCTACATCGAGCGAGCGCTGAAATCGGCACATGCCGACAGCAGACGCTCGACGTCACCCATTGACACATCCTGGTGAAACACCCAGCGGGTACCCGATGTGCGAATCCCGTGTTTCAACAAGTGCTCTTCAAGCCCATGCACATCCATATCAGCCGACAGCATAACCATGTTGGTTTGCGGCTGCTCCGACAACTGTATGGTGGGTAGCGCATTCAGGCTTTCAGCCACGAGCGCTGCCTTGGCATGGTCTTCTGTCAGACGCTGCACATTATTTTTTAAGGCGTAAAGGCCCGCCGCCGCCAGTATGCCGGCCTGCCGCATGCCACCCCCCAGCATCTTACGCCAGCGCCGGGCGCGCGCTATCAACTCGGAATCTCCCACCAATACTGAGCCGACGGGACAGGCTAATCCCTTGGAAAGACAAAACGATACGGTATCGAAATGCTGACAAATGGACTCAACCGGCACATCCAGAGCGACTGCGGCATTAAATACCCGTGCTCCGTCCAAATGGCGCGCTAGTCCATGATGTCTAGCCAGCTCCGCGTACTCATGCAGGTAACTAAGGGGCAGCACTTTCCCGCCCTGCGTATTTTCCAGACAGACCAACCGGGTGATCGCATAGTGATCATCGTCAGGTTTAATGGCCTGCTCTACACCGTTAAGCGATAACGAGCCGTCTTTCTGCAGAGGCATCGTATAGGGCTGAATACCACCCAGCACCGCAGCGCCACCGGCCTCGTACAGATAGGTATGCGCTGACTGGCCGACAATATACTCATGACCCCGCTGGCAGTGACTGAGCAGCGCCATCAAATTGGACTGTGTACCACTGGCTGCAAAAACTGCCGCCTCCTTGCCGGTTAGTTGCGCGGCGAACTCTTCCAACTCGTTGACGGTTGGATCCTCGCCATACACATCGTCCCCCGTTTCGGCGAGCATCATCGCTTCAAGCATCGCCTCAGTCGGGCGGGTAACGGTATCGCTTCGTAAGTCGATCATATCTTCAGATGCATCCAGCGTGATGCTGAGGCCATACAGCGACCTCTGTTAACTCCGATCGGACACGCAGGGCTCCCGCTGCAATCAACTTATTCAATCATGCCACCCACTCGGCCACTCGCTGAAAGCATTTGCTCATTTCATGCGAG
>JBCCNJ010000057.1:0-25677 GCA_039025905.1 Pseudomonadota bacterium | reverse complement strand
GTAGGACTTTACCTTTGTAGTCGGCGAGTGACTTTTTCTTGCCGGCGGGGGTGGCGCAGCTAAAGTCGTAAACCGTACTGGTCATGTGATGCTCCGTGGCTGAAAGAACGTTAATTGGACTAGCAGTATAGGATAGCTATACGGACTGCGCCCTGGCGCAGATTGCCGATATAGCCGTGTTTGGGTTTGAAGCTGTGTAAAACTCAGATTAGGCGGCTTGGCCCTGAGCCTGCAGTTGAAGTTGTTGCATCAACAGACTGAGTCGCTTGCGCTGCATTTTCAGGGAATACTCAAGCTCTTTGAGCTGGGTGCGAAATGCGGCGTGCTCCCACTTCTGTTGTAAGCGAAGCTTTTTCTCTTCCAATGCATCGCCCAGCTGCTCTTTTTTTCGCTCGTACTTTTCGGCCTGAAGAGCGGTCCACTGATTGATTGATTCTGTGAACACCTGATATTCGCGCTCGAGTGTGGCGAGCAGAGATTCGCTGTCTTTCGCCTCCGCGAGCTTGTTTCTAGCCCGCGCAAACTCGGTGTCCAGAATGGCCCGCTGTATCTTAAAGTCAGAGACGCGCCTGAGATTGCGCGCCAGCCCAACTTTCGAGCATACGTGGATCATCCACTTGGTCGGGTCCCAGTGCCACCAGCGTATGCCATTGCGATAGTCATTCTGAAATATGTGATGAAAGTTGTGGTAGCCCTCGCCGTAGGTCAGGAAGGCGAGGAAGCCGTTGTCTCTTGCGCTATTGGACTCGGTGTAGGGGCGTGAACCCCAGTAGTGTGCAAGGGAATTGATGAAAAAGGTGACATGATGATTCACCACCAATCTCAGCAGCCCGACAATTAAGACGGTACCGATGATGTCGCCGTGCCAGATACCCAGCATAAAGGGCAGAGCAACGTTCATGAATACGGTCAACAGCACATAGTGTTTGTGCTGCCACATCACGATAGGGTCGCGCTGTAAGTCTTTGGCGTTGCTGAAGTCGTCGTTGTAGGGGCGATACCATCGCAGCATCCAGCCCATATGGCTGAACCACAACCCTCTGCTGGCGGAGTAGGGGTCGTCGTGGTCGTGATCCACGTGACGATGATGACGGCGGTGGTCTGAGGACCAGATGAGGATACTGTTTTGCAGTGCACCTGCACCCCAGAAGGCGAAAAACCACTTTAACAGCGGGCCGGCTTCATAGGATTTATGCGCCCATAGACGGTGATAGCCACCGGTGATAGACATTCCGTTTAGGTATAAGAATGCGAGCGCCCACAACCACTGAAAGGCATCGAACCCTTTGTACAGACCCCAGGCGGGGACAAATAGTAGAGCAGCCAGGGGTAGGCCGACGAAAATACTGATATTCGTCCAATTTAGGGGTGGTTTTTGCTGTTTGATAGTCATTCTCTTCGCCAATCCTGGGCTTTATTGCCAGCGCTGATTCTAGCTCCTGCGCTTGAAAATGTCTTTGCCGGACCTTCGATAGTGTGGCACCGAAAGAGTTCCCCGCGAATCGTCTACCTGATGCACCTATCAAGGGCGTGGTGCAGTATGATGCGGTTTCCTTTTTCCTGTCTGGTATTCCAGTTTGTCAGTCGAGACGTCCAGTAGAGCCGTCTTTTTGCAAGGTTCAACCATGCGGCATGTGGTGACGATGACCAGTGCCAGTGCCGCCGGCCTTATTTCCTTGTTCGCCGTGGATATGGTGGATATGTACTTTCTGACTCTGCTGGGAGAGCAGGAACTGGCTGCCGCAGTCGGTTTTGCCGGCACGCTGCTGTTTTTTGTGGTGTCGGTCAGTATCGGTCTGCAGATCGCCCTGGGAGCACTAGTCGCGCGCGCCGAGGGCCGCCACCGTCGGGACCTTGCCAGCCGCTATTGCAGTAGCGCGATGCTTTTTAACTTTTTGATTGCGGCTGTCATCAGCGCTTTTGCCTGGTTTAACCTCCCTGAACTACTAAGGTTGCTAGGTGCTCGCGGCCAGACCCTGGCATTTGCGATCAGCTATGCAAGCATCCTTCTACCCAGTATGCCCATATTGGTGTTGGGTATGAGTGCCGCAACCGGTGTGCGCGCGCTGGGCGATGCCAGGCGGTCAATGTGGGCAACAGTTATAGGGTCACTCGTTAACGCGGTGCTGGATCCAATATTTATTTTTGCCTTTGGTTGGGGGCTAGAGGGAGCGGCGTTGGCGTCGGTGGTGGCGCGCGTGGTGATGCTGGTTGTGGCCTGGCACGCGCTAACCATCATTCACAAGCTGCCTCGTTTGGTTTCAGTTTCAGAGTTTATTGCCGACATGAAGCCGCTGCTCGCCATTGCAGGGCCTGCGGTGCTCACCAATCTTGCGACCCCGATTGGTGGCAGTTTTGTACTCATGACCATGGCACAGTTTGGAGATAGTGCGGTCGCTGGTGCCGCAATCATGGGCAGGATCACGCCTTTGGCTATGGCCGCGGTTTACGCCCTTTCCGGCGCAATCGGACCCATTGTCGGACAAAATGCGGGTGCGGGCCGTTACGACAGGGTGCGATCGACCTTAGCCAACGCGGTATTATTCAATGCCATTTATGTTGCCGGTATCTGGTTACTGTTGTGGTTTAGCGCAGATTTTATCGTCTTTGCGTTTTCCGCGACGGAGGAGGCCAGGGAATTGATTATCTTTTATTGTCACTATCTGGTCGGGGCCTTCGTCTTTAACGGCGTTCTTTTTGTTTCCAACGCCAGCTTTAACAACTTGCATCATGCGCATTGGGCTACTGCATTTAACTTTGCCCGGGCCTTTTTGGGGACCATTCCCGCAGTCTATTTTGGCGCACAGTGGTTTGGACCGAAAGGTGTGATGGCAGGAGAGGCTGTCGGGTCCGTCCTGTTCGGCCTGCTGGCCATTTTTGCGGCCTTCGCACTGGTCCGTCGCCTGGAGCGGCAGCAGGCGCCCTTAGCGCCAACGGCGTCGTCTTCTACAGATGTGGAAACCCTGAACATCAATCGAGAATCGCCGCTCTAGCGTCGAGTTGGTCCCGAAACGGACCATTTTAGCTTTCTAAAGCTGCTCCAGGTAAGACGTGTATTCCAGCGTCGATATTTGCTTTCTGAATTCCGCGATTTCCTGTTCCTTGGTCAGTGTATAAATGCGTTGAAATTCAGCGCCCAATGCCTTGCGGATAAAGTCAGATTTACTGAACAAGCTCACCGCATCCTGCATGTAAACGGGCAGCGACTTTTTTGCCTTTGAATAGCCGTCTCCGGTCACGGGCTTGCCCGGTGACAGGTTGCCCAAGATGCCTTCGCGAATGGCAGAGAGTAATACTGCGAATAAGAGATAGGGGTTGGCATCAGAACCCGACACCCTATGTTCAAGTCGCCGCGACGTGTTGCTGCTGGCGGGCACCCTGATGGCAACGGTCCGGTTTTCATACCCCCAGCTCGGGAACGTTGGGGCGTGGCTGCCAGGTTCAAAGCGGCGATAGGCGTTGAAGCTTGGCGCAAACAGGGCCACCGACTCGGCCATGTGTTGTAAACAACCGCCAATCGCGTTGTGCAGTACTGGTGTACCTAGTTCGGTACCATCATCGAAGATGTTGACGCCATTTTCGTCCAGCACGCTGCAGTGAACGTGCATGCCATTGCCGGCTTCATCTTCAAAAGGCTTGGGCATGAAGCTGGCGATCAGCCCGTGTTTACTGGCAACACCTTTTATCAGCCGCTTCAGCATAAGGATTTGCTTCGCAGCGAGCACCGGGTTATCAACGTGGTGCATATTTATTTCGTACTGAGAGGGCGCTGATTCCTTTACCACACCATCAAAGGGCAAATCCTGCATTTCACAGGCAAGACGCAGATCTTCCAGCATGGCTTGATTTTGCGTCAATACATCCAGTCCATAGGTATTGCCACCAACGGGAGAGCTACCTGGTAGCGAGGGGCAAGTATGGCCGGGCTTAGACTCATCCCAGCGAACCAGGCTGAACTCTAGCTCCGCGGCAACCACGGGTCGCCAACCGGCCTCCTGATACAGGCTCAGAATTTGTTTTAGAACATGGCGGGGGTCACCTAGATAGGGTGTGCCATCTTCGTTGAACATCGACAGCATTACCTGGCCGTGTTGGCCCTCAGGCGACCAGGGCGTGGGCAGCAGAGAGCCCTCTACCGGTCGGCAGATTCCATCGGCATCACCTGAGGCGAATACCAGTTCCTGTACATCCCGCCCCCAAATATCCAGGCTAAGCGCTGTTTTCGGTAACTTCAGCTCGCCGTCGAAGATTTTGCCTAACTTATGCCGCGGCAGCCACTTACCGCGCATGATGCCGTTGCAATCGGGCAGAAGAACCTCGATTGTGGTGATATCCGGGTGAGCTCGCAGGAACCAATCGGCTTCTAGCGACATTCCGTCACCGTCTCCTTATTGGTAAGACAGAACTATCCTTACTTCAATGAGGCTACTCAATGCCCCAGTTTGGGCAGCTTATTGAGAATGAGGACTGTGTCGTAAAGATCGTAGAGAGTGCGGGCAGATATGCAATCGCCTGCTAAGCAGAGCGAGGGGACATGTAAATGCTCAGGGGATCCTCACCGGCGGCTTCCCCCAAACAAGAGAGTGTGTTGATGAACAGTGAAAACAAATCCGTCTGTGAGCTCACGTCCAGCTTGCGATAGATGCTTTTGCGGTGACGACGTACCGTTTCGACGGCGATGCCCAAGCGTTGGGCTGAAATATCAGTGCCATAGCCGCGCAACATCAGTTCCAGCACGCCTTTTTCCCGCGGAGAGAGCAATGATTGACCGAAGGTGCGAAAGGCAAGATCGATCTGATGATCTATACCTGGCTGAATGAGGTTGCTGACCGCGAAGCTCTCTTGCTCGCTATGGCACTTTAAGAGCTCAGAGATCGGTTCGGCGATCAGATATAGCCGCTCGTACTCCTCATCAGTAAATTCTCCTTTTTCGGGGAGGCGCATCATGTCCAGGTTGATCACGCTGCCGCCGCGCAGCTTGGCAATGTAGGCCGCCTCATCCACCGAGCCAGTGTCGCGATAGTAGCCACGGTAGTAATCCGACTGCTCTAGTTTTCCCAGGGTAATCCGCGACATGCGATAGAGCTTGGATCGGGGGTGATCCATGGATGTTCGATAGAAGGGATCTTCGCTATATGGCCCTTCCAGGTATTGGTCGACCTGGCTCTCGTAGGCATGCTCTGGAATGTCGTGATACAGCAGTCTCGGCGGAATTTCTTTGTGGAAAAGCCAGACTTGCGGGTAATCGAATGATACCTGGCCCTGTACGGCTGCAATCAGGGTGGCGAAGAACTCGTCGGAACCAAGCGCTGCAATGGCTTTGGAAATATCCCTGTTCCATTTACTTAACGTTTGAATGTCAGTCATTCGTTCGTTGCGGTGCCGCTCCGAAGCCTCCGTCCAGTCATATTGGTGTGCGCTTAGAACAATGTCAATCCGCGCTCATAGGACCCGTTTTGCTCGATTGGACGATAAGTCTTCACCGTGCAGCCATGGAAATTCAATTGATTCGCGCTAAAGCCGCGTTCTCCAGTGCCCGTAAACACTTACTTTTCGCGTATTCATGCAGGGGTTGCGGTATCTAGATGCGCGACTTACAAGGTGCATTAAAATTTATCGGGAATGTGCGCCAGGTACGGTTTTAAACTCCGTATGTATACTCAGATCTGTTTTGAAACCGCTGGGTTGGAATCTGCCACGGCTTCGCAGCAGTTGGATCTGCGTCAGGCAGGGTTTGATTCCACATGTTAAGCGCGTCTGAAAGATGAAGTGAGATCACTACAGTTAAAGCCGCGGTCTCAAAAACTCAAAGATCGAATCCTTGGGTACCAGTTGCGAATCGGTGTCGCCTCCCCCTTTATATTCGATGTTGTTATCTGCCAGGGCACGACCACCGATCACAACGCGATGGGGTATGCCCATCAGTTCCATGTCAGCAAATTTTACACCTGGCCTTTCGTTGCGATCATCCAAAATGACATCAACACCCTCTGCGCTCAGACGCGTGTAGATGTCTTCAGCGCAGGCCGCTACCTCAGGTGACTTCTGCATATTCAGTGGAATGATGGCGAGCTTAAAGGGCGCCATGCTTTCAGGCCAGATGATGCCGTTATCGTCGTGGTTTTGCTCGATAGCCGCCGCCACAATCCGACTGACGCCAATCCCGTAACAACCCATCGTCATTGTGATGTTCTTGCCTGCCTCGTCTAACACCTTAGCGGACATGGCCTCGCTGTATTTTGTGCCCAGCTGGAAAATATGACCCACTTCAATGCCGCGTTTTATCACCAGTTTGCCCTGTCCATCGGGGCTGGGATCTCCCTCGACAACGCTGCGTAGATCTTCGACGCGACCCAAGGGGCAATCACGCTCCCAATTGACACCTGTGAAATGAAAGTCGTCCCTGTTTGCGCCGCAGATGAAGTCTGACAGAGCCGCAGCGCTGCGATCTATGATGAGGTCTAGCGTCATACCCACTGGGCCCAGGGAGCCGAAGCCAGCGCCGCACACCAACCTGACCTCTTCCTCTGATGCTAAACGCAGTGGTGCTCCGACACCGGCTAACTTCTCCGCCTTGATTGCATTGAGTTGATGATCGCCGCGCAGTACCAGCGCAATGAGTTGTCCCTCTTCCTCGCCTGCGACTATCAGCGTTTTTGAGGTCTGTTTCGGATCTACAGACAAAGCGTCAGCCAGCGCATCTATGGTTTTGATTCCGGGCGTGGCAATCTCTTCCATGTCCGTGCTGGGTCTGCTTCGCTCGTTCATCGGCGCGATTGCTTCTGCCATTTCTACATTGGCGGCGTAGTCGCTGCTGTCGCTGAAGGCGATTGCGTCTTCTCCAGAGTCCGCCAGCACGTGGAATTCGTGCGACGCGTTGCCTCCGATACTGCCCGTATCGGCTATCACTGGGCGAAATTGCAGTCCCAAACGCGCGAAAATATTGCTATAGGTCTGGTGCATTAGGTCGTAGGTCTCGGCTAAGGAGGCGTCGTCTGTGTGAAACGAGTAGGCATCCTTCATTAAAAACTCCCTCGATCGCATGATGCCAAATCGCGGGCGAATTTCGTCGCGAACCTTGGTTTGTATTTGGTATAGATTGATAGGCAGCTGCTTGTAGCTTTTAACTTCGTTGCGCACCAACTCGGTAATGACTTCTTCGTGGGTGGGGCCGAGGCAGAAATCTCGGGCATGCCTGTCCTTGATTCGTAACAGTTCTGGTCCATATTGTTCCCAGCGACCTGACTCCTGCCAAAGCTCGGCTGGCTGTACTACGGGCATGCTCACTTCCTGGGCACCCGACTTGTCCATCTCCTCGCGCACGATTGCCTCGACTTTGCGCAATACACGAAGACCTAAAGGCAGCCAGGTGTAAAGACCGGAAGCCAACTTGCGGATCAGTCCTGCGCGCAGCATGAGTTGATGGCTGATGACTTCAGCGTCAGATGGCTTTTCCTTTAAGGTAGCGATCAGGTAGCTGCTGGTACGCATAAATCTATCCGTTTCGATTGGGGTTGTTGCCGGCGAGGTAGTGTACGTCTGAACGTTGAGAGCGTACAGCTTTCCTATTTACCCTTGAGTTTTTGCACAGCAGTGGGGCGGCAACGCATCCGCGAGCGCGATTGTAAAATTGGCTGACAGCTTTAGAGACTGCTATAGCAGTCTTTTTTCGCCCTCGATCCGCGAAAACACTTGTATTGTAGCGTTTCATGATTTATACATTCATCCGTAACTTGTGGCCGCACTGTTTTCGGCGTTCAGGGGAAGGCGGGCAGTCCTGGTTCAACACATGTTTCAGTTCACTCTATAGGGAAGGTTCAACACACAATGGCAACCAGAAAAGCAGCAGCTAAGAAAAAAGCGCCGGCCAAAAAAGCGGCAAGGAAAGCTCCAGCAAAAAAGAAGGCTCCAGCCAAGAAAGCAGCTCCTAAAAAGGCGCCGGCGATAACGCAAAAGCTGACTAAGAGCCAGATCGTTGGCAGCATTTCGGATTCCACTGGACTCACGAAGAAGGAAGTGGGTGCTGTAATGGACGAACTGCACACATTGATGGAGCGCAGCATCAAGAAGCGCAGCATCGGTGAGTTCACCATTCCTGGAATCTTGAAGGTCACCACAGTGAAGAAGCCAGCACGCAAAGCGCGCAAAGGCATCAATCCCTTCACCGGTGAAGAGACGGTATTCAAGGCCAAGCCTGCGAGCACTGCAGTGAAGATTCGGCCGCTGAAAAAACTCAAGGAGTTCGCTGCCTCCTAGGGCACGCACTCCCTCCCCTGTCCTTTCTTAAGGGCAGGAGAAATCCCAAGACGGCACGCTTCGGTGTGGAGGCGTCCGTCTCCCCAGAAAACCCCCCAGCCACCCGCTTGGCGCGCCTGCCTGCTTAAGGTAAAATCCGCGCCTTCAAAATTCTTACGACCCCAGCGATCGATGTAGAGCGTTCGGATGCCTATTTACGAGTATCAGTGCCAAAACTGCGGTAAGGAATTGGAGGCGTTGCAAAAAATCAGCGAGCAACCGCTGGTGGATTGCCCGGCCTGCGGCGAGCCGGCACTCAAGAAAAAAGTGTCGGCAGCAGCTTTTCGCCTCAAGGGCGGTGGTTGGTATGAAACCGACTTCAAAACAGGCAACAAGAAGAATCTGGCGGGGGGCGAGAAAGACGGCGCAGCATCCGCCGATAAAGCCTCTAAGGACAAAGCAGCTGGTGGCGACAAGTCCAATAGTAGTCAGTCCGCAAGCACCAAGGCCGCCGGGGCTGGTAAGAGCTCAGATTGATTCCTGGCTGGTAGCAGGTCCTGCCAGATAACCCAAACGGAAAGTAAACCATGCGCAGTCATTTTTGTGGCGCCCTCAGCACAGCTAATATCGATGAAACGGTCACGATTTGCGGCTGGGTTGACAGACGCCGGGATCACGGCGGGGTGATTTTTCTGGACATGCGTGATCGACAGGGCATTGTTCAGGTCGTGTTCGATCCAGATACTGAAGAGCATTTTCAACGCGCCGATCGAGTACGTAGCGAGTACGTGTTGAAGGTTACAGGTCGGGTACGCGCTCGCTCAGAGGCCACGGTGAATCCCGCTATGGCAACGGGTGAAATTGAAGTTCTCGGGAAAGAGTTGGAAATCCTAAACGAGGCCGCGACGCCTCCGTTTCAGATGGATGAATATACCGCGGTAGGCGAAGAGGTGCGTCTGCAGTACCGCTATATGGATCTGCGCCGGCAAGAAATGCAGCAGCGCTTGATACTGCGTTCCAAAATTACGTCTGCAGTTCGCCGCTTCCTCGATGATGAAGGCTTTCTAGACATTGAGACACCGATTTTGACAAGGGCAACACCGGAGGGTGCACGTGATTATCTGGTGCCCAGCCGTACCCATCCGGGCGAGTTTTTCGCATTGCCGCAATCGCCGCAGCTGTTTAAACAGTTGCTGATGATGTCGGGCTTCGATCGCTACTATCAGATAGCTCGCTGCTTTCGCGATGAAGATCTGCGGGCGGATCGACAACCCGAGTTTACCCAAATCGATTTAGAGACCAGTTTTCTGGATGAGTCTCAGATCATGGAAATTAGCGAGCGGATGGTGCGTGAGTTGTTTCTCTCGGTGCTAGACGTCGAACTGCCGGAGTTTCTCCACCTTTCTTACGCCGAGGCCATGGAGCGATACGGATCGGATAAGCCTGATCTGCGGATTCCACTGGAACTCATCAGTGTCGATGACCTGATGCAGCAGGTGGAGTTTAAGGTTTTCCGTGGGCCGGCCGACGATCCCGCAGGCCGGGTTGCGGCACTGAAGGTTTCAGGTGGGGCCACGATAAGCCGCAAAGAGATAGATGACTATACGGACTATGTCTCGATATTTGGAGCGAAAGGGTTGGCATGGATCAAGGTCAACGATCTCGCTACCGGTGTCGAGGGTCTGCAGTCACCCATACTCAAATTCATGCCGGATGAGGTCGTCGCCCAGATGATGGAGCGGCTTGGCGCTGCGGATGGCGATATTGTTTTCTTTGGTGCCGATAAGGCACGGGTGGTAAATGAAGCGTTGGGCGCACTGCGGGTAAAGGTTGCAGAAGATCAAGGGCTTGTGCGTGACCAGTGGGCACCGCTATGGGTGGTTGACTTTCCGATGTTCGAAACCGACGCGAGTGGCAAGCTGACGCCACTGCATCATCCGTTCACTGCACCTGCCGGATCCGTTGATGATTTGCTGGCGAATCCTGCGAACAGCTTATCGCGAGCCTATGACATGGTACTGAACGGTTGTGAACTGGGCGGTGGCAGTATTCGTATCCACCGGCGGGATATGCAGGAGGCGGTGTTTAACATTCTTGAAATTGACGAGGCAGAAGCTGAAGAAAAGTTTGGTTTTCTTTTAAAAGCCCTGCAGTACGGTGCGCCGCCACACGGTGGCCTGGCGTTTGGCCTGGACCGATTGGTTATGCTGATGTCAAACGCGGATTCGATCCGCGATGTGATTGCTTTTCCGAAGACGCAAACCGCGCATTGCGTGCTCACGGATGCCCCGGGCGAGGTGAGCGCACAACAGTTGAAGGAGTTGAATATTCGCCTGCGTCAGACCAGGGATGAAACCAAATAGACCAATCCTTGGTGAAGGCGGGCGCGGAGCCTTTGCGTCTGTGCGACGTGCACAGTGGTGTAGTCAAAATCCGAGAAATAGCGAAAAACTTCGCGCAGAGGCAGTCTACACTTTGGATAGCCATCACGGCTGCGGCGCAGCCCGCAGTACCGCGCCTATATAAAGAAGGAAGACGATATGGCCGGCCATAGCAAATGGGCGAACATTAAACACCGTAAGGCGGCCCAGGACGCCAAGCGCGGCAAGGTTTTTACCAAGCTGATTCGCGAGTTGGTTGTCGCCGCTAAGCAGGGCGGGCCCAATCCCGAGGATAATCCAAGGCTACGCGCTGCCGTCGACAAAGCGTTGGGCGCTAACATGACTCGCGACACCATTGATCGCGCTATCGCCAGAGGCGCGGGCTCCAATGACGCCGACAACATGGAGGAGCTCACCTATGAAGGATATGCTCCCGGTGGCATCGCTATTCTGATTGAAGCCATGACAGACAACCGTAACCGCACCGTGGCAGAGGTGAGGCATGCCTTCAGCAAACGCAATGGCAATCTCGGCACGGATGGCTCGGTTGCGTATCTCTTTACTCGCAAGGGTCGCATCGGCTATGACGCCGAGGTTGATCCTGATCAGCTGATGGAGGCTGCCCTGGAAGCAGGAGCCGAGGATATTGAGCTGAACGATGATGGCACGGTGGATGTGTTCACTGCTTGGGAGGAGTTGGGGCAGGTAAAGTTATCCTTGGAAGATGCCGGGCTAGAGCCCGCTGAGGCAGAGGTGACCATGATCGCCTCAACCACCGTGCCGGTCGACGCCGAGGGCGCCGAAAAACTTATGGGCCTGGTTGAAATGCTAGAAGACTTGGATGATGTACAGAATGTCTATACCAATGTTGAGATTCCCGACGAGGTCATCGCGGCTTTGGCATAATATTGCATAAGCTTAAACAGGCTCTTGGGGTGTGCGCTTGTTGGCCAGGCAACTTGAAGGCCGTTGCTCAGAAAGTCGACAAAAGCAGAGCGAGATCCGCGCGCTTGGCGTATGGCTAGATCGGCCTCTGCCATCGACTATTCAAGGACGCGCGAGCCAGTGAATACAACGATTGTATGATGTAATCCAGCTTCTGAATAAAAAACCCCTCTAGTGTCAAAGTGCATTGCGACACGCAAGGTCAGACGGTTTGGGCTGAAATTATGCTGCGAGCTTCCGCAGCTTGCTGATTAATACTGTAAATTTGTACATAATAAGCGCCGGGCAGAGACATCGGTAAATGGCATGTCGGTCATTTTGGGGATTGACCCCGGTTCCCGCAAAACAGGGTTTGGCATCATCCATTATGCCTCCGGTCGCAGTGAATATGTCACCAGTGGTGTGATTCGGCTGCCGGATATCGAGCTGCCACAGCGGCTGCAGATGATCTACGCCGGCGTGACTGAGCTGGTCGAAGCCCATTGTCCTCAGGAGCTGGCAATCGAGCAGGTATTCATGGCCAAGAGTGCTGGCTCAGCACTGAAACTCGGTCAGGCTCGAGGCGCGGCCATTGTCGCCTGTGTTTCGCGTGATATGGAGGTGTCCGAGTACTCAGCCCGACAGATCAAGCAATCCGTGGTGGGCACGGGCGCAGCGGAGAAAACCCAGGTACAGCATATGGTCAAAGCTTTGCTCAATTTGCCGGGCGAACCCACTGAAGACGCCGCAGATGCATTAGCGGCAGCGCTGTGCCACGCTCACACTCGCCAGAGCTTGATCAATATGGCTGGCGCAAAATCTGTGCGTAGACGACGCTTGCGTTGAGCAAATCAATCCACCTTATTGAGATGGCGTAATGATTGGACGCATTCGAGGCACGCTGGTGCAGAAGCAACCGCCAGACATACTGGTAGAAGTGGCCGGGGTGGGCTATGAGCTGCAGGTACCGATGACCACGCTGTTTCAGCTACCTGAAGTGGGCACCGAAGTTTCTCTGGTCACGCATTTTGTGGTGCGAGAGGATGCACAGCTGCTCTACGGTTTCATCGATGACCGGGACCGCCGTCTGTTCCGACAGCTGATCAAGGTCAGTGGCGTCGGGCCCAAGCTAGGATTGACGATTCTCTCGGGTATGGATTCCAGCCATTTCGCCAAATGCGTGCAGCGCGACGACATTTCCTCGCTGGTAGCGCTGCCTGGTGTGGGTAAAAAAACGGCGGAACGGCTGTTGATCGAGATGCGAGACAAGCTCAACGACTGGTTTGGCGCGGATGACGGTGCTGAACCACCCGCGGAAGATCAACCGGAATCCAAGGTGTCCTCTGATATGATCAGCGACGCAGAAGGTGCGCTGATTGCACTGGGATATCGACCGCAGGAGGCCAGCAAAATGGTGATGGCCGTGAATGACGATAGTATCGTAAGCAGTGAGGAGTTAATTCGCCAGGCGCTCAAGTCCGTGGTGAAAGGCTAAGCGAGACCTTGAATGAGCACAGCCGCAGATGATTGAAACAGATCGACTGATAACACCGGCCGCAGAGAGCCCCCGGGAGGATGCGATTGATCGCGCCATCCGACCGAAAACGCTGGACGAGTATGTGGGGCAGCGCGCGGTGCGTGAGCAGATGAGCATTTTTCTGCAGGCTGCTCGTGGTCGAGGCGAGCCCCTGGACCACACCTTGATTTTTGGCCCGCCCGGCTTGGGAAAAACCACGTTAGCGAGCATCATCGCCAACGAGATGGGCGTATCGCTAAAGACCACTTCGGGTCCTGTGTTGGAGAAGGCGGGCGATATCGCCGCTCTGATGACGAACCTGGAACCCGGCGATGTCCTATTTATCGATGAAATTCACCGGCTGAGCCCAGTGGTCGAAGAGGTACTGTATCCGGCCTTAGAAGACTATCAGCTGGATATTATGATTGGTGAAGGGCCCGCAGCGCGCTCTATCAAGCTGGAGCTGCCGCCTTTTACGCTCGTCGGCGCGACGACGAGGGCAGGTCTATTGACGTCACCTCTGCGCGACCGCTTTGGGATCGTACAGCGCCTTGAGTTTTACGATGTCGCAGATTTGTCCAGTATTGTCGCCCGCTCCGCAGGCATTCTGGATATCAGTCTGGATAATGAGGGGGCGGCGGAAGTTGCCCGGCGCGCCCGCGGTACTCCGCGAATCGCCAATCGTTTGCTGCGGCGGGTGCGCGATTATGCTGAGGTGAAGGCTGACGGTCATATCTCTTCCGATATCGCCGATCGAGCTCTTGATATGCTCAGTGTGGATCAGCAGGGCTTCGACCACCTCGACCGTCGCTTGCTATTGGCGATGATTGAAAAGTTTGACGGCGGCCCCGTCGGCGTCGATAGCCTGGCGGCGGCCATCTCGGAAGAGCGCGGCACGATTGAAGACGTGCTGGAACCCTACCTGATCCAGCAGGGCTATATGGTGCGCACCCCGAGAGGGCGTATGGTCACCCGCAACGCCTATCTGCATTTCGGTTTGCCGAAACCAGAAGAATCTGAAGCGAAAGCAGAAAAAGGCGTGAATTTGTCGCTGGACCTGGATGCGGGCGGTGATACGACGTGAGTGAGGGGGAATTTTCCCTCAAACTGCGCGTCTATATCGAAGACACCGACGCCGGGGGCATTGTTTATTACGTCAACTATCTCAAGTTTATGGAAAGGGCGCGCACAGAGTACATGCGCGAACTCGGGTTTGGGCGACAGTACATCTTTAATCACGATTTAATGTTTGTAGTGCGCGACGCATCGATTCGCTACTCGAGCCCGGCCAGACTGGATGACGAACTCGAGGTGACTTCCTCGATTAGTGCACTTAAAGGGGCATCCATGCAAATGGATCAGTGTGTTTATCGCGAGGGCGAAGCGCTAGCGCGAGCTCAATTGACGCTGGCCTGTGTTGACCGCACAGGCGTGCAGCCCCGCAGGATACCTGCCGATATGGCGGCGAAGCTAAAGGCAGTGCAGTAAGAGCTAGATGCCAGCGCACGAAGAGCCAGACAAAGAATAGTCAAAGCGCAGATAGCGAAACCATACACAGCTAGAAAGTAGCTGGAAGATAGATAGAAAGGGGATTGGTTTTTTGGAAGAGCAACTCAGTCTCATCGATCTGATTTTGCAGGCCAGCTTCACTGTGCAGCTGGTAATGGCGATACTGGTTCTCGCCTCCATCCTATCCTGGTACATGATCGTGCAGCGTTTTCTCTACTTCCGTAGTGCGCACGACGAAATGTACCAGTTCGAAGAACGCTTTTGGTCCGGTATCGATCTCGCCCAACTTTACCGCGAGGGCAATGAGCAGGCGGCGGCCGGCCAGCAAATTTTGGGCATGGAGAGTATCTTCAGGGCCGGATTTAAGGAATTTTCTCGCCTCGCGCAGCAATCCGATATGGATTCCGAAGCAGTGGTGGAAGGTTCACGGCGCGCCATGCGGGTCGCCATGATGCGCGAAGACGAGAGACTGGAGCGTCACCTGGCGTTTCTGGCATCTGTTGGTTCAACCAGCCCCTATATCGGCTTGTTTGGCACTGTATGGGGCATCATGCATTCCTTTCGCGGTCTTGCCAACGCGACCCAGGCCACCCTGGCGACCGTTGCGCCTGGAATTTCCGAGGCCTTGATCGCCACCGCGATGGGACTGTTTGCGGCTATTCCAGCGGTATTGGCTTACAACCGCCTGGCGGCGCGGGTGGATGTATTTACCAACCGCTACGACACGTTCGTGGATGAGTTTTCCGGCATTCTGAACCGTCAGGCCTACGCACTGCGCTCGGCGGCGCGAAAGAGCGAGGCCTCTGCGCGTGGCTGAGGGCACAACCCGCAAACAGAAACGCCGACCCATGTCGGAAATCAATGTCGTGCCCTACATCGACGTGATGCTGGTGCTATTGATTATCTTTATGGTGACTGCACCCATGCTGATGCAGGGTGTGAAGGTAGAATTGCCGGAGGCCAGCGCCGACCCGGTGGAGGATCAAGACAGTGAACCGCTGATTGTCTCGGTAGACAGTTCGGGTCAACTGTTTTTGAATTTGGGCGCTTCCGAAGATCAGGTGCTGTCGCTGGCCACCATCAAGGATCGTGTCTCCAAAGTCATGAGTCGCAATCCGGATAAGCCGGTATTGGTCTGGGGCGATCGCGCCGTGCCCTATGGTGATGTTGTAACCGTGATGGTGGCGCTGCAGGAAGCGGGAGCACCCAGCGTGGGCCTGGTAACCGAGGATCCACAGTGACCACTAGCGCATCTATTTATGCGAAGCCGGTTGCACCTCGCATTATTGTTCGGCCGGCGTTGGCGACGCTGGCATTGCATGCCTTGATTCTGGCGCTGTTGCTATTTAACTGGGGCGGCGGCAAGCCCGATACCATTGTTATCAAACCACAGCCGCAGGTCATCAACGCCAGGTTGATTGATGCCAGTGAGTTGAAACCCAAACCCGCACCGGCACCGAAGGCGGCGGCTAAGCCACAACCTAAACCCGTCGCCCAACCCAAGCCCAAACCCAAAGCCGCGCCCAAGCCAAAACCAAAATCCGTGGCGCAGCCGAAACCAGCGCCGGTCGCCACGCCACAACCGAAACCGGCACCTGCCGAACCGGAAACGCCGCGCCTCACCCAGCAAGAGCTGGCAGCCCTGGCGCGGGCGGACATTGCTAGGGCAGTGGCCGAAGAAGACACAGCGGCAGCCGCAGCGGCTACCTCTGCAGAACTGGCCGCCTCTTACGCCGCGTTAATTCAGCAAACTGTCATCAACTACTGGAGCCGACCTCCCAGTGCGCGCAACGGCATGGAAACCCTGCTATCCATTCGATTGGTTCCCACCGGCGAAGTGGTTAGTGTGAGTGTGGTGAGAGGTAGCGGCAATCGCGCCTTCGATCAGTCGGCGGTGAATGCGGTAAAAAAGGCCGGCAGCTTTCCCGAGTTGCAGAATCTGCCCCCAAGGGAGTTCGAAAAATCGTTCAGGCAGCTTAGCCTGTTATTTAGACCAGAGGATTTGCGTTACTGATGAGACGTGTTGCAGCCACCTTTATAAGTACTCTGCTGTTGGTCCTAGCGAGTCTGGTCAGCGCGAGCGACCTGACGATCGAAATCACCAAAGGCATGGATAATCCTACCGCGATTGCCGTGGTGCCCTTTGCCTGGCAGGGCTCGGGCGCAGCGCCAGAGGACGTCTCTGCGGTCATAGAATCGGACTTGCTCAGAAGTGGTCAGTTTGCGCCGGTTGCCCGCACCGACATGTTAGGTATGCCCAGCACCCAGCAGGAGGTGTTCTATCGTGATTGGCGCGCGCTGGATACAGAGTATTTGCTGATTGGCAAAGTCAGCCCGCAACCCCTTAACGGGTTGCGTCTGGATTACGAGCTGTTCGATGTCCTGCGTCAGACCCGGGTGTTTTCGGGATTTGAATCAGGCCCGGCAAGCGATGCCCGCATGCTCGCACACCGCGTCGCCGATAAAATCTATGAACACTTGACCGGAATTCGTGGGGCCTTCGCCACACGGCTGCTTTATGTGTCGGTCACGCGAGGCCAGGACGGTGCCAAAGATACTTATCGGTTAACCATGTCCGACTCGGATGGCGCGCGGCCCATCGTGCTGCTGGAATCGCGCGAACCCCTGATGACACCTACCTGGGCGCCCGATGCGGTGCAGATTGCCTATGTTTCTTTCGAGACAGGGCGGCCCGCGATTTTTCGACAAGATATTGCGACGGGCAACCGAGAACAACTCACAAACTTCAAAGGCCTGAATAGTTCGCCTGCCTGGTCGCCGGATGGCAAGACCATGGCCATGGTCTTATCCAAAGATGGCAACCCGGATATCTATTTAATGGATCTCGCCACGCGACGGCTAACCAATATCACACGTAACTATGCGATCGATACGGAACCAGCCTGGATGCCAAATGGTGAATCGATCTTGTTCACCTCTGATCGAGGGGGAAGACCACAAATCTATCGCTATGATCTGGCTTCTCAGACCACCACACGCGTGACTTTTGAAGGGCGCTATAACGCGCGAGCGAGGGTCGCGCAGGACGGTCGCAATGTGGTACTGGTTCACCAGCAGGATGGCGCTTTTAATATCGCGCTGCTCGATTTGGTCACCGACCGACTGCAGATCCTGACCTCTACCCAGCTGGATGAAAGCCCAAGTATCGCGCCAAACGGCTCTATGGTATTGTACGCGACCAAATTTGACGACCGGGGCATATTGGCTGCGGTCTCGGTGGACGGAGGGGCAAAGTTCCGTCTTCCCGCGCGTGAGGGAGACGTCAGAGAGCCGGCATGGTCGCCCTATTTGAGTGCAAACTAGCACACCAAAATTCCGAATGATAAAGCACTGAGGACTGTTCTCATGAAACATCTATCTGCTGCGGCCAAATTCGCTGCACTCGCACTGAGCGCCGCTTTTCTAGTTGCTTGTTCAAGCAGCAGCACCAAAGAAGATCAGGAAGCGGCAGCTGCAGCCGCCGCGGCAGCGGCCGCGGCCAAGGCGGCACAAGAGCAAGCGGCAGCCACCGCTGCCAGCGAGTCGGCCTCGGCGGCGGATGCCCAGCGTGAAGAGTTGATGGAAACAGCAGAGGCCTATGGCAACGTATTTTATTTTGCCTATGACAGCTCCACTTTGACGCCTGAGGCTATCACAGCGCTCGATGCCTATATCGCGGCCCTCAAGCTGACGAACTCTTTCGTCCGCTTAGAAGGCCATACAGATGAGCGTGGCACGCGAGAGTACAACCTGGCCCTGGGCGAGCGCCGTGCTAATACGGTGCGCGATTACATGGTGCTCAACGGTATCGCCGGTTCGCGTGTAGAGAGCATCAGCTATGGGGAAGAACGCCCGGTGGCCTATGGAACCGGTGAAGTGAACTGGGCGCAAAACCGGCGTGTAGTTCTGGTCGTCGTCAACTAGTGTGAACGACAGTCATGTCTAACATCAAAAAAATCGTGAGCGTGACCGGCCTGCTCTTGCTCACTCACGCGTCTATAGTCAGCGCACAAACACCGGATTATGTAGACGTAGAAGCCGAGCGCGCCGCCGCCGCGCCCAGCGACCCTTTTGCCCCTCGCGATACCCAGGCCTACCCCGCCACCAGTTTTGGTGCAGGTAGCGCACCCTCGGCACCTGGCGGTGCAGCGGTGGCACCTGTGGCCGCCAATACCGGCACAGGTTCAGTGCAACCCGCTTCCGCAGCGCCAGCGGGCGGTCAAAATTTGGGGCTTCTGTTTGCCCAGATCCAGCAGCTGCAGCAGCAAGTGATGGAGCTCAATGGCAAGCTGGAGGAACAGGGGCACCAGCTCCGCACGCTACAGGAGCAGAGTCTTCAACGCTATGTAGATTTGGATAAGCGCATTGCCGCGGCCGGCACCGCCGGGACAGCGGCGACGGCGACATCGCCAGCGACAGGCGTGCCGCCGTCCGCTCCTGCTACCAGCACTATCGCGGGCACTTCATCTGTGGCAGCCCAGGCCGGTGAGGCCGAGGCTTATCGTGCTGCGTATTCTCTGGTTCAGAGTCAGCGCTTTGACCAGGCAGTGGATGCGTTTCAGCAGTTCCAACTGGATTACCCCGCTGGCAAGTTCGCCCCCAATGCCTTTTACTGGCTGGGCGAGCTGTATCTGGTTGTGGATCCGGCTGACCTTGAATCCTCAAGACAGGCCTTCGCCATGCTGTTGAGCCAGTACCCCGATAACAGCAAAGCACCCGATGCCCTGTATAAATTGGGTAAGGTGCAGTTTATGAAGGGCAACCCAGAAAAAGCCCGTGAGTATCTCGATCAGGTTGTTAATCAGTACGGCAGCACAAATAGTTCTGCGGTGAAATTGGCTCAGGACTTCATCGCCGAGAATTACTGAGCGAGCGCTGTAGCCATGGCAGATACACGTCCCTATAAAGCAGAATACCGCAGGACTGGTGGTGGCGAACCCGCCGGGCGCAGCGCCGATCAGCTGCGCATTACCGAGATTTTTTATTCCCTACAGGGAGAGGCGCGCACGGTGGGTATTCCCACGGTATTCGTGCGACTCACCGGCTGCCCTCTACGCTGTGTTTATTGCGATACCGCCTATGCCTTTAACGGCGGTGAGCTCTTCAGCCTTAAACAGGTGCTATCCCGCGTTAATGCGTATGAGCCACGCTACGTGACCGTGACAGGTGGAGAGCCGCTCGCGCAAAACAACTGCCTACCACTGCTAACACTGTTGTGTGATGCAGGCTACGAAGTATCGCTAGAGACCGGCGGTGCCATGTCGCTGGTCGGCGTTGATCCGCGGGTAGTGAAAGTACTCGACTTGAAGACGCCTGCATCCGGTGAAATGACGAGAAATGACTACGACAACATCCCATTGCTGCAGCCCCACGACCAGGTGAAATTCGTGATCTGTAACAGGTCGGATTACGAATGGGCGCGCTTCAAGCTAGATGAATTCTCACTGCCAGATCGCGTATCGGACGTACTGTTCTCCCCCAGTCACGCAGAGTTGGACGCACAAGAGTTGGCGCACTGGATTCTAGAAGACAATTTGCGGGTAAGATTACAAGTACAATTACACAAAGTCCTATGGAATGACGAGCCCGGGCGCTAGCGGTGGTGAACCAAACCAAACTCGCTGTTGTGCTGGTGTCTGGTGGCCTCGATTCCACCACCATGCTCGCTATGGCCAAGACTCAAGGCTTTGCCTGCCATACATTAAGCTTCGATTACGGGCAGCGACATCGCGCTGAGTTAACTGCAGCGGAAAACATCTCCAAAGCACTGGGTGATGTCGAACACAAAGTCGTGCAGCTGAACCTCGATAGCATTGGCGGCTCGGCTTTGACAGATATGGATATTGCTGTCCCAGAAGAACCCACCGAGGGCATTCCCATCACCTATGTGCCTGCCCGCAACACCGTCTTTCTCTCAATCGCCCTGGGCTGGGCTGAAGTACTGGGCGCTAGCGATATTTTTATCGGCGTCAATGCAATTGATTACTCGGGCTATCCCGACTGTCGCCCTGAGTTTATTAAGTCTTTCGAAACCACCGCAAATCTCGCCACCAAAGTCGGTGTTGAGGGAAGTCGCATGAAGATTCACGCGCCGCTGGTGGAGATGGGTAAAGACGACATCATTAAAAAGGGCATCGAACTTGGCGTGGACTACTCAATGACGGTGTCCTGCTATCAGGCCACGGCGGAGGGATTAGCCTGTGGCAAATGCGATAGCTGCAGACTGCGAAGGCAGGGTTTTCTCGATGCCGGCGTAGAAGACCCAACCCGTTACGTAAGTGCTTGATTCTGGTTGCTAAGTGCCGCGTATAAAGCCCTCGCGGGGCTTGAGTTTTGCCCTGATATCCGTACCATACGCCCCTTCGCTCCGGGCCGTTAGCTCAGTTGGTAGAGCAGTTGGCTTTTAACCAATTGGTCGCTGGTTCGAATCCAGCACGGCCCACCATACAAACGGAAATGCCGCCCATTTGGGCGGCTTTTTTGTTTGTGCAGTGGGTCGTCTGATTAGAACCCGGAACGCCGGCCGCACCGTTCGAAAAATTGCGACCAAGGGAGCAATTTAGACGCCGAAGGCGCCCCGCAGGGGTCACAACGCTGGAGGCAAGCGTGGGGCAGCCGTCGCCGTTGTGATCAATCCCGCATATCGTGAGTCGCCAGGATGGGCGGCACTCTCTCAACGGGCTTTCAAGCCGCTATCTCGAGGTAGTGTTGGTTGAAATTCGCTGTTCTGCCGTTGTGTGGAGGCATCGAATTGCGTGCATAGCACTGGTACTGTAGCGTAAACGTGCTTGCTACTGCCGTGAGTGTTGGAACACTAACATAGCGGCCCAGGGAGCCCCATTGATGCAGCGCAGTCTCCTTGGATGCGTCGTCTCGAATTGCTAAGCATAGAGGTGGGCTCCTCTTATGGGGGAGACTGTTGTCCGGTGCCATACTTCTCTAATGGAGTAACCCAGACGCGATAACAGCTGCGATGTGCGATCGAAATGATAGGGCTCTACGTGATCGAAAAGTTTACGATTCTTTTGACGGGCTTCACCATATTCAGCGCTGGCTTACTCATTCTAGCTTATGTGTTTTTCCTGCCAGAATTGCAAAAAAGTGTCCCTTCGAAGCTCGCTTGTTCTGCTTTATTGATTGGCCTGGCGCTTCTCCAATGGTGTCACTACACAACGTTGAGTACCACATTCGATGCACTTAACAGCCGCTTATACCTGCTACTGTTGTTAGTTGTCCCCGCCAGCTTTTACTTTTTCAGCCGTTTCGTACTATTCCCCGATGAAAGGCTGAGAATATCCCTTCTTTGGCACTTTTTGCCGGTCATCATTGGAGCAGTCTTGCCTAAGGTTATGGTGGCTCCGCTTGCGTTTCTCATCGGTACGGCCTACTCATTGTGGTTTGCGCTTTTAGTTTTAAAGACGCGTACTCAACACAGTAGATTCGAATTTGAGCGTTTTTTCTTTGGCTTATTCGCTGTGTTGGCCGTCGTCGGGCTGGCACTGGGCCTGCTCATCCCCTATATCGATCACAGAATTTATTATCTCGCGTACGCAAACTCGATCGGTATTGCGATGTTTCTGGTGCTCATGGCGATCGTTGTGTTCCCGGATATGCTTAGCGATATTCAACAGATTGCGGCGATGACGTATGCCAAATCAAAACTAGCCGGGGTCGATGTTGACTCCAAGAAGGTGCAACTAGAGGCTTTGATGCGCCAGGAGAGTATCTATCAAAATGAAAAGTTAAGCCTAAGTTCAATGGCAGCTATGCTGGAAATGAATCCGCACCAGTTATCCGAGCTAGTGAACACCCAGTATGGATACGGATTTTCAAGATTCGTCAGAGCACATCGTATAGATCGCGCAAAAATACTGCTCGTTGAAGAGCCCGATACGTCTATATTGGCAATTAGCATCATGACCGGGTTTCAGTCGCAATCTAATTTCTACTCTGCCTTTAGAGAGCTCACTTCGATGTCGCCCGGCAGCTATCGGAAAGAGATGACGAACACAACTGCTTCCTGAATTATCATTCTGGAAGTTTATAAGGATCTGAATTTAACGGAGAAAAAAAATTCTTATTACTAATCTATAGCCTCGGAAGCAGGATCGCTTTGGCCAAATAAACTGTCCTCAAGTGTTACCGCACTTAAACCCTTTTCAGCAATTGAATATACCGAGGATAGTTATGACCACTTCAGTTACCTACATACTTTACATCGGCATTAGCATTGCCGTTACCGTGCTTGTTTCCAGGACTTTGAGCAAAAATGGGGAAATCTATCTCATAGACGGATTTAATGGGAACGCGGAGTTAGCCCGCTCAGTGAATCACATGCTCGTGGTCGGGTTTTATCTTCTTAACATCGGCTTTGTCCTGCTGCGTCTACAAACAAGTGCGAAGATTTCCGGTATCGAGGCAATGATCGTCTACCTGAGCTCAAGCATTGGCCTCGTATTACTGGTACTTGGTGCTATTCACTTTCTCAACATGCTAGTCATACACAGGTTTAGAGAAGCCGGCTTGAAGAAGTCTGTACCGCATCGATCAGGTGGCGACATGCCCAGAAGGCAGGTCCGCGAACAATCGAGTGCCGTGCAACCAAATCACGGTACCTGATTTGGCGATCGAGCATTTATTGCGTGCCAGACTATCTGTCGTGCTGCTTTTCCAATTTGAAACAAGCGCCGAAGACGCGAAGCCCACTGAGCGACAGTGGATGTGCGCTCCCTCGACCATAGAGTGTTATGATCATTACATAGCTAGGCGAGCCATTAGGCTCGCCGGCATCTACAGTAAGGAGCCGCCTATGAAGCCGATGGTTGCGTTTTTGTTTGTCGCACTTCTTTCACTCCCAGCCGCCGCCGAGGAACCTGATCTCACCGGAACCTGGGTCGGCGTCAGCGGTGTCAAGCGCACCACCGGCGGCGATGACGTGATGATTGGCGATAGCTCGACCCTTGTCATCACCATCGCAAGCCAAAACGGTGCGGTCTTGTCTGGGAGCTATAGCTGGGAGCATCCGGAAACCATGCAGGATATGCACGATGGTGAAAAGGTCACCCACCGATCAGAGGAGACCTTCGTCGGCGTGATCCATCATGATGGCAAAACCATTACCTTGGCGGACCATCCGGACACGAGTTATTTGAGCGGCGCCTTGATCGATGCCAACACGATGGAGCTGGTCATTGTTGAAAGTGGCCCCTATGCCATTGCTGGACGAATGACTGTCGCGCGCCAATAACCGAGCGATCGCGCGTGCTCCTGTCCCCAGGCGACTAATCACCGGGTAGCAGCACGGTTCGCCCGCCAACAGTGTAGGATGGATAAATACTGTGGTGAATTCTCATCCCTTAGGATCGAGGTAGAGGAGCGAACCAAACAAACCACTGAAATGCCAGAAACCGAAGCTTGAACTTTCGCTGGCTTTTATGAAGCAACACCAGGACCTGTAGCTAGTTACAAGGTGAGTTACCGATATCAAGTGCGTGAGCACACCTAACAAAGCATGGGGCAGGGGCAGCCTTATCTCCTCATATAGCAGCTTGAATCGTGGAATTTCCATACCCGGATAGTTCTCCCGGCCTTGCGATATATCACATTTCCTATAAATAGTGCTTTTTAAAATTGGCTCTATAAACTCCCTCTGCTACGCTGAAATTCGACAAAATCAAATATCATGGATAAGTCGTAATGCCGATGCGTAGGTTACTTACTCTCGCTATTTTTTTCGCCGGTTTACTATCTTTCGGTACGCTAGCGGAGAATCTAAACCTCAATTTGGCGCTTGGGGGAAAGGGGCACGGTATTGTTCATGACCCTGATCGCCAACTTATCTACGTTTCCGTGCCATCAACGAATGAAGTTATCCGGTTGTCTACCACAGACTTCACAATAGTTGATCGAATCTATGTCGGCTCTCAGCCGAAAGGCATGGATTTAAGTGACGATGGCTCTCGTTTGTTCATCGCACTATTCGGGGGCGGTGCGGTGGCTGTCCTTGATCTGGATACGCTGTACCTCTCGGAAATCGTACTGGGCACCGAGCTCAGGCATCATCAAACTTGGGATGTGGAATACGTTGCCGGGGAAAGGTTGTTTGTCTCTGCCTCCCCGAGCAGCTCTGGGTTTGCGCATATCGTGGAAGTAAAGCTGGATCAAGGTAACCTTGCTACCAGGGTTGCAGGAGATCGAATCATTAGAGCGCAACCAACGTTCGCTGAATCACCAGGATCATATCTGTATATAGGGGAAGGTTTTTCACCTAACTCACTTTACAAACTAGATCTAAATCAACCCGGTGTACCTATTGTTTTGGAAGATAAGCATGGCGACATAAGTGGCACAAGCAAAATTGTAGTCAGCCCGTCAGCGGCCAGGGTTCACACAACCAGCGGCCAGGTCATAAGGCCTGAAAGCCTCATTCCACAGTCACTCGTAGCAGCAGGGCTTACTTCTTATGTGGATGGCGATGATACGCGCTTTTTCGTTGCAGATTATGGTTCAGTTCACGGTGGCCAAACCACGACGGTCTATTCCTATGCAGTATCAACGTTTAGTGTAACCGATAGCTGGGAACTGGAGTGTCCTCAGTCCTTTGCAGCGAATCCAATTGATTTTTTGGCGCTCGGTGGGGACGGAGGTTTTCTGGTTCTTTTAGAGGACAAGCTTTGCGGGCTAGTCAGTGATTCTGGTGGGCTTGATGCGGATTCGGATGGCATAATTGACAGTTCAGATAATTGCCCGGATATAGCAAACGCTGACCAGCTTAACACTGATGGAGACGCCTTCGGCGATGTTTGCGATCCCTATCCGGAGGATGCAGACAACCTCGGTGCTTGTGTAATGGATAACTTAGGTTTCAGGGCATACATCCAAGACCTGGAGAGCGAATATCAGCAGCTGCGTGAGGAAATTGATCTTGTGACGTATCCGGATAGCGATAACGATGGCGTGCCAGACGAATGGGATAGATGTCCAGGTACAAATCCAGGAAAGAAGGTCTCGAGATTTGGCTGTACCTGGTGGCAGCGGAAGGTTAAAAGGAGCCAGTAAACTGCATCGGTGCAAAACCGGTTGGTCTCGGTCTAGTCTATTATTCGACCCCCG
>JBCCNJ010000056.1:0-25750 GCA_039025905.1 Pseudomonadota bacterium | reverse complement strand
GGTTCCAATGCGCTACTGGATGGGCGCGACTCTCGTGAACGCACGCCGGTGAGCGCCGCTAAATTTTGCGCCTAAGCGCGCGCGAAAGCCATTATTCTCCCTCACTGCTGCCACTGCTTGCTTGCATGTCGCGCGGTGGACCACCTTGCGGTTTGCATGCCAGGCCATTGTCACTCCTGGGCACAATACAGGAACCCTCGATGCTATCGCCCCGGGGGCTGGTGAAGCTGCAGCTATCGCCCTCGGCGCTACTTTCACACGCTGCGAGCGCTTCCGGGGGCGGACCACGCCGCTTACTGTTTTGCTCGCCTGGCTCTGCATTAGCCAAAGAGCTGGCAAACCATGATGTCAGGGCGATTGCCAGTACGGTGTTGCGAAACGGTATGTGGTAAAACATCGATATCTCCTGGTTTGTAATGGGACTGAACCCAGTATCGCGAACAAGCAAGGAGGCAGCGGGTAGTAAGTGTGAAGAACTTCAGGAGATGGCAGTTTAAGTCAGCTAATCGATCTTATAGCCAACGCCGTAGATGGAATGAATGAGCTCGCGATCGCCTAAGCCCTGTGTCAGTTTCCGTCTGAGGTTCTTGACATGGGTATCCATGGTGCGGTCACTCACCACGCGTTCATCCGGATAGGCAAGATCCATGAGTCTATCGCGCGAAAAGACATGTCCCGGTCGCGCCATGAACGCTTTGAGTATATTGAACTCGACGGGTGTCAGCTCGATACGCGCACCGTTCGCCATGCACTCAAACCGCTCTAGCGCGAGTGTGATGCCTGCGTAGTCCAGTACATTCTCTTCTACGGTTTTGGGTGCCGAAGTGACCCTGCGCAGAATGGTGCGGACTCGGGCAACGACTTCCCTTGGGCTGAACGGCTTGCATACGTAATCATCCGCTCCCAGTTCCAACCCCAACAGGCGGTCGATCTCGTCCACCTTAGCCGTGAGCATCATGATGGGTATTTCCGATGACTGTCGTACTTCACGGCAGATGCTTAGCCCATCTTTTCCGGGCAGCATCAGGTCCAGTATCAGAAAGTGTGGCTGCAGTGATTGCACTTGCTCTACAGCGTGAGTACCTTCATTCAATATGGTCGTTGAAAAGCCTTCTCGTTGCAGATAGTCAGCCAAAAGCTGTGCGATCTTGGGTTCATCTTCGACGATCAGAATGTGTGTCTCGCTCATTGCTCGGTTCCCTCTGCGAGCGGCAGTGCCACTTCCACATGTAAGCCCCCCAACGCCGATGGCGTCGCGTTGATGGTGCCCTCGTGAGCATCGACAATATTGCGGCAAATTGCCAGCCCTAGACCGGCCCCGCCGCTGCGGCGATTGCGCGATGACTCCTGGCGAAACAGGGGGTCGAAGAGCTTATCGCAATCGGCGGCATCCACTCCAGGTGGAGAATCATCGATAGTAACGACGACCTGATTGGCAACACGTTTACACGCTACCGCGACAGAGCCCGGCCCGTCTGTATAAGCCAATGCATTCTCCAGCAGGTTGCAGAATAGCTGGTCTAACCTCGAGGAATCTGCGCGTACCTTTTGCGGTTCGGCTAGATCTTCTTTGATATCAAGTCCCTTCTCTTTGGCACGTGCCTGCACTGTCGCTACCGCGCTGCTAAGGCGTCCCGCGAGCTCGACAGATGAGAACTCATATCGCAGACCACCCAGTTCCGATAGTGAAAGCTCGTAAAGATCGTCAACCAGAATTCTCAGCCGCTTCACTTCCTGTTCAAGAGAAACGAGCTGCGCTGCGTCCAGAGGCCGCAGCCCATCTTGCATGGCCTCGATTTCTCCAGTGAGAACGGATAGTGGAGTACGCAGCTCGTGTGACACATCCGCCAGTAAGCGCCGTCGCGAGTTTTGATTCTCTTCTAGCGTCGCACCCAGTCGATCGAGATCACGCGTCAGCTGGCCTAACTCATCAGATCGACTTTCATTGAGACGCTGGCTGTAGTGTCCACTAGAGAGGTGCCCAACATGACTGATCATACGTCTGATAGGCGCGAGCAGCCCTTTTGCCAAAAAAAGAGAGAGCGCGAAGGCTATTACAGTGAAGGAAATGCCAATAATCCAGCTGGTATTTAACTGCTGCCTCGAGAAACTGGTCTCCTGAGGTGTCTCCAGCCGCCGCCGAGGTGCACTTTGCAACTCGCCCACAGACACGCCGTCGACTAGCACCGGTACAATGATGGCGCGCTCGTCAATGAGGTGACTGCGAACCCCCACGACGATATTGCCCTGCAGGTCATACAGGGCGGTGGGGGGTTTGTCTTCTGGGGGCCCACCAGGAGGAAAGCCTGGTGGCAGCCGCCCTCCTGGCGGCAAGGCCCGTTGCCCAGGCCCGGAAGCGTCAGCTGGCCGTTCTATGTGCGGGCGCGGAGGGGGTGGCGATTCCCGACTGCCAAACCCCCCAATTGGCCTGTCTTGCGCAGTTCGATTCAGCAGTCGTTGGAATGAATCAACGCTGAGTGCAGCCCAGCTGCCGTCTGCGTTGACGTAATACTCTGCCAGCTCGCTTCCCAAGCGCTGTAGCCTGACTTGCTCGAGAGCATTGACGTAGTCCAGAAAACCCTTGTCAAAACTCCAGCGTGCCAGCCCTAGTGTGGCTATTAACACCGCCAGTGTCAGCCCGAGAAAGGCGGCGACCAGTTTTTGTGCCAGTGAAAGTTTCATGCATCTCAGGTATCGAGCGCGAAGGCATCGAATTCGCGATGCCCTCAGTCAGAGTGGAACCTGCCTGCCGTGCATCACAGGTCGGCGCTATTGCAAATGGTGTCGCGAATTATGTAGATAAATTGTGCAGAAATTAAGGAGAAAAGCGCGTTCGTTTGTTGAACGATTACTTGAGGATAGAGTGGGTAGCGCAATGAAAAAAAAGGGTAGTCCAATAGAACTACCCTGGTTTTTATTCTGTGGCAGGCCTCGGGCGCATCACCTGCTGAGCTCTAGACAGCAAACCTTAGTCCGACAGTGGGAGTAGATCTTCTGGGTCGTTCCAACGCCGACCGCTGCTGCTGGGGCCGGCTGACTCACCTTGGTTACTCAATACATCGATTTGGCCACCTGTCTTCAGGAAATCCGCTACCTGCTGGTTAATCTCCTCGCGTATGCGTCGTTTTTCCGGGACCTGGTAAACCGGTTCCGTCTTGCGTTTCACGATAATTCCCTCCGGGTTTGTTTATTCTGAGCGCAGCATGCGCTCAGAATGTTGCAAACTAAATACGGCAAAATGAAAGTTCTATGAGCCCTGCGACCCAGAGGCAGGTACATCTCGATACCAGTCACTCATATCGTCATACATGTCACCCTTCATGATGTGATAGGGCGCTTTGTGGTAAATCTTAATGTCGTGGAATGGGTCGGTCAGGATTTTGGTGGCCCACACCAACCCAGATTGAATGCCCATCAAAAAGAACAGCTGAACTGTGCGAAACAGTACCGCGCCAATGCCGGTAAACAACCAAAGTACCGCAGTGGTGTGCATCATGCCCTGGTCAACTTGTTGTTCATTTAGAAGCCCAAAGAAGCTGGGGTTGAGCCACAGCACCACAGGAATGGCCAGCCATATTGATAGCAAAACCACCTTGCGATGGAGGTTGTAGCCAACTTTGACGCTTTCCTTGTATTCGTGGCTGACGCCATTTACCTCGTCAAAGGTCTTTGGCTCGAAGAAAAAATGTCCAATCTGGCGCAGTATCATGGCCAGTAACCAGCCCACCATCACCGCCGCGACCGGATCAACAAAAATCAGATAATAGCTCGCCACAAAACAACTGGCGCTCAACAGATGTAGTAGCTGATTGACCCGATTGTGATGGTAGTAACGATGATCATCCCATCGTTGTTGGTGTAGCTCTTCACGAAACTTCATCTACATCTCTCCCTGATCGGCTACGGCCGACATTTTGCTCAGTGATTGAAGTTGCTTTTGTTAGCAACGCTTCTCCCATGCGGACCTGCGTTCCACATTGGATACCCTCGCACAGCGCATGATCGCCTGTGCCGAAAACAATAATGGTGGAACCATGTTGAAAGTAGCCCATTTCATCTCCCTTACTGTAGTGAGCGAAACAGTGCACCTTCGATGGACCCGTGTAATGCATATCCAAATTGCCGTCCAGGCAATGCAGTTTGATACTGGCTACCAATATGGCGGCGACCGCGACAAGACAGATACCGGAATCCGGATTCTCATTGTCATGGAGTTCCATCACTGCCCGTTCATTTTTGCAATACAGATTCTCAATACGGCGCAAGGCGATGGGATTGACGTTCCAGGTATCGCCGGAGATGTAGGTCACTTCGCGAACCTCACAATCTTGGGGCGCATGGAAACGGTGATACATACTGGACTTCAAACGCAAGGTGATGAACATGCCGTTGCGATACTTATCTTGTAGGGCTTTATCGGGAATCAGATCCGATAGCTCATAGGGAAAACCCTTGGCCTGAAAGGCGGTCGTCCCCTGCAGGGGACCACACTCGCCGACGATGGCATCGCAGGGGCTGGTTATGATGTTCGCGCGTGGATCGATCTCCCGCGCACCGGGTTTCAATTTGCGTGTGAAACAATCATGCAAGCTGGAAAACTCTTGCTTGTCCGCTTCTTCTAGCCTGAGGTCATCTGAAAAACGTTGCCAGATCGAAAGCGAGAGGCGCGTGAGCCATTTACTTTCAATACCGCTAAACCAACCCATGAAGCGGGTGGCAAAGCGGCGGGGGATGCGATTTGTCAGAAGAAAGTTGAGCTGTTCTTGCTGACTCAGTGAGCGAATGAGTTCCGCCATAGATCAGGCCGCTCGATGTTCCAGCAGACAGGCTGGAGCAGGTAGGCCGAGATCCTGAACGAAGCGTGTCATGATGTCGTCCGCTTTGTAGTCCGATGCGCGTCTCAATGCATTGGCGCGCATGGTCTTGCGCTCATCCGGCCATTGGTAATGGCTGACGATTTGCTGGGCCATTTCCTCGGCGGTTTCAACGAGATAACCACTCTTGCCGTGCTCAATGATGTCCTTAGGCCCTTTGCAGTTGTAAGCGATCGCCGGCATACCGTAAACAAAGGCCTCCAGCAGGACGTTACCGAAGGTGTCGAAGCGCGAGGGAAATACGAATAGATCCAGCCCTGCATACATTTGTGCAAGTCGCTCTTTATCAACCCAGCCCAGGAACAAGGCATCAGGTAGGGCCTGCTTGAGCTCATCTTCATCCGGGCCTTGACCCGCTATAACCAGCCTCAGATCTGGCAGAGTTTGACGTGCTTTCGCCAATATCTCTGGCAGGTCGAACAAGCCTTTTTCGCGACTGACCCGACAGGCGATGAAGAGGATAGGTGTATCCGCAGTCGCATCGGCAAACAGCTCGCGCTTGTCGATGGGCACAACGGCTTGCAGCGGCTGGGGTGCTGAGTGAGCCGTCAGGTGGACGCGATCCTCCTCGAGTTGCATCTCGTGTCCTATCAACCAGTCGCGATGGTCAGTATTGAGCACGAACACACCGTCGAACTGACCGTATAGCAATCGCAGCAGCCGTCGTACTCGATCCCGCTCATGATGGGTAGCATTGGTTGTACACTTGATGTATTCGATCCAGTCGGTATGCATGAAGAAGTAACTGGGAATGTTGAACTTCTCTTTCAGGAACATACTGACCAAAACCATCGGCCCCTCTGTAGAACAGGCAACACGGTCGTAACCGCCCTCGTAGAAAATTTTGGCGATTTCCATCAGATCAGGAATGCGCAATTGCTGCCCACCTGAGTCGGGCAGGGTAAAGCTGGCCTGCGGACGGAGCACGTGCAAATGTGGTCCCGGCTCGGCCGACTCGTGACAAATCAAAAAGTCGATAGCAATATCGCGTTCTTGGATCTGTTTAAGTTTGCCACCGAGCGATGTCGATACGCCGTTCTTGTCGAACAGTGTATCGGTTAAATACAGTACGCGACGTTCGTGTTGGTTACGGCCTATCCTGAGCGCAAAGTTGTCCAAGAATTCGCGATTTTGGTATAGCGCTCGTGTACTGGCGAGGCCCGCGCCCAGCAGCACGGCGGAAATCATGGCAGGGAAAGACAGCTGGTCGACGAGCTTTCGCATTTTTTTGCTGGCGACATTGGTATGCTTGCTGTCGCCGCCAAATAACAGTGCAGTGATTTGGCTGGGAATCTCAAACTTGCGCGTGAGTTCTTCAGTCGACAGGTTTTCCAGTAGCCTGCCTTCGGCAAACAGCTCCGATTCCTGAATGCGAGTCAGCATCACCGCGCTCAACTCACGAAACAGTTCAGACATCGCGTTATTCACTGTGTCGACAAATGTTGCAGGCGAGTTCCGTCTCGCCTCGGCAATGGCTTCCAGGTGCTTGATGCAAAATCGGTAGCGCTTTGAAATTTTCCACTTCACCATCTTGTTGGGCTTTTTGCCCTGTAGTGCATCGTGGACGAACTCGAAGAATTTGCGCGAATGCTTGTGCTTTTGTAGCTCCAGTAGCAAATTGCTGATGGCAAAACAGGCGATCTTATCCCAGGTTTCGCCTCGGTGAAGCAAGATGCGCAACAGGCCAGGGTCTTCGATGTGAGTCGCTATTTGCGCAAAGTAATCCAGTAAGGCGATGGTGAGTTTTTCGTTCTCGCCCACCTCGCCGAAAGGGGCCACGTTGCCTGCCAACAGTGCTTCTACCGCCAGATCGGATGCCTTTTCGGTTTTTAATCTCTCCTGCAAATTCGGCAAATAAAGATATGAACCGCACTGCCCGGCGAAGATTCCCATATGATCGTCGGAGCCGCCGGTAAGCACTTTGGGCTGGTCTGGATCGACGCCAAACTCTGCGGGATCCAGTTGATGTTTACGGGCGTAAGACCGGATTCTCTCCGGTGTCAGGCTCTGCATCCAGTTTAAGGTGAGGGTGGATTGCCACAGATCCCGTTGCCCATTGAGCACCTCGAATCGCTGGAACATCACGGCCATTTTTTCAAACAGATCCATGTCGAGATTTTCATTACGCGTGTAAAAATACAAAGGGTGTGGCAGTACGACAGGCAGCTTGTTCGCAGCCGCGTAGCGCAAAAAGTCATAAATATTCTGCCGTTTTTCCTCTAGTACAACCTCCTGCTCAGGATTGAAGCCGTAGGTGAGTACGTGGCAGAACAAGTCCATTTCGGGGAAGTGGCAGGTAAACTCGCACCCTACCAATACGTCCTCTCCGGCCTCTTGCAACTGCCAGCAGGAACGCGCGTTGTTGTGGTTTGTCACCGTTACCACATCGCTACCGTTCTCGCGCAGGCAGCGAACCAGGTTTTTGGTCTTAAGCCAGGTTTCCGGGAGGCCAAGTATGCGTCCCCACAGTTCGTCTGGTTTGTCGCTGTTGTGATCGTGGCAGTGCAGATCGACGCGAAGGCAATCCTCTCGCGGAAATTGCTGTGATGCTCTATCTATGTACGCTTTGAATTCTTGAGCCAGTGAGCTGCGAAATTCACCAGGCCTCGGTGAGCTAAAAATCGTTTGCTGATTCATCTTGCCTCCTCCAGGATACCGCCGGTATCCGCTGCGACCTTGCGGCCAGGATTGGCACCCATCGGCAGGAGTGCCCCAAGCATCTCCTTGACGAGTTGTCTGCGTATCGATTTGTGCGTGAGGGTGGGTGATTGCCACCACCAACCGTCGGCCTTCATGCGCGTCGCTGCCGCCACAAAGCGGTCTGCCACCTGCTGGAAGTCGGCGTCGGTGAAATTGAAACTCATGATCATGCGGCCGCTACCTATCCAGCTCAGCTCCAGACCTTCAGAGCGAAGATAGAATTGCAGCATCCAGTTGTAGCGACTGGGCGCGGTGTAGAGCACCGTCCAGATGCTGTGCATGTTGGCGATTTGTACGGGTAGCTCAGCGCTGCGCAGTTTTTGGTTTAGGCTCTGTGCCCGCTCGTTCCACAGAGCATCGGCTGCCGCGTAAATCGCCTGGTATTCGTCTGTTTGGACGCGTCGTAAAAATACACTCATCGCGGCGATCACGTAGGGATGAGAATTAAAGGTGCCGCGCGCAAATGAAATATTGGCGGGTTGATCGTCTCTAAAACGCTTCATTAGCGCGTGTTTTCCACAGACCACACCCACGGGTAATCCACCGCCCAAGGTTTTGCCGTAGGTCACCATATCGGCCTGAATGCCGAAGTAACCTTGTGCTCCGCGATAGCTCAAGCGGAAGCCGGTAAATACTTCATCAAAGATCAGAACGATGCCGCGGCGCGTGCAGACCTCGCGAATTTGCTGTAGCCAGCGCGTATAGGTTTCTCGATCGAAGCTTGCGCTGCGACTACTGCCTAACAGCGCGGCATCGCCCGGCGCATCGGCATTGGGGTTAAGCGCTTGCAGCGGATTGATCAGCACACAGGCGATGTCTTTGCGGGTGTTTAAGACCTTAAGCGTAGTGTCACTGAGATCGCTGAGGGTGTAGACATCCTGGGTCTTGCGTTGATTGCCGACACCGGGTTGCACGCCGTCCCACCACCCGTGGTAGGCCCCACACAGGCGCACAAGGTGGCTGCGTCCGGTGTGATAGCGAGCGAGGCGAACGGCCTGCATAACGGCTTCGGTTCCAGACATATGAAAGGACACTTCATCCAGTCCCGAGATCGTTTTTAGCTGTTCCACGTTGTCTTTGATCAGCGGATGGTAGGCACCCAACACCGGCCCCAATTCGCCCGCGAGTGCCTGCGCTTCATTCATGCATGTTTTGTAAAAGTCGTAGCCAAAGACGTTGACGCCGTAAGAACCGGTGAGGTCGTAGCGCCAGTTGCCATCTAAGTCCTGCACCTGAACACCCTTGGAGGCCCTTAGAATAGAGACAGATTTAAGTTCTTTAGCCAGCTGCGTTCGATAGGGAAAGGGCACACGATAGGCGTTAGTGAACTGTACATCGGAGATGCTGTTCTCCAAGGACTGGCTGTAGGCTAATGTTTCCGGTTGCCGATTTGATACTTCGCTCTTGAGCCGCTGCATGGCGGCCTGCCGTCGTCCGGCGATGTCCGAAGGGGCATTGTCGCTGTTGTAGAAGCGTGTGTGATCAAACTCGTAGTAAGGCACCAGTTTGGCCAGGCGCCGCGACCACTTGGCATGACCGCGGATAGAGGGGTGTTTTGCCCGAGACAGGCGCAGACGAATAAAAAGCTTATAGAGTAAGAATAAAGCGACTAATGCCACGCCCAACTTCAGTGCGCCAGCTTCGCCCATATAAAGCCCCGTATACGGGTGTGTCGCACCCAAGGCGCGACCCACCTGTTAGTTTCGGAGAAAGTAGAGCAGTTTGGTGACAGTCATGTTGCAGAATTGCGAACTTATTGTTTCAGCTTTCTGCGGCTTGTTAGAGTCTTTTACGGTTAAAACCTATCACCTAGGCTCGATCGTCTTTGGGGGAATCCATTACCACATAGGTGTGAATTGAATTCACCTGTGGAAGCGTGCCCAAAATCTCAGTATGAAATTGCTTATAGCTCGCCAGGTTGGTGGTCTCTACGCGTAGCAGGTACTCCACTGCGCCTGTGATGTTATGACACTCCTTTACTTCCGGTGATCGGGTGATGGCGCGTTCAAACGCAAGCTGAGACTTCTTCGTGTGATCGGACAAACCCACGGTGATGTAGGCGGTGAAACCCACGCCCAGCTCGACAGAATTCAGTACCGCGCGGTAGCCCTTGATGATGCCTTTTTGCTCGAGATCCTGCACACGGCGCAGAGTTGCCGAGGCGCTTAAGCCAACTCTATCGGCAAGTTCTGCATTGCTGATGCGAGCCTCTTTGCCTAAGACTTGCAATATTCTTGCGCTAATTTTGTCGATATTGATCATAAGTTGCATTCTAGCGTGAAAATTGATTAAAAACGCAAGCCTATTTATCCAAATTTCGCCTATGGTTGTCGCAGGAGTTAACGATGACCTACGACTATCTGACAGCGCTCTGTATTTTTGCTTTGGTAACCTCGATTACGCCGGGTCCGAACAACCTGATGTTGATGGCCTCCGGCGCGAACTATGGCTATGCGCGCTCCGTTCCGCATATGGCCGGCATCGTCGCTGGCTTTGCCGTTCTGTTGGTTTTGGTGGGCTTTGGCTTATTTGAGATTTTTGAAACCGTACCCGCAACCTATGTGGTTTTGAAGATAGTGGGTGTGGCCTACCTATTATATCTGGCCTGGAAGATCGCCACCGCGGCGCCACCAGATACGGTAGACGAAGATGTCGGTGCACCTATGACGTTTTTTCAGGCCGCACTCTTTCAGTGGGTGAATCCGAAAGTCTGGACTGTTTGCCTCACGGCGATCACCATTTACGCGCCCTCACGCAGCTTGAGTGCAATCCTCTTATTGATGCTGGTATTTGCGGCAGTGACGGTACCTTCCATCAGCGTATGGACACTGATGGGGCAACGGGTGCGTAATTGGTTGACCAGCACACTGCGGTTACGGCTATTTAATGGCGCGATGGCCGTGCTGTTGGTGGCATCTTTGTACCCGATGGTGATTGCGTCTTAGCTAGCCGTCACGGCCTCTTGCAGTAAGGTCCACAGATTCGCAACATGCTCGCGCTCTGTGTGTTCAACACCAATTGAGACCCTAACCATCCAAAGACCATCCAGGACGGAGGGTGACAGAAATGCAGCGCCAGAATCATTGATCTGCTGCACCCAGCGCAGTGTGTGTTGATCCAGCGCGTCACCTGTCACGGGTTCTCCGCTTGGGTCCGTTGGTACATGCCGAATGCACACGGTCTGCAATGCTACCGGTGCCAGTACTTCCCATTCAGGCGTTGCCTCTACCTGTTGTTTAAACCATTGGGCATTCTCTAGATCGCGCCTCAGCCTGGCCTGGATGGCTTCGACCCCATCGAGGCGTAATTGAAACCACAGCTTGAGCGCACGAAAGCGACGACCGAGCGGGATCCCCCAGTCGCGATATTGCGTGACGTCGCCGTCGGCAGTAGAGCGAAGGTAGGCTGGGTTCGTCGACATAACGCGCTCCAGATGCTCTACATCCTTCACGTAAAACAAGGCAGTATCGAGGATGGTACCCATCCATTTGTGCGGGTTCCAGGCAATGGAGTCTGCCAGCTCTACACCCTGCCAGAGGTGACGGCATTCGGGTAACAACATTGCCGAGCCCGCCATAGCAGCATCCACGTGCAGCCAGATGTTGTGGCGATTAGCGATTTCCGCGATCGTCTCGACCGGATCCATAGCTGTGGTACCGGTCGCGCCTACGGAGCAGACAATACCCGCCGGTATGTTCCCAGCGGACAGGTCTTCCGCGATAGCTGCTTCTAGTGCCTCGGGTAGCATGGCTCGGGTGTAGGGGTCTTCTGCGACATACCGCAAGTTGTCGTTACCGAAGCCCGCTAGCTGCACAGCCTTGGCAATAGACGAATGGGCCTGGGCGGTGCTATAGATAATCAGCGGGGCGGACGAGCCTGATAGGCCAGCGCCATTTTTACTAAGATCGCTTGCGCGTTCGCGCGCCAGGATAACAGCGGTGACGCAGGCGGTAGAGGCGGTATCGTGTATGGTTCCGCGCCAGGCATCGCTGAGCCCGGTGAGCTGGCGCAGCCAATCGCAAACCACCTCTTCAACTTCAGTGAGCGCCGGGCAACTTTCCCAGGAGATACCTAACGTCCCCAGCCCAGAGCTGGCGATATCGCCCAGCACAGAAGATAGCGAAGCGTTCGAGGGAAACCATCCGTAATGCATAGGATGTTGTGTTTGGGTTATGCCTGGAACAATGTGCTGTTCCAGATCGAGCAGCAGCTCGCTGAATTCGCTGGTTGCCTCGGGTGCAGTAGCAGGAAGCGATGAACGCACGTCACCGGGCTGCACCTGAGCGCGGACCGCACGTGACGGTATCGTGTGTCGATAGTCGGCGATCCAGTCGATTAATTCATGTCCGGCTTGGCGAAACTCTTCTGGTGTCATGCTGTAGTAACCTTTTGTGTATTGCGATCGGCGCGGAACGTTCATGCAAATGATAAGAGCAATTTCAGGCAGTCCCATTTGCCGTAAACGATCGTATAATCGGTCGCGATTATCACACGAATAAGGAAAATACCCATGTCGGACATACTTGCCCAACCCCTAACGCTTCCCTGCGGCGCGGTGTTACCCAATCGTCTCTCCAAAGCGGCTATGACAGAAGGTCTTGCCACGCCGCTCGGCGTGGCGACCCCGGAGCTGGAACGCCTGTATGGGCTCTGGAGCGATGGGGGAGCGGGTATGCTTTTATCTGGCAATATTCAAGTCGATGCAAAACACCTTGAAAGACCGGGCAATGTGGTCATTGATCGCGAACCAGACGAGCAAACCGCGGCGGCCTTGGCGCGCTGGGCGCAGGCCGGTACGCGCAACGGCAATCATTTTTGGGCGCAGATTAGTCACGCCGGACGGCAGACGCAAAAACTGGTCAACCCTACGCCAAAAGCGCCGTCGTCGGTCAAACTGGGATTGCCCGGTGGCCAGTTCGGTCAGCCGATCGCACTGACCGTTCCCGAAATCGAAGACATCGTACGCCGCTTTGGCGTTTGTGCGGCGGCCTGCAAAGCTGCCGGATTTACCGGGGTACAAGTTCACTCTGCGCACGGTTACCTGCTTTCGCAGTTTCTCAGCCCGCGTAGCAATCAGCGCGACGACCAATACGGCGGTTCCCTGGAAAACCGTGCCCGTGCGTTACTGGAAGTGGTGGCTTCGGTGCGTGCAGCGGTTGGCCCAGAGTTTCCTGTTGCGGTGAAACTGAACAGCGCCGACTTTCAAAAAGGCGGCTTTGACTTTGAAGACAGCCTGCAGGTGGCTGAATGGCTGGAACAGGCCAGTGTCGATTTGATCGAAATTTCCGGTGGTACCTATGAACAGCCCAAGCTGCTCGGCGTTGAAGGCATGGAGGAGGAGGCCGAGCAGAAAGTCGCGCAATCGACGCGGGCTCGCGAGGCTTACTTTGTAGATTTTGCGATCGCCATGAAAGAGAAAGTGACGGTGCCACTGATGGTGACAGGCGGCTTTCGCTTGCGTGAGGTCATGGAGCAGGTCATTGAGAATGGCAGTGCCAATGTGATTGGCTTGGGTAGGCCAATGTGTGTGATGACGGATGCGCCAGCTCAGCTTCTGTCAGGTCTTGGCGAATTACCTCGCTACGAAAATGAGCTGGCACTATTCCCCGACTGGCTGTCCTTCCTTGGGCGCATCAATGCCATCAAACCGCTGGCAATCTTTGCCGTTATGTACTGGTACTACGCGCAGTTGGAACACATTGGCAGAACCGGAAAGGCGAGCGATTCGCTCACGGTGTTTGCTGCTACCAAACGTATTATGGCGCAGCAGAAAGAGCTATTGCCGCCTGCTTGAACATCTACTGGCGGCGCTGCTTTAACCAGCTAAGAAACCAGACGATAGCGCCGCCAGCAAGCATAACTAAGAACCCGGGAAGAATGTGCATTTGAAGAATATGCATGGGCGCATACATGCAGGCGATCTGCATATACAGTGCAGGCAACATGCCCGCTACCAGACTAAACAGCATGGCGCTACGCACAGGCTTCAGCGGGTACAGGCGGCGCGTAATAAAATACGCCAACACTGCCGGTGGCGCCGCAAACATCATGGTTTCCCAGATACAGTGAGGGCGTTTACCCTCCATAGAGGGGTCCAGTGCGGGGTCGGATAAGCCATAAACGTAATTGGCGAGCCATAGCGCCAGCAGCCCCAAGGCGGTCACGATAGACCGCTTACTCGCCGCTCCGGGAATGGCGCAGCGAAACGATACAATGGCAGTATAAGTGATTGCCACAACCCCGAGCACGGACTCAAACAGAAAGCGGGGCTCTGTGACGAGCTGGTGTAATGCGTTGGGTCGGATGGGCCCGAATAGATGGGTGATTGCCATCACGAAGGCGGCGCTAGATGCCAGCCATAGCAGTGCGACCAGTTCCACAGGCAGTGGTGATCTCACCGGTTTCAACTCGCTGCTGAGCGAGGCAATCAGATTGTCTGTCTCCCTGCTCATGCCTCCGCCTCCATTAAGCGAGTTAGGCTGCCGATTGCGCGATGCACCCTCACTTTAACCGCGCTTTCTGATATCCGCAGCTTCGCTGCGGCTTCCGCATTGCTCAATCCAATAAACTTTGTGAGTGTCAGCACTTCTTTGTGTTGCGGCGAGAGGCCGTCCAACAACTGTCCCTGTGCGACGCTGTTATCCAGATCAATCGTATCCCTCTGCGCTTCTTGCATCAGTGCTTCCTGATGTTCTGCAAGATCCCGCTGGCTGCGCTGCTTTCGTAACGTATCGATGGCCTTGTGCCGCACGATCGCAAACAGCCAGGGGCGAAAGCGGCGGCGGGAATCATACGTATGGCGAGCCTGATGGACCGCGATCAATGTATCTTGAACGCAGTCATCAATAAAGTGTTGTGCGCCAAATCTGCTTAGCAGGTAGTGTTTGGTCGCGCGTGAAATTTCTGTGAGCAGTGATCGATAATCGTGTTCGTTGCCCGCCTGAGCGCTGACCATAAGTTTGGCCCAACGTATTTCATCTGACGTCGAATCATCGTCGCTCATAAACTCGAAGGTGGCCGCGCCGGAAGGCGCGACCCTCAGGTTGACGGTCACTGCATACGTCTGACCGTGATACGAGCTACGGGGTTCCGCCAGTCGTAAACTTTTGCGCCAATAATCCGGCTGCCAACCTCATTGATGCCGCCCTCACCGTGAATACCATCGCTGATGTGCACGAAGCCTTCGTCAGTATCAGCTGGATCTGGGGAGTATCCGGCACCGCCGCACTGCGGGCCGGGAATGTTGGCGCAGTCCTGGTCATTCACTTCAGTACCGGCATCATAAGCAGGAACCATTTCCCTGATCGCACCTGCGACGGGCAGACGTACGCGATTCAGTGCAACGAAGGTATCGTTGGTGGGAATCAACATGGCTGCGACGCTAAGAAAGTCCGAATCCGGGTCACCTTGTATAACGACTGATGTGCGCTGCCCCGGCCCTAACAGGCCATCTATAGTAGTCACATCCGTCGCTACACCAGCCAAGGCGTCAGCTAGCGGTGTCGTGTCGCCAGCCTCAGCGAGGATTTCCAACTCGGTGCTGGCCGGACGGCCCAGCCTGAAGATGATGGCCTCGACCGGATGAGTAACGACCAGTTGCGGGGTGAAATACTGTCCGGAGGTGATATTGGTGATGGTCACCTCGTAGTTGGCAAGATCTTGTGCCGTGACGGACGTGGTTGCGAATGCCAAGCCGATGGCAGCCAGAGATTGTTTGAACATGATGTGCTTCCTCAATAGTGATGATTGATATGAACTGCACTACAAATTCGAAGCAGATCCTCAAAAAGTTACAGGCCGATAAAAAAATTTTGGCAGCCCCTGTTACTGACTTAATGGACTGACTTCATGCTCGCGCCGCGAAGGTACAAGCAGCGCTTTTTGAACGCCTGATTATTTAAAAAATAGGCACGGCTGCTCAGCGTGTACGGGTGGGTCAGCCTGCGGTATTGCCAAGTTGGCGGCATAGATTGTTTGAAAATGTGACGTACATTCGCTTTTTTTAGAGGCCCGTAGTCCTCGTAGCTCAAAAAATGGCGAATTTTTGAAGAAAAAAATCTTTGTGCGCACTTTTTTTGAGACGAGAAATACCGCTTGTCGGACTATCATACCGCCTATCTTTTGAACCCTTCAAAGAACGCGTAAATCTGCGATTTATCTCTACTTTTCTCCACTCTTATCGTGATTTTCCCTTGGTTCCGTCAGATATTTATTCGCACGTGAACACCACACAAGAGGGGTCACAGCGTGAACATTTGCGGAAACAGGGTGCCGGGGGGCATTCACCAGACAATCAGATTGAAAGGTCAAGGTGGTTTCACTGCGGTGGAAGCCATGATCGTGATCCTGGTGATCTCAGTGTTAGTCGCCGTTGCTGCACCGGGCTTTTGGAACCTGATTGGTAACAACCGACTCGTGTCTGAGGTATACAGCTTGCGAGCGGCGTTAAATAACGCGCGTTCCGAGGCGCTGGCACGCAGAGAGACCGTCGTCGTCTGTCCTTCGACAGACGGCGCTGCTTGTGCGAACTCAGATGACTGGTCAACCGGCTACATTGCCTTCATCGATGCTGACGGCAACAACGCGATCGATCCAAACAATCCTACTGAAGAACTCCTCTACGTCGAGACGGATGAGCAGGGAGTCGAAATCGCTTTTGATAACGCCTTGCGACGAGTGCGCTTTGGCGCTCAAGGCGTCGCGTTAGGTTTCGACGGCGTGTTCACTTTTTGCGACAGCCGCGGTGCCAACAGTGCTCGCGGCCTGATTATCAACCCGGTAGGCACGGTGCGATCAGCTACCGATACCGACTCGCCAGAAGACGGTATTGTCAATGACGATGGAGGTAACAATGTTGCCTGCAACTAACAGACCGTGCTCGATAGGCCCGCGATATCAAGCGGGCTTCTCACTTCTAGAAGCATTGATCGCGGGAGTGATCCTCGCCATCGGCATTCTGGGTGTCGTGAGCCTGATGGCCATGTCCAAGGTGTCGCAGCACGAGGGCATTCAACGTGTGCGCGCAGTCGCTTTGGCCGATGACATGCTGGAGCGTATCCGTCGCAACCCAGGGTCCATGGCTGAATACGATACCGGTTTGGCCGCCCCATTAGGTGGCGGCACCAAGGGTACGACGGTACCTAGCCCCGACTGTAATACCGCCGTGTGCGACTTTGCCGAACTTGCCCGTCATGACCTGTGGAATTGGGAGCGCTTATTAGATGGGTCTTCCGCCACTGTCACTGATGCCGGAGGCAACGTGAACCCCACGGCGGCCATGCGCAATGTACAGGCCTGTATCGAATTTACCGCCGATACCGGCAAGGTGAATACAGGCACCGTGGATATTGTTGTGCAGTGGCAAGCCTTACAGGAATCGCGTGACGCCTATGTGTCCGGAGCAACACTGTGTGGTACCGCGACCGCCGAAGATAAAACCCGCCGTCAGCTGATTGTCAGCAGCTACGTCATTGATGAGACAGAAATATGAGCCAGTTAACGCAAAGCGCAGTGTCGCGTAAATCCGAATCGGGTTTTTCACTGATTGAGCTGATGATCTCGATTCTGTTGGGCTTGATCATCATCAGCGGAGCGGTCTCAGTCTACTTGGGAACGAAACGATCCTTTAACGAGGTAGATCAGGTTGCGACCCTCTCTGAGAACGGTCGCTTCGCGTTGCAACTCATTTCAAGTTCGGTGCGGCACATCAACTTTTTTGGCGGTGCCTATCCCGCTGACATCCGCCTGGATGGATCCTTAGGCTCGGTTGGCGGGAACTGCACCGGAGACGCAGATGCTTACGATACGGCCAATTCCATGTTCGCGGTGCGCGCTACCAGTGCCAACGTCTTGGGTTGCATAACGGATGCCGTACCCAATACCGATGTGCTGGTAATTAAAGGGGTTGAACCCTCGCCACAATACGATGCCGACCCTGATGATCCGAACGCTCCGCGTGACGGCACCATCTCATTCCCCGTGGGGGCTTGGAACAATCAGGAAGTCTACGTTGTAGCCAACAGTGAATCCGGCATCATTATTGATGGCGCTGACACGCCGCCCAACGTGCTGACTGGCAGCGAATTTGCGCTAGGTGTCGCCTGGCCTTACCGCCTCATTATTTACTACGTGCGCGAAGACGCCAGCAACGAAAGTGGGCCGACACTTGCCCGCAAAATTCTGAGCTGGGATACCTCCACGGGTGCGATGGCAGTCGATACGCAGGACCTGGTGCAGGGTGTTGAGAACCTGCGCTTCCTGTTCGGCTACGACGCCGCCGGCAGTGGCAACGTCAACACCATGACTAACCTGACCGATGTGACGACTGCCGACGCCTGGGATGAGGTGACGTCCCTGCAGGCCTTTGTGCTGCTGCGCAGCGATATATCTGACCCCAATTACAGCAATGAAAAAACCTACCGGCTGGGCGATCTGACTGTAGGGCCCCTGAATGACAACTTCAGGCGCGTACTACTGCACTCCCAGGTGGTGATGCGTAACCCACGCTTGCTGCTTCGAGGAGGCGCATAATGATTTCCGATCAAAATAACCTGTCACAACAGCGCGGTGTGGCGCTGGTAACCGCGCTGCTGTTTCTGCTTGTCGTGACCGTGATTGCGGTCACCGCTGCAAACAACAGTGCGCTGGGTCTGAAAATGTCGGCCAGCATGCAGGACGCCTACCGATCATTCCAATCCGCCGAGTCTGGTATTTATGCGGCGCTGGGTCTTGCCGGCAGCCCACAGGATCCATTCATGCGCCAGCCTATTGTGACTGAACCCTTTCAGGGCGTTGCGACACATCCGCTGCGTAACCAGGCAACAGATCCAAATGATGTCCCGGTAGATGTCGATGTGGTGCTAATCGCGATCCAGCGCGAGTGCCCCAGGCCGCCGACGGAGCGCGGTGGCTCGAGTGCGGGCACGTTCGACTGCGATTTTTACCGCATCACCTCGGAACACGATGAGCCCGGTCAGGCCCGCAGTCGGGTTGAACTGGGCGTAGTTAAAACCGTGATTGGTGACAGTTAACAGGATACTGCAGTCAATTTCTCAAACAGGAAATGAGTGAGTTTTTGTGGAGGATCAATCCATGCGTAACAATCTAAGCAGGACGCTGAAGATGGTACCCGGCGTTGTGGCACTGGCGCTGTTGAGCGCAACCTTCCCCGCCATGACGGATGATACTGAAATCTATCAGGCCGAGTACGACTCCGCGATTGACGGCGGCACGCGCGCCAAAGTGCTGATTGTCTTTGACGATTCCGGAAGTATGGGCACTGACGTGGTGGGGCAGCGACCTGACTATGATCCCGCGGCAACCTATGTTTCTAGTGTGACTGCCGATCGCATCTATTGGTCCACCGATGGTACGGTGCCATCGTCCAGTTCAAGCCGATGGTTTACGGGATCCTCTAACCGCTGCGATTCCTCTTATGACTCACTGGATAACGACGGGCGTTTTACAACCGAGCGCGCGCGGCGCTGGGTGGATTCGACTGTTCAGGCAGGGCAGTGTACAGACGTGTGTCCTGCGGGGCAGACCTTGCGTAATCCTCCTGGGCCCAACAACCGAGGATGCTACTCGGAGACATTGGTCCAAGACCCGGTCACAAAGCTTGTCTACTACAGTAACGACTCGGGTAACTCATGTTCCGGTGGTCGCATTTATGTCGATCCTGAGGGCAGCGACAACGACGCCTGCTACGTAGAGGTGGAGTCCAGTGACCCCATCGAAGGCTGGGTCTATCGCAGAAATGACAGGGACGACGACTGCCGAGGTGGCCTCACCTATTTGTATGTGGACCCGCCCGGCGGCGGCAATGCTTATGATGCCTGTTTTGAGGAGGTGACAGAGCCGGTGTTTGATGAGTACACCGACTGGACGTGGGAGGGCCATGTACAACAATCCTGCGATCCTGACACTGACGTTCCCGGTAGCTGGCAAAGCCTTGATCGCGATGCCAACTCACCCACGCACGTAGAGTGCCGCGACGATGTCACTAACAGTATCGACAGCAACGGGCCGAGTCAGGGCCCAGGTTATCCGCAGGACAATGTGCTTAATGGCAGTGAGTATGGCCCGGATGCGGATGGCACTATCGATTGGGGTAACACGCCGTATACCTTCTTTACCTCCCATTACATGGATTGGTATTACGACAGCACCCTGGTTGTGACACGTACTCGCCTGGAGATTGCCCAAGAAGTGATCTCGACGATTGTTCGCACCAACACCAGTATCGACTTTGGGTTAGTGGAGTTTAATGGCTCCCAGGGCGGCCGTGTCGTGCAGCGAATCATCGAAGATATGGATGATGATGACCGCGAGAACCTCATCGATCTGTTGGAAGCGACCGATCATGCAGGTGTAACACCCATGTGTGAATCAATGTACGAGGCCTATAACTACATAGCGGGAAGACCAGTCGAATATGGCAACCTCCCGTCAACCGGTACGGCTTCGGATGGGGATACCTATGACGGTAACCCCAAAGACCTGCTGGCAGAAAGCAGCGGGACTTATATATCGCCCAACACCGATTGCGCCTACACGTATATCATTCTGATGACGGATGGTTATCCCTACTTCGATACGGATGCCAACAGCAAAATCCAAACGCTCACTGGCAAGACCTGTGATAACTATCTGAATAATGATTTTGCGTTAGAGGAGAACTGTTTGCCGCAGCTCACCGAGTACATGGCAAACACGGACCTCGATGGCAATGCCGACAACGGTAATCAATACGGGATTACCTATACCATTGGCTTTGCAACGGACCAGGTGCTGTTGAACGATGCGGCGGACAATGGAAAGGGCGAGTACTATACGGCGACCAATGCAGATGAACTGACCGCTGCATTCCAGGGCGCGATTGTGGGTATTCTCTCCAGCACCACAACCTTTACCTCGCCGGCTGTGGCGGTGGATACCTTTACGCGAACACAAAGTCGCGACGAGGTGTTCTATGCCATGTTTAAGCCCGAGTCCACCATTGACTGGATCGGCAATATCAAAAAGCTGAAGCTGGACTCCAATGCGGTTCTAGTCGACAAAAACGGCGACCCTGCACTGGACCCTGCAAGCGGCGCAATCAAAGATAGCGCGACGACGTTCTGGAGCGCGAGTGCGGATGGCTCCGCGGTAGAGCAGGGTGGCGTGGGAGCGCTGCTGGCGGCGCGCGATCCTGGTACCCGTACCCTGTATAGCAACACCGGAGCCAGCAACGCACTGGAAGCGTTCAATAAGCTTAACTTTACCTACGATGCATTGGGACTGGCTGCAGCCACGGATCTGTATGCCCTGCTGGGGACCAGTACCGAGGCCGCGGCGTTTGATCAAATTGCCTGGGCCCAGGGCTTCGATGCCTACGATGCCGATGGTGATACTAATAAGGCCGAGGCCAGAGACTGGATAGTGGGCGACATCCTGCACAGCCAGCCGCTGGTCATCAACTACGGTGCGCTCGGTTCGGCAACTGTTGCAGATCCCGATTTGAGGTTGCTGGTAGGCTCGAACTCCGGCTGGGTACACTTCTTCGGCAACAGCGATGGTGTCGAAGACTGGGCATTCTTCCCGAAAGAACTCGCAGGTATTCTGCCGCAGCGGCGCCGTAATGCGGTCTCTAACGACCATGTGTATGGGATGGACCTGACACCTACGGCCTACATCTATGATGGCAACTTTGACGGCACCATTGATGCCTCCGCGGGCGACAAGGTCTATGCCTATCTGGGCATGCGCCGCGGTGGTAAAAGTATCTACGCACTGAATCTGTCCAATCCCAATACACCAGTCAATATGTGGCGTGTTGGTAAAGACACGGTGGGATTCGGCGAGATGGGCCAGACCTGGTCAGAGCCTGTAGTAGCGAAAATACCCGGATACAAAGACGTCAATGGTGCTTACAAGCCCGTGCTGATATTCGCCGCGGGTTACGACACCAGTAAGGATGCGTCTGGGGTCGGTACTGCCGACGCTGAAGGCAGAGGCATATTCATTGTGGATGCGCAAACCGGCGCGCTGATTTGGAGTGTGACGCCAGCTGCCAATAGCGTAACCAATTTGTCAGAACCTGGTTTGATCCACTCCGTTCCCGGTGGAGTGTCCATCCTGGACAGTAATGCCGATGAAATCGTTGACCGGGTGTACTTCGGCGATACCGGCGGCAACCTCTGGCGGGTTGATTTGGTAGGTGACACGCTGCCGACGAGCAGCCAGGACACTTGGCAGATCAACAAGCTGGCAGCTGTTAATGGTGGTTCCATCGCGACTGACAGGCGAATCTTTAACGCGCCCGATATCGTGCGGATTCGAGTTGCGGGCCAGGCAGTCGACGGCGTGATTTTCGGCACCGGTGACAGAACCAATCCGAATGCTACCGATGTGGACAACCGCGTCTATATGATTCGGGATGAAGTGACTGCGCCGTACACCACAGACAAGCCCACATCGAGCGAGTGTTCGGATCCGGATTTTGAGGATTTCAGGTGTAACCTGCCGATTACAGACGCCGATCTTTTCGATATCACCAGCAATGTGCTCAACGATGGCACGGAGGCGGAGATAGCCGTCGCCGCTTTGGATTTCTACAACGCCAACGGCTGGCGCTACGAACTCGGTTATGAGGGCGAAAAGAGCCTGGCTAAGACCGTGACTATCAACGGTCGCGCCTTCGTGCCCACCTTTACCCCGGCCAATGTGCTGGATGACATTGATAACTGTGTCCCCAGTTCTGGTAGCGGCCTGATGTACGTCTTTGACATCTACACCGGTGAGCGTGGCGTGATCAATCTTGGCTCTATCATCCCGGATACACCGTCCTTGCACTTTGCGAGTGATGGCACTATCCGCTTCCTGCTGCCTCCAGGTGCGCCGGCATCCAATCTGGGTGAGCCTGGACTGGTCGATTGCGTTGGCGCGGTGTGTGATCTCAACGAATCATTGCGTCCCCCTTACGGTAACTACTGGTTCCAGGAGGGATACGAGTGATAGCGCTGTCGCGTACTGGCCAATCCCCTGTCACTTCTATCAGGGGCTTTACCCTGATAGAAGTCATCATTGTGGTCGTTGTTGTCAGCGTACTCATGGCTATTGGTCTACCCGCTTATGAGAACAGTGTGCAAAAAAGCCGACGCGCAGACGCCAAGTCGGCGCTGATGGACGCGGCTAATCGACAGGAAAAGCATATGCTGGATCAAGGCACCTACACCGACGACATGGAGGAGCTGGGATTTGGCGATGATCCGCTTGAGTCGGAAGAGGGCTATTACACGGTGGATGCCGTTGCCTGTACAGGCGGTACTCTGGCTCGATGCTACGTGCTGACGGCGAATCCGGCGACCGGTTCGCCGCAGACAGACGATCTGCGCTGTACGCAGTTTGTGCTTGAATCAAACGGTTCGAAAACTGCCTCCGGCAGTGATCAAGACAATTGTTGGTAATCTGATAAACGAGGTGGATAGCAATGCGTATTGCCAAAGGAATACTTCCCCTGGCCTTGCTGGCAGGCCTGTCAATGAATGCCCTGGCTGAACGAGAGTTACCTAGCAAGGTGTTTGATTGCCAGGTGGCAACCATTTCTGGCGCGTATGGATTGGTCATGATTCAAGCCAATTCCCTTGAGCAAGCGCGCACGGAATCGGTGGGACGCACCGCCAGCACCATGGCCGGCGCGAAAGGTACAGCAAACCGGGTCATACAGTGCATTGAAAAACGCAAGGGCAGCAGTTTTTCAGACAGCGGCTTTCAGGCCTGGTTTGATAGTTTAGAAGAGGGCTAAGTACTGCCCTCTGCGTCTAATCGGGTGTAGTGAATGCCCGCTTGAGCGCGCGCCTGTTATCGACAGTTTCGCGAAGTAATAGTCCAGAGTGGAGAGTCTTAGCAGCAGCGACCGGAGACGGCCGCTGTTTTTTTATATGCCCTTATCGTTTATTCGCAGTAGTGTTCGATGGCCGCGAGTGCATGCTCTCGCTGCTGTGTCTTCTCTTCTTCATTCAAGAAACGAAAACTACCGTTGCCGTCGGGCACTCTAATGCGAGCATAGGAGTTGAGCGTTTCCAGATTACCTCGAGCAGCGGAACAGGCCTCTGGATCTAAGGTGGATTCTGCTGCTGCCGTCTGTGCCGCTTGCTGAGGTGGTAAATCCTGCCCCGATTCAGCGCTATTCACGACGTCATCGGCCGGTGCAGCGCTCTCAACCGCCTCATTGGTGCGCGTGCGAATCACATCGTATTCGATACCGGTTGGCGGTGGCCGATCACTATTAACTGGCGTACCCGTCTCGTCCAGCCAACGGTAATACGTGCTTTCTCCTGCGATTGCCCAGCCCGAAGCTCCCATTGAGAGAACAGCGGCAGTCAGCGTGCTTTTAAGCATCTTGGTTTTCACGTCTTCGCCCCCCTAAGGACTTGTTTATAATCACAAAACTACCGTGAATAAGGCGTTGGGGGCAACGGAACAAGTGACTTTTGTGCAGATAGCTGAACGGAGAATTTTGCCACTCGAAGCCTGATCGGCGTCTATCCACGAACTTAAGGTGGCATTACACTGTCAACACATTATCTATCTCACCCAACAAAGGAAACGCAATGACGGTGCACGAGTCAGTCAAGGAGTATTACGGCAAAACCCTAGCGGGCAGTGACGATCTTAAAACCGATGCCTGTTGCACCCTGGATGACACGCCTGCGTTTTTGCGCCCCATATTGGCGAAGATCCATCCCGAAGTGTCGGGGCGCTATTATGGCTGCGGCCTGGTATTGCCTGAGGCGATTGCGGGTCTGCACGTATTGGACCTCGGTAGCGGCGCTGGCAGAGATGTGTTTGCGCTGGCCGCGCTGGTGGGTCAGTCTGGTTCAGTAACGGGTGTCGATATGACGCCTGAGCAACTCGCCGTGGCGCGAAAGTATGAGCAATACCACGCAGAGACCTTTGGCTATCGAAAACCCAACACCGTATTTCGCCAGGGCTATATCGAGCGGCTGGATGAGTTAGACCTGGCGGATAATAGTTTCGATCTTATTGTATCCAACTGCGTGCTCAACCTCTGCCCAGACAAGGCGGCAGTACTTAGGGAAGCATACAGGCTGCTCAAGCCAGGCGGCGAGATGTACTTTTCTGATGTCTATGCCGACCGCCGTATTCCCGACGAGTTATTGGCAGACCCGGTGTTGCACGGCGAGTGCTTAAGCGGCGCCCTGTACTGGAACGATTTTCTCAGTGTTGCCAAAACCGCAGGCTTTGCCGACCCCAGGCTGGTAAACGACCGGCCGCTTGGTATCGAGAACGCCGAGGTACAAGAAAAGGTTGGCGACATCGCCTTTTATTCCGCTACCTGGCGGCTGTTTAAGCTAGATGATCTAGAACCGTCTACAGAGGACTACGGCCAGGCGGTTGTGTATCTTGGCACCGTGGATCAGCACGGCGATGCGCTGGAACTGGATAAAGCCCATCGCTTCCCAATTGGCGAGCGCGTGCCTGTCGATAGCAATACGTTTCGCATGCTCGGCGAGTCGCGCTTTGCTAAACACTTTTCCTTCGAGGGTGATACCCAGTCTCATCGAGGTATGTTTCAAATCGGTGATCGCGGTATGCCGTTTGACAAGAGTGAAGCGAAGCCCTCGGGTGGCTGTTGCTAGAATCGTTCTGTTTGCGAGCGGCATAAAGGCGGCAAAGGTTTCGTGGCCATTTAGACAAAGCGCTGAAACAGAGGCCTGCTTCCTGGCCCCTCGATCGAACCTTCGCGTTTCTAACACTCGTGCCGCCGGCCTCGTTAGCGCGGTGGGCAAGGTGCCGTGCCCTGTTCAGACGTGCATTATTCAGGCGTGCGCCATTCAGATTTACACTATTAAGGCGTGACCTCGAACGCTTCGAGCAGATTCCACCTGACTAGTTGTTCAAACGCCTCTCATCTTTGCTGGTATTCATCATTTCTGAGTGATTGCTATCAGATGCGTTGATCTAATTGCGTTTCACGCCGCAGTTCTCCACATTCTTTGAGTAGGCCGTTTTGGCCTTAAACATTTGTCCTGGACAGTTTTAGCGCTTAGACCGACAGCGGGCATCACAAAGCGCCTTCGCAAAACAAAAAACATAAAATACAAAACTACCAATTGGTTGACACGGATGTTGATTGAGAGTGGTTTACACAGCCTGGCGATCGTCGCCCAAAT
>JBCCNJ010000055.1:0-26392 GCA_039025905.1 Pseudomonadota bacterium | reverse complement strand
GGTAGTTTTCCGGTGTCATCCAATGGAGTTGAGGTGGCGGTTGATGAGGACATGCTGAAGGATTCTGAGCGTAGGCATGGGGAGGAGAAGCTTGCGTATATCGTTATGGGAGCGCAGTAGAAGCCACCGTGGTCGCGACTTTGTCGGGGTCTGTGCGACACGCTTGATGAATACGCGAATGCGCTTCGCACCAGACCGAGATTACGGTCCACCTCCTCCTTTTTTGGGCGGCGAACGTCCTGCCAGAATACTTGCCCTTTTGATGATCATCCAGCTTGGCCTGGGTGCACAAGCCTTATCTGCGGCGGCGTCTGACGGGGCAGAGGGAGGAGAATTCGTCACTCAGCCCGAGTTAGTGGATAGCGAGCGCCAATACCTTTCGGATTCCTTTGACTGCATATTGATGCGAGTTTCGACCCAATTCGCGACAGATGGAACAGCGGTGTCGCAAAAAGCTCAACCAGAGCTGCACTGCGAAGAGATACCGATTGACGCAGATAACGGCGACGGCCTTGTCTTTGAGTTACACAACCTTCCAGATGAATTGGCTCGTTCCTGGCCTGAACATATAAAGTATGAACGGCCCGTGCTGACAATCAAAAACGTTTATCGCGAGCATCATAAATTGATATTCACCGATGAAACGATCTGGTCTATTGCGGCTCAATAGTTCCTTAGCGAGAGCGGCTTCCAGGGGAACACGGGTTGCCCCGACTTGAGTTTTGATACTATCGCAGCGACAGCTCGCTTCGTGTTGGCCGAAAATTTCCTCTAGCTGCGGCTACGCATCCCCGATTTAGTAAGGACTCTCCATCCGAGGAGAGCGACCTCGGGGACCCCAGTCCTTTTATCTTTGCGATAACTCGTCTGGCTTGTTCTTGATTCAGCGCCAGCGCGCGATGATTATCTCATTGCGGATCTTTTTGGCACCTGCTTGGTCACACGCTACAGAGTCTTCTCGCCCTCGTTTGCCTGGTCGTTCGAATTGCGGTTTGAGCGCGGCGTGAGCTATTCAGCAGCGCGAGTGGTAGGCCGTGGGTCCAGACGGGAGTTACACCCCGTTGTCGTATCTGCGGCGCGTATCGGATGGCCTTATCTTACCAGCGAGTCCGTTGCGTTCTCTGGATTAACCTTGTGAATGATCGTTCGTGAGATGCTGATACAAGTCGGTAAGCTGGCGAATCTTCGGCGCTAACGATATGCTGCACCGCTAACTTGACCAGGCCTGACGGCCCGATTTCTTTGTTCTTCAATCGTAAGGAACATGACTATGCAACTAGCCATCAATATTTTTAAGAAGCTTGTCGTTGGCACGACCTTTATTTACGCACTGACGCTGTCGACTCTAGCGCTGGCGGCAAGCCCGGTATTAGACCGGGTGGTTGAGCAGGGTGTGCTGAAAGTGGCAATGTCCGGTGACCAACAGCCCTTCAACTTTGTCTTTGGCAACAATCGGTCATTGATTGGCTTTGACGTGGATTTAGCCGAGGCCCTGGCTGACGTCATGAAGGTGAAGTTAGAGATTGTGCAGATGCCCTTTGGCGAGATCCTGGCGGCGGTAGAGTCGGGCAAGGTCGATATGGGCATATCCGGCATTACTATTACACCATCGAGGACGCGCACAGTCAGTTTTGTTGGGCCGTACATGCTATCGGGCAAGTCCATGCTAACCACGAAAAAACTGATCGACGGCAAGAAAGACAGTGCAGAGTTTAACAATGCCAGCGTGAAACTGGCGGCGCTAAAAGGCTCTACCAGTGAGAGTTTTGTGCAGCGTAATCTTCCTGACGCATCGCTGGTGGCGGTTGAGAACTACGACGCTGGTGTACAGCAGCTGTTGAGCGATAAGGTTGACGGTTTGGTAGCGGACATGCCCATATTGGCATTAACTCGGCAGCAGCACCCGGACGCGGATCTGCAGTTGGTGATGCCGCCGCTGTCTACGGAGCCGCTGGGCATAGCGATTGCGATGGATGATTCGCAGTTTGAGAATTTGTTGAGGAACTATCTCCTCGCCTTCGAGAAGACAGGTTTGTTTATCAATTTGCACTTAAAGTGGTTTGAGATTGGTAATCGGAACATTTACGAGCCGTAATACGGAGACCGTTTGCTGCCGGGAGCGATCTGGAGGTTTTTAGCGGTAGGCCACCGGATCATCGTCAACATAGTCGACGGCAAGCGAGAGTCAGGGGCAATTAGGCGAACAGCCTATCCGCTACTAAGTTGGGTTGGCGCGCTCTATCATCGCTCAAGGTCGACTGAAGTACGCTGTCCGATCGCGCAAGTCGGTATAGCGAGGGTGAAGATTTAGTCGGTCGCTTTGCGATGGCTCGAAACACAATAACGTTAATAGTGGTTCTGCAATAAGAGATAGGGCATGACCATCCTGGGCATGGAGTTCGCGCCCCTGCTAGTTTGGGGGTGGTTTTTTCTGGTGTTGTATATCGCGGTCATGCTGGTTTTCGGCGTGGTGGGTATGGCTCGCGTCAAGAATAGCGACGATTTTGCGACTGCTCGCGGGGCATACGGGCCTGTTTTCCTGGCATTTGCCATGACGGCTACGGCGGCCTCCGGCGCAACGTTCCTGGGTTTGCCCGCGCTGGCTTACGAGGCAGGGCTTTCCTCTTTGTGGTACGCCTTCGTGTATCCATTGGGCATCTACATTGGTGTATTGGTTTGCCTGGTTATTATTCGGCGCGCGGGCGACAACTTTGGAAGTCGATCGATACCGGAGTATTTGGGGGATCGTTTCGATTCTGACCTGCTACGACTGTTAGCCGCGATCTTCTCCATTCTTTTGCTCTTTTATCTGGCCGGACAGCTGCTATCGGGCGCTGTGATGTTTTTTAATTTCCTGGGCCTAGAGACTCTGACTGCCCTTTTAGTCACAGCGGCGATCCTCATGTTCTATGTGACCTTAGGTGGCGCTCATGCGGACATTTTGACCGATGGGATTCAGGGTGCGCTGATGCTGGCACTGGCAATTTTTGTTCTGTTCATGTTTCTAATTGGTTTTGGTATTGATGGCGGGCTGAGTGGCGTGCTTCGAAAGCTAAACGAGATAGACCCGGCGCTAACCACGCCCTTCAACGAGGATAATCCACTCTTTGATTCGTGGTGGGATCTGTTCGCAATATTCTGCGCACATTTGCCCTTAGGGCTGTTACCGCATATCGGAAACAAGCTATGGGCGCTGAGAAGCAAAGAGGATCAAAGGCGCTTTATTACCCTTAGCTTCATCTGTGGCTTGTTGCTCCCGGCTATTACCTGTGGCGGCATTCTGGCAAGAGCGCTGCTGGGTGATGACCTGCTAGTGGAGGGGAACAGCCCCAATAACGCGATACCCGCACTATTTATCGCAACGCTACCCACCTGGATTGCGGCCCTGATCGGCGCAGGGGTGTTGTCTGCAGTGATGTCTACTGCCGATGGCCTGGTTGTATCCAGCGCGCAGATTTTCGCCAACGATATTTACCGACGCACAATCGCGCCGCGCGGTCGAGCCCGTCACGATCCGGCGCGAATTGACGCAACGGCGCTGACCATAAGCCGAATCGCTACCGTGATGGTATTGCTGTGTGCCGTGGCGATAGCCTGGTTCACGCGCGATATGAATATAGCGCTGCTGGTCTGGACCGGCGTAGGTGGCATGATGGCGGCTTCAGCGGGGCCACTGTTCCTGGGAGCCCTTTGGCGTCGCTCGACGAGAGCTGGCGCTGTAACGAGTTTTGTTGTCGGCGGGGTAACGTTTATCCTCCTAAAGGCCGGTGCAATTCAAGGGCAATGGTTCAACGATGGACCGCTGCAGTCAGCGGGCGTATGGTTGGAGTCACAGGCAATCAACCCGTTCGCCTGCGCGACCTTAGGTTCAGCGGCGGGGATTGTCGCAATGGTATTGGTTTCTCTAGCTTCTCAGCCGCTCGATGAAACTCACCTTAAACGGGTCTTTGGCGACCGATAATAGGTCTTGGCGTAAAACGGTTGCAGCGATTTGCTGTCCTATGAACGAGACGAAACTTTTACGGGAGAATAACAGTGGCGGTTACCGATCATGTGGATCTGGCAACATTTATCGAGGGTGTAAAAAAGCGCAACCCCGGTCAGCACGAGTTTGTGCAAGCGGTGCAAGAAGTAGCGGAGGATATTTTTGAGTTCATCGCGGACAAAGAGGAGTACCACAAGTACCAAATTTTGCGCCGCATTGCCGAACCTGATCGCGTGGTCAGCTTTCGCGTGTGTTGGGAAGATGATAACGGCAATATCCGAGTACAGCGTGGATGGCGGGTTCAGAATAACAACTCCATCGGTCCCTATAAAGGCGGGCTGCGCTTCCATCCCAGCGTTAATGAGAGCGTATTAAAGTTTCTCGCCTTCGAGCAAACCTTCAAGAACAGTTTGACTGGTCTACCCATGGGTGGAGGCAAGGGTGGCGCTAACTTCAACCCCAAGGGCAAGACGGATCATGAAGTAATGCGTTTCTGCCAATCATTTATGACGGAGCTGTATCGGCACGTGGGTGCAGATACGGATGTGCCAGCGGGTGATATCGGTGTTGGTGCTCGCGAGATCGGCTACATGTTTGGTCAATACAAACGAATTACTAATCAGTTCACGGGCGTTCTGACTGGCAAGGGCCTTGAATTCGGAGGCAGTCTTGTGCGAACCGAAGCGACGGGCTACGGCGCTGTCTACTTTTTACAGAACATGATGGAGCACGTGGGTGACAGCGTTGAAGGAAAACGCGCAGTGATATCCGGTTCGGGCAATGTGGCAATTCATGCTGCTCAAAAGCTAATAGCGATGGGCAGCAAAGTGCTTACGCTGTCGGATTCCGCGGGATATATCTATGACCCAGAAGGAATAGATCAGGAGAAGCTCGAGTGGGTCAAAGTGCTCAAGAATGAGCGTAGAGGCCGTATCTCAGAGTATGCCCAGGAATTCACAGGTGCACAGTTTCATGACAATGCAACACCCTGGGCGATACCCTGTGAGCTAGCGCTTCCCTGTGCGACGCAGAATGAATTGCATGGTGATGATGCGAAGCTGCTACTCAAGAACGGCTGTATCGCGCTGTCCGAAGGTGCGAATATGCCCACTGACCTGGAGGGGAAGGCGGTATTGGATGAGTCGAAAATCCTCTACGCTCCAGGTAAGGCTGCCAATGCCGGAGGAGTCGCACTGTCTGGCTTGGAAATGAGTCAGAATGCCGTTCGTAAGTCATGGGGCGAGCATGAGCTACATGTGCAGTTAACAGAGATTATGAAAGGTATTCACGACCGCTGCGTAGAGTTTGGCAGCTCTGGCGATGGCAAGTATATCGACTACGTCAAAGGCGCTAATATCGCTGGCTTCAAAAAAGTGGCGGATGCGATGCTCGCCTACGGTGTGGTTTGACGCACTTTTGAGATACCTGAACAGGAGTTTGAACTAACAATACCCAACTTGGTTATTGTTATGAATCAGCGTCTGATGCCGTGTTTAGACATGGATCGCTCCTATGGCATGGATCGATACTATCGAGTGCATCGACTAAAGAGAGTTTCAGCTTCACTCTACGACCTCCTGGCGTGGGAATACAACTCGGTGAGCGCTGGTCAGCCCACCACGGCTAGCGCGGCAACCCCGGGTGTTCCTTGGGTGAGAGCACAAGTCGATATCGATAATCTGGAGTAGTGCGTTATGGAGAGTTTTGAGGGGAAAACCGCTCTTATTAGCGGTGGTGCGGAAGGTATTGGATTGTCTATCGCCAAGGCACTGGGCGAACAGAAGATGAACATTGTGTTGGCCGATATCAACAGAGACAGTCTAGATGCTGCGGCAAAGGAGCTGCAAAATGCAGGTATCAACGTACTTGCTCTACCCCTGGATGTGGCAGATGAAGATCAATGGTTACAGGTGGTGGAACAAACTGTCACCCACTTTGGCAAGCTGCATATGTTGGTGAACAATGCGGGAGTGGGTGGAGAACCCAGGCCACTGCAAGACCAGAGTATGCAAACCTGGCGTTGGACCATCGACGTCAATCTAATGGGTGTTGTCTATGGAGCGCAAGCCGCGCTCAGGCACATGACGTCTCACGATGAAGGTGGATGGATTGTGAATGTGGCGTCGATGGCTGGCTTAGGTGGCCTCCCCTATGGGGGTGTATACAATGCCACAAAGTCCGCGGTGGTATCACTATCGGAGGGCTGGGCGCTGGAGCTAGCCGATCAGGGGGTAAAGGTGTCTGTGGTTTGCCCAGGATTTGTCAAAACCCGTATCTACGAGTCCCAACGAAACCGGCCCGAACGCTATCATGCTGATGGTAGTCAAGAAGTGGGCTCGCACCCTATGGATCAGGCGGCGAAAGAAGCGGTGCAGGGCGGTATTGATGTTGCCATTGTTGGTAAGCGACTGGTCGAAGCGCTCGATGCTGGCGATCTCTATGTATTTACTGATACTGGCATTTATCGCTCGGCAGTGGCGCAGCGTTTCGAGGTCATAGAGGCAGGCTTTGAAAGCGCCGCGCGCAGTCAAGTGCTGCTAAACGCGACCGAGTTATCGTGATGCGCTCGCGCAGCGGTGCAGGCAGCTCCGGGAGCTTGCCTCTGGGCCGGGAGGGACTCCATACCAACCACGACCCAAGCGAAAGATAAACCAAAACCAATGGCTGGGGTCATTGTCGAGGCAACGCCGCAGATCCATCGATGATTCGGTAACGGCAACCAATAACCCCCGCAAGGTTTTCAATATTGCTTTAGATCCGCTCACAATGAACTCGCGTAAGTTAGCTCAGGCAGAGTGATTCCACTCTTCTCCTTCACTTTTCTCGAGGAAACAACAATGACCCTGACTGGAAAATTCTTCACAGCTATGATGATGTGCTGCTCACTGTTTGCTGCGGCTGTTGCTAGCGCCGCGCATCACGAGGGCGCCATGGCTAAGCCCGAACCCACTGTTGTGGAAATAGCCGCTGGCAACCCTGACTTTTCGACACTTGTTGCAGCAGTGCAAGCGGCTGACCTGGTAGACGCATTGTCTGCAGAAGGCCCCTTCACTGTATTTGCGCCCACTAATGAGGCTTTTGCAGCGCTCCCAGAGGGCACGGTCGATATGCTGCTCTTGCCGGAGAACAAGGACAAATTGGTTGCGATACTGACCTACCACGTTGTCCCGGGGAAAGTCATGGCGGCCGAGGTCGTTGAAATGACTGAAGCTACCACTCTCGAAGGCGATACCATCGCGATTGCCGTCACCGATGAAGGCGTCACTGTCGATGGTGCGAACGTCATTGCCACCGATATCGTGGGCTCCAACGGTGTGATTCACGTCATTGACGCCGTGATCATGCCAGGCTCTTAAACGCCTCAGCCATCGCGTAAACGATGAGCGAAAGTCTCCTAAACCGCGCTGGACTTAACGCGGTTATTGTTGGAGATGGCGCTATTGGCTCAGCGCTTCGGGATGAACTCCTGAAGCGCTCTAACCTTGGTGCCTTAGTCGTGCTTAGCCGCAAACAGCAAGCGGCCCAGCTCGCCGATCGGAGCTATCACCAGCCGATCGATCTGGCGGATGAGAGTTCGATCTCATTAGCGGCCGAAAGGGCTTCTGAACAGTTTGGAAAGCTACATCTTCTGATCAATACCGTTGGCGTGCTACACAACGAGCGACTGCACCCTGAGAAGCGATTACGCGACATCAGTCTAGAAGGTCTGTTGGAATCATTCCAGGTAAACGCAGCATTGCTTCCAGTGCTCGCGCAGGGCTTTGGTGGGCTATTGAAACACGACGAACCCTCGATATTGGCCTCACTATCAGCTCGTGTCGGCAGCATAGCGGATAATCGTCTGGGGGGGTGGTATGCCTACCGCGCTTCAAAGGCAGCCCACAACATGCTCTTGAAAAACATTGCCCTAGAGTGGCGTGTGAGTCACCGCCGGTCCGCAGTCATAGCTCTGCACCCCGGAACAGTGCAATCCCGCCTATCGGAACCATTTATCACCGCCGCCTACAAGAATCGAGTCTTAACTCCCCCAGAGTGCGCGCATTACCTGCTTTCCGTAATAGATCGACTCACGCCTGCCGATTCTGGAGGGTTTTTTGACTGGCAGGGAGACGCGATTCCGTGGTGATAACGCCGCTTCGCACGCAAAATCAAACGCTCTAATAAAGCAAGTTTTGAGTATCCAGTTTGGCGTTTCTTGCGTATCAATACAGATGCAAGGTAGTGGAGTGTACAAATGATCCCTGATGTACCTGTGCGGCAAGACGACGAACTCGAGCGTCTCTATGCCCAGGCCCGCAATTACGATTTACTGAGTCGTGAAGAAGAACAAGAAATTGATGCCCGTAAATGGTCCGCGATAGAGCAACTACTCGATGATTTGGTCGAAGACGCTCATTCGCGTCACTACCTGTCGAGGTGGGCCAAAGCCTGTTGTGAACCCCTGCCCGAGATAGATTGCTTCAAAGATAGAAAGCACCGCCTCCTCTTGCGGCGCGAGCTAGCGGATTTCCTTCCGGAAGGCACCAGCGCTAAGAAAATGAAGACGCTTGCTGGAAGCTTCAAAAAGTCGTATTCGAAGAAGCGGCTAGTCGGCCATCTTCAGGCTCTAGGCCTACCTTCCAGTTTTGTCGTTGGCATGGCGGAGGCGGTGATGCATTACGACGCGCAGTATCAATGCAGTGCGGTCGCCGCGGCACTGAAAGCATGGGAGCTGCACTGGCCAAGAGAGTATGCCGATGTAGCTGCCCCAAAATCTGCAACGGTAAAGTCTCTAAGCAAAGGCATAAGGGCGTACACATCGGCAAGAGACCTGCTGATCAAACACAATCTGCGCTTGGTATTCACGATCGCCGGGCGAAACCGCAATAAGGGCATCCCCTTTACGGATTTAGTACAGGAGGGAAACCTTGGGCTACTGAGGGCGGCGGAGAAGTTTCAGTTCAAGCGCGGATACCGCTTTAGCACCTATGCATTTAATTGGATTACTCAGGGCATCAAACGCCACGTCGCTGATTCCGCAGGCACGATACGCTACCCTGCTCACGTTCAAGAACAGCTGGGTAAAGTGCATGGCGAGCGCGGCAAGCAGCTCGCGAGTCTGGGTGTCGCGCCTTTGGACGCTGAGTTAGCGAGTGCCATTGGTTTACCGGTTAAAAAGACAAGGGAGCTGTTGCAGCTGCGAAACTTTGGGGTGTCTTTTGATACACCAAGCCACGAGGAGGACGGGCGCTCTACACTACTGGACTCCACACCTGGAGGCCCCTTCCCTGAGCCAGGGGAAGAAGCGGAGCAAGCGTCTTTGAATGAACGGCTGTTGCGCGAGATCGGTCAGCTGGATGCGGCTGAACAACGTGTTGTGATTCAGCGCTGGGGCCTGCACGACGGTCCGCCTCTCAGCAGAGCAGAAATAGCGGACCAGATGTCGGTCAGTAGAGAGTGGGTTCGCCAGCTGGAGCAATCAGCGCTTACCAAGCTGAGCGAAAGTGAGATGATGAATAAGGTGTTCAAAGACCACTTGCGCTCTCGATCCTAGCCAGTTTGGCTGCATATTTTGCACTGGTAGTGCTGGCCAAGGGCGTAAGACACTGCGGTCGCACCAAGCGCCACTCCAAGCATTTGAACGCACGCGGCATGTCCATCATAACTTGCGCCATTCGGCGTCAGACTCGGTATCCTATCGTTTCTTAGCCTTAGCCTTAGCCTTGGGCTTAGCCTTAGCCTTAGCCTTAGCCTTAGCCTTGGGCTGGGGCCTACTTCGAGTTTTCGCCTTTGCTCTTGTTTTTGGCCGCGCCTTGCGCTTAACAGGCGCTGGCTCCTGGTCTACTTCTTTATTCTGGCCCACGCTGTCATCGAGTGAGCTGGCTAACTGTCTACTTTGCTCAAGCAGTTTAGCGTGCGCCTTTTGCATATACCTGCCGAGATCAACGATATCGGGCAGTGCGCGTCTGCAGCCCACCAGGCCGAAATCGAGCCAGCCATTGTAGCTCTGCAGGGTAATGTTCAGTGCCATGCCGTGATAGGGGATAGAGACGGGGTAGGTGCTGATCTGTTTAGCGCCTGCAAAGTATAAGGAGACGTCTGGGCCCGGGACGTTCGAAATCACAACGTTGGCGAATGCAGGCATCGCGTTTGCCAATCGCGATCGAGCGAACATGTTTGCCAGCGCGCTGAATAGCCACGGGGCTCCCAATGAAGGGAAGTCCGTAGGCAGTATTGATTTCATTTCCCGCATTGTGTTTTTGGTCGCCTCACTGGAAGCGCTTATGGCGTGCAGGCGCTCTATGGGGTCCCGAATCGTGCTCGCCAGGCTCATTCGCGCAACCGATACCTGGTTGGTCATCTCGGTATTGCCTTCTGGTCGAAGGCTGACCGGGACCGCCGCCATCAGCGATCTGTCGGGGTGACAACCCATATCAGAAAGGTAACGCATCAGACCTTCTGAAGAGATCGCCATAACCGCGTCATTTAGGCTGACTTTGTTGAGCCGCGTTATCTCTTTTACTTCAGCAATCGGTATCGAGAAACGCGCAAAACTACGTTGATTTGTGATAGCCGCATTCAACGGCGTTTTGGGCGCGAGCCAGCTTGTCTTTCCCGATTCGGTTTGCCGGTTAGTCAGCGTATCGGGCGGGCGTAAGCTGCGCCCAGCTGCGCGGGCAAGACCCGGCAAAATCTTGGCGAACTTGACGGTTTGAACGGCGTTATGGCGTACTCCCGAGGAGGCAAGTTCCGCGACGCCAAAACGCTGACTAAGGCTTCCCAGCCGCGGCTTGGGTGGTTTAACTGGACGCGGTTCTGGCGTGGTATCCATAATTGCTCGCATCAGAACCTGGCCGCCCATGCCGTCCAGGCCAGCGTGATGAAACTTGCTGTAGAGCCCCATCAGCTTAGTGCCTTCAGGCGCATCTGAGGGCGCTGGCAAACCATCTAAAACGAACATTTCCCACAGAGGGCGAGACCGATCCAGCAGGCTGGAGTGGATGCGCGATACCAGTCTGTCGACTTGTTCTCTCGAAGCGGGGGGTGGAACGATAACATGGCGAATATGATGCTCAATATCCAGATGCTCATCTTTCACCCACACAGGATTGGCCAGATCGAAAGGCATATTGACGAGCTTGCGCTGAAAAATAGGGGCCAGATGCAGCCGGCTTTGAATATGCTTATTCACATCCGCGACGAAATCCCCATCATATTCCGGCGGTAACTCATACATCGCCAGACTACCCACGTGAAGCGGGGTCTCTGGGGTTTCAAGGTGCAGAAATGTGGCATCTAGCCCGGTCAGGTGATCCATGCTGGACTCCAATATTGTTATAACAGGCAGTATAGGCGCTTGGGACCTGATAAGTCATGTCTAGTACCGCGAAGCGTGAACAGGGCTCAGGGGATCGGATATAGGATTTCCATAGGAATACCCGCGGAGTCGAGTTGCGGTGTCGCAGGTACGCGCGCGCAGTGCTTGTGCATGGTCGCCGCTAGCGCTGTGACGGCGGCATCCACTAGATCGTCGGGCGCTACCAGACGCCTGGGGTATGACTGCGCAGCCTCGACAAGCTGGTCGTCTATTTTTGGAATATATCGCGTGAGCACTGCGATGCGCTGGTCCCGACCCTTCTGGGTTTTTTTGTTGTCGTACATCGCTTCACGGTTGTTTAAACCAAAAAAGCACAACTCCGGGTGCGCCTCTTTTATCGTCATACCGTAAGTTGCTCCGCGGCGAATGGACTCGTCCACCTCGATAATTTTGTTCATGATATTAAAGGTTTGTTGACTGATGCCTTTGCCTGTAAGCTGCCGGCTTTTTTCGCTGGCCAGGCGATGGTTTTTCTCGTAGAGAATGTCGCGGATGGGGGCGTTGAACACGCTCGCGCTGCGTCTGGGCCTCAATAGCTGACGCGCCTCTTTATCACATGCTCGGTTGGGTGACTTGCTGTTTTGCAGGCCAATTGGAATGTCGATATACACGCGCGAGTCAGGTGAGATAGTAGCAATAAAATCCGAAAACTGGGCGTGAACGGTATAGCTAAGCTTGCCGCTGTCGAGGTGGGCGCAGACCCACCCACCCTTGCAGCCGTCCAGCCCGTAACAGTTTACCGCCGGCGGATCATCTGATGGTTTCGCAATCGATTTACGATGTCTTTTAGTCACAGATAAAACACGATGAGTTGTCTCGATGGCTGGATTTTCTGTTTATTTCTAGACAAAGCTACGTTTGCCCCGGCGTTTGATTCAGTTGAGCAGTCACGAGCCCCTGCTGCGTACTAGTCGCATTGCCAAAAGATACGCTATAGGCGCGCCCGTCAATTGGCGATACATGGCAGGAATTACGCAGACCGAGCTGTGTTAGGATCAACAGAAATCCACCGATTTATGAGATAGCAGGATGATGCAATTTACCGGCGTCTGGCGACTGATTTCCTCCGAGTTTCGCACCTCAAATGATGAGGTCATTTATCCCTTGGGTGATGATGCAACCGGTCTTGCGATATTTACTGAGTCGGGATACATGTCCGCCCAATTGATGAAGAGAAATCGGCCTGTATTTGTGAACGACAGCCCAACGGGTGGCAGCGCTGAGGAGACCGTTGCGGCTTTTCGGGGTTATCTCGCATATTATGGACGTTGTGATATCAATGAAGAAGAAAAATCCCTGACCACGCATGTTGAGGGTAGCCTGTTCCCAAACTGGGTCGGAGGGAAGCAGCTGCGCTTCTATAGGCTGAGCGAAGATCAGCTGACGTTGACAACACCACCGATCCCCCTGCGTGATATCAGCATAGTGGGCGAGTTAGTCTGGGAGCGCGAGTAAGATCTGGTCTATGGCATGTCTCTGTGCAGGTTGATCGGCCTCTCTTAGAAGGCTCGGCCACTTGAGGTCAGCGTTCAGGTCTTGCAAGCTTCGCATATCAGAGATAAAACCGTGCGCTAGTCAGCGCTTTAGCTACATTTTTGTCCTCGAGTTAATCAGGCAGTCGGAAGACCATCACATTCTGCCAAGGTAGACCTTCGTAGACGTTATCCAAGGTCAAACCTACCGCAGCCATTTCTCTGCTGGCCTGCTCAACGGTCATTTTGTGTAATGGCTTAATGGGTACTGTCGGGTCTTTATCTCGATACTCGACGAGGATAACGCGTCCATTATCTGACAGCGATTCCACCACCCGTTCCATTACCTCCCTCGGATATGCGAATTCGTGGTACGCGTCGACCATTAAGACAGCATCGATCTCAGATTCAGGCAGAGAAGGATTTGTCTCCGTCGCTAACACCAACTCTATATTGCTGACGTTTTCCTCGACTATTCTCTCCTCAATAATCGCCAGCATGAGCGGTTCGATATCAACCGCAAAAATTCGTCCGTTCTCGCCGACCATATCGGCCATTGGGAGGGAGAAATAGCCTGTACCCGCGCCTATATCAGCGACAATTTCGCCCGGTTTAAGATCGAGCATTTTCAGCAGTAGGTCTGTCCGTTCCTCTTGGACACGTGTTGGTCTTTCTAGCCAGCCTGCGCCTAGATGGCCCATGACCTGGGATATCTCTCTACCCATGTAGAACTTGCCGATACCATCGGAGCTGGCAGGGCCGAACTGATAGGGCTCATTCGGTGGCGCGAGCCCGGCTTCGGCTAATGTTGCGGGAACCGGCAGGAGAGTAAGCAAAATCAATGGCAGGGCGAATCGCATCGACATCTTGCCAAGATTGCGGCGCAGCGCTTTGCTATTAACGGTGCTGGGATCAATCACGTGATATTGCCTCCAAACAGTGCCATTACTACCCGAGTGAATCTGTGTTTGAAGTCGCGAATTGCAGCCAACATGACTGTACGTAGCCAAACGAAAAAGCGCTAGAGCGCAGTTTGATAGCGCTTTTGCGCATCGGACTGCCACGGCAGTATCCCGTCTATTGGGCATGATACGTCCCCACGCATCCTTACCGAACGTCCCTCTTTTCGTGTTGCCACATGCGCATTCACACCTGGGCGCAGATCGCGATTTGCGTTAATAGTAATAGATAAACCGGGATAATGTTACCGAAGTGGTAGTTGTTGGTATTTTGCGCTATGACCCTAAAGGTCATGAGTAAAAGGCGCGAAGCGCCGCTTATGAGATGTCTAAGATCTGCCCGCCCACGCAGGTGTCGGACTCGCTGGCTGAGGCTTCTTTATCTCTCGCTTTCTATGATGCTCCGCCGGTATGACCTCAAAGCAGTGAAATTGACGCGAAAAATCGGCTGCGCGGTCCTGTATCACGACAAACTTTATGCTTTCACAACTGTTGACGAAGTCAGAAACGGCGGAATATTTTCCATTGAGGTGGCCTAGTGCGGCACCCGCCAGGAGGCAGAACGAGCACATGGCTAGATATAGCTTCATATAAACCTCGTCGACATAAAGCCGAGTACAAAAGTCCGAACGTTGGGCCTGCTACTCCAAGCCGTTTAAGCCTATCCGCGAAACAGGGTCGGTACAGTAATTACGCAACCGATCCTATATCCGGATGAACGCAGCTCGCTGGCTTTTTACATTCAGCAGTGACCGCTCGCACGATGCTTTACTGGGCAGAAACTAAGGCTATTGCCAGGTTTCGCGTGCGTGGTCGGTTAACCATCTCACCATCGAGTCGAGGGCATCCGCTTGCCAAGGAAATGGAACATGAGATCCGCCCTGAAGTGTCCACAGCTCGATATCGACCCCATCAACGCAGCCCGTATAGGAGAGAACATCTGTCTCACTGCCGGGGACGCTGCTGATCACGTCCAGTTTGCCTTCCTCTGTATTAGAGGCCGTGCATTGCGCTAAAGCGGCGTACCGATCTATGGTTTCCAGCGCCCCCGGATAGACACCGCCTATACCCTCGATTTCCGCAAAAATTTCTCCGCCTTCGTACGCGATGGTATCGTCCTGCGTGCCATGTAGTGTCAGAACGTTGACAGGGTTTGTGGCCGGAGCGCAGCTGCTGGCGTCTTCGAACGTTGAGCCAGCCAGGCTGACCACGGAAGTCACCAGCTCAGACACTTCACAGGCCATGCGCAGCGATAGAAACCCACCGTTGGAGTGGCCGATCAGTCCAATACGCGCGGGATCGATACTGTAGGTTGCTGCAGCCTTCTCAATCAACCCGCGAATATACGCTACATCGTCTACCGCTTGAGTCTCTGGTGTAAACGCGCAGCAAGCAGGTGTCGCATTCCAGCTGCGACGATCCTCGATATCCAGGGTGCCGTCAGGCGCAATCAAAACAAATTGTTGGGCATCCACGCGATCCAACAAGTCGAAATAGAGAGCCTGTATCGGGCCGGTAGCGCCTCGCCCATGCAGCACAATGATCAATGGGTAGGTGGTCGCAATATTATAGTCGGCCGGTATGTACGCCTGGGCGGGTCTGTCTTCGTCAATCGTCAATATCGGATTGGAACTGCAGCTGTCTGTGTCCGCGCAACCCAGTAAGGGGCTGCCGGTGAGTGACTCCATGATGTTGTTATCGGAAGAAGAGCCTCCGCAGCCAGCAAGCAGCCCTATGATCAGTGCGATGTATATTGCACCCAGTGCCCCATGATTCTCGGGTTTTGCCATTTTATCTGCCGTTTTTGTGATTTCGAATAGCGATATGCAGCTATCTTCATAAAGCGTTCATATGAATACGCCTGTCGCGCTAATGTTGGTTCAGATCAAAAGTAAACCCCAGCTATAACTCACTTGGGGAGAAATCTCGCCAAGGGGCATAACGGTAATACTTTGGCGAGTCATCCAGGCGCACATGCAACCAATCAACGCCACCGCCTGCCGTGTTCAACCAGAGAGGCCTGGAACCAGTGCGGCCCTGCACGGCCTCCGCTACCGCGATCCAAAAGCCGTGCTGTTGTTGCAATGAGGCCGAGCGCTGAAATGCAGCGAGATGTGCATAATTGGTGAAGGAGGACTGTGGGCAGGGCGCGACTAGAAGTGCATCGCCGCCAAGATTCAGGAAGCTGACCGCATCTGCACTGCTCTTAAAGTAGGCGGAAAAATCGCTGGGATTTGCGGGTCCATCCAGGTCTGGACTGTCGTGCACAATGCATTCAAATAGGCGGTCGTCGCCTTCTGCGATTAAAGGCGGCGTTTCCCAACGGAACGCGGTGAACGGCAGTGCGCGAAGCGCGCTCATAAATTTTTCTCTAAACCCTGCTTCATTCGCAAGCGCTTGAATGAAGTCTGAAAAACTCAGCGCGCGCGATCTACGGTAGCAGTGCATCTGCAGGGCCTGGGTGTGCTCAAGCTGGCTAGTTGTCACGGTCCACATAAGAGAAGCTTAGATGATGCCATCGATGCTTTATAGAATAGACTTTGTTGCAAGATTGATTGCAATGTTCCTAAACGGTGCGAGATTTCTCACGTGGTCGTAATGCCTATCTTCCCGAGTGTAGCAATCACAAGCGTTTGTCAGCGTCTTTTTCTTTGCTGGTCAAGACAACAGCACAAACAACCATAAAGGCACCTAGAGCACCTAACCAGGTTATCGCTTCGCCCAGAAAAACTGCTGCGTTAATAAAGGTAAATACAACGGATAGCGCGAACATCAGCGTGGCTGACAGTGTCGATAATGTGGCAGCGGCCTCGTACCACAGGTAGTAGCACAAAGCTGTCACTATACCCAATAGCAGCAGGAACAGGGTGTCATTGAAGCTCGGTGTAACCGGGTGTATCAGAATCAGGGGCGACATCAGCAGGCCTGCGCACAAGAACACACCGAATAGAAAGTTCAGGCGCTCTACAGTTGAGGTCGATGCCTGCATCGCTCGACTACTGGCGATCAAGAATCCTGCCCAGCTGACGCCGGCTGCTAGCTCTAACAGATCACCTAACAAACGGTCCCTGCCCGAATCGAAGTCAAGTGACATGATGAGTGATGCGCCACCCACGGCCAGAGCGGTCGCTGCTAGCTCTTTCCATCCGATCGACGCGGCCGCAAAAAAATAGAGAAAAAGCAATACGAATATCGGCGCCGTGTTCTCCAAGACCATAGCGTTGGCAGCGCCAGTGAACTGTAAACCGACATGAAAAAATATGTAATTGACTACGGTGAATGCCACCGCAAGTTGGAACATGCGATCGCGCCAATTAAAGGAAATGGTGGTGTTTAAAACGCGCAGTATGAGATAGATTGCAGCTGCGGCGATGAGCAGGCGCATCGCGCCAATTTGCAATCCTCCTATACCGCCGGTCAGGTAGCGCACGATGACGCTGTGCGCGCCCCAGCAAAAAGCAGCCATCAGTCCGAAGACAACACCACGGCCCATAGGTATTTCCGCTGATCTTATCGACTAGTCAGCGTTTATTGAGCCCAGATTGATAGGGCGGGTGCAATAGCTATTTTGCGAAAGCATCAACCCAACTCTATGCCCATGGGCGTGAAGCTAGTGATCAGCGGCGCAACACCGCTAGCCAGCGCCCGAGATTGAGCAAGCTCATCAGCGAGGCGGCGACATAAGTGAAAGCGGCAGCCTTAAGTATGCGGTTGGCGTGATCTAAGTCACCTTCATGCAAATACTCGCCGGAATCGAGAATCGGCAGCGCTTTATTAAAGCTGGCGTCGAATTCCACGGGCAAGGTAATCAAATGCACAAGCGTACCTATCAACATGGAGAGGATGGCGATGGCTAAAAAAAACAGAGACGCGCCCGGCGCTTTGGTAATTACCATGACAATTGGGGCGGCGATCATAAAAATACTACCGATCTGTTGACCTCGAACCGCCAGTTTGGCCAACCGCTGTCGGTTCCTGAACAAGGTTTCGTTGCGCGAGTCCTGAATAGCGTGACCCACCTCATGTGCTGCAACCGTAATGGCTGTCAAAGAGCAACCGTCGTGGTTACTCGGGGTGAGACGCACAGCGCGGGTCTGAGGGTCGTAGTGATCACCCATATCGGTAGGCTCAACAATCACGTCGTTGAGTTCAAAGCGGTCGAGGAGATGCCGGGCAAGTTCAGCGCCGGTGCCTTGATCGCGATAGCGGTCGGCGGGTTCGCTGTATTTCTTCAGAACGCGCTTTACCCACAACCCCGGAAGTGCGACAGCGGCCAGCAGTATTAAAATCAGAACAACAACAACCATAATAGAACCAGTATTGCAGCGTCTCGGGCTATGTCTATCTTGACTTGTGAGGACATCGTTTGTTCCCGAGATTGAGGGTTATATCCAGCCTCTCATGGACGGCGTCTCGATCGGGGACCTCAATTCAACGCTGTAGTCCAACACCTCAAAGTATTAGCTGCCGCCCTGCGCTAACCCCGCCGCAGCGGATAGCAACGACTCATTATATCTACGCGGGCTTCGCAGTGCTGGATGGGGCGCGAGCTCTGTTCGTACCGGTGCCTCCTCGCAGTCGAGGCCAGCGCTTATTCCTGCCGTTATTTCTAGATCCTTCTCTAGATCAGCTAGCAATTTCCACTGGATTGCACTGACTGCATGCAACATCATAGCTGAATGTTGGAACCGATTATGAATATACACTCCAGGTCGCGTTGATGGACAAAATTCTCATTGCCAACCGTGGCGAGATCGCTGTGCGCATTAGCGCGACATGCAGGCGTCTCGGGATTAGCACAGTGGCGGTCTACTCAGATCCCGACGTGGAAGCACCGCATGTCATTGCAGCAGACGAAGCGTTTTGCATCGGTGGCGCCAGCATCGAGCAGTCTTATCTGAATATAGAGGCCGTCATGGATGCTGCCCTCAAAAGTGGTGTTCATGCTGTGCACCCCGGATACGGGTTCTTATCCGAGAACAGTGGGTTCGCTGCCGCTGTAGAGGCGAGCGGCCTAATATGGATTGGGCCTCCTCGCACAGCGATGGAAAGTATGGCGAGCAAGATTAGCGCTCGCGGTATCGCTCTGGAGCATGATGTCCCAGTTATTCCCGCCTATACCTTGCTAGCGACAGATCAAATTGATGTCAGTGCCATTGTGAGTGCTACAGGTGTACCGATGCTAATTAAGTCCTCTGCCGGCGGCGGTGGCATAGGTATGCGCGAACTGCATAGTGCCGATGATCTAAAAGGGGCCATTGAGGAGGCCAGAGAGCAGGCTCAGCGTCAATTTGGCAGCGCTGATCTGCTAATCGAACGCTTATTGTCCGATGCCAGACACATTGAGGTTCAGGTAGTCGGCGACCAGCACGGCAACTTGATCCATTTGTTCGAACGCGACTGTTCCAGCCAGCGGCGGCGGCAGAAAATACTGGAAGAAACGCCGGCGCAGGGGCTGCCCGATGCATTGCGCACAAAACTGCAGGAAGCCGCACTACGCCTTGCTCGAGCTGTCGATTACCAGGGTGTTGGGACAGTGGAGTTCCTGGTAGCCGAGGATGAGTTCTTTCTGCTGGAAATGAACACACGTCTACAGGTGGAGCACACGGTCACGGAAGCAGTAACAGGCCTCGACCTGGTAGAGTTGCAAATAGCGATTGCAAACGGGGAGCCGCTGTCACTGCAGCAACAGGATGTGCAGCGCCAGGGACACGCAATTCAGGCCAGAGTTTATGCAGAACAGCCTGCTCTGGGTTTCCTGCCTGCGACGGGCACCATTAAGTCTTATGCGATGATCGAAAAGCCACAGATTCGAGTGGACACGGGTGTAGATGGAGGAATGCAAATAGGTCATCACTATGACGGCCTGTTGTGCAAAATCATCGTGCACGAGCGCGATCGTAGCGCTGCTACCGCTTTAATGCTGAACGCACTGGCAGGTATGCAGTTGAGTGGTGTGGCGACTAATCAGGCATTTTTGCGCGCGGTCCTGGCCAGCGGTGAATGGCCTCGCGGCATGCGCATCGCAACGATTGAGGGAGAGCTAGAGCACTTTGTTGCCGCCTCTAAGCTTTCGGGCTCTGATCTTGAAACCGTATTGATGGTGTCCACCATAGCCCGATTTGTGAGCAATCCACCCGCCGCGGATACAGCCCCCTGGCCCGGGGGCTATCAGCACGAGCGTCAAAGCGGTTGGGTCGTCGATGATAAACAACATGAGGTACGCTGGCGCTGGGCTGCGGCGTTGCAGTTTGAGTTCCATGACTTTGCTTGCCAGGTCCAGCTACTCGAGCTTGATCTGGAAGATGGACAAATTGCGGTCCAGGTCGATGATGAAAAAATGCGTTTTAGTGTGACGGAAGACGGCGACACCTTGTGGTTGTGGCACCCAAGGCTGGGGAACTGTGCGTTGAAGGCAGTCCACGCTGGCGCCAAAAACGGTATCGCGGGTAGCGATGGCCAGTGCAGGAGTCATGGTCCCGGGCAGATCTTGCGGACCCTCGTTAAGGTCGGACAGCTCATAGAAGTGGGCGAGCCTCTCATTGTCGTAGAGTCAATGAAAATGGAAAGCACGCTGGTAGCCTCCAGCAGTGGAGAAGTCTCTGCCATTGCGGTGGCAGAGGGCGATCTAATTGAATCTGGGCAAGTCTTGCTGCAAATCGAAACGGGTGGGGGCAGACCAACATGATTTGGCAACCAGAAATCGATGAAATAGAGAAGCGGCGCAAGCTGGCGCAAGCGCAGGGCGGCGAGCAATCGATAGCGCGGCACCACAAAATGGGCAAGCTCACACTGCGGGAGCGGTTCCACGCTCTGTTGGATGAAGGCAGTTTCCGTGAGCTTGGGCGTATGGCAGGTGGGGCAACTCTGGATGACGCTGGTGAAGTTGAACAGTTCGACCCTGCCAACTACCTGCTTGGAACGGGCCGCATTAATCATCGTAACGTGGTCGTAGGCGGCGAGGATTTTACGCTGAAAGGGGGTTCACCAAACAGCGCCGGTTACCGAAAAAGCGTTTATGCTGAGCATCATGCGATCGATTTGCGCTCGCCGCTGGTACGTTTAATGGAAGGCAGTGGGGGAAGCGTGGCCGGTGCAGATCACGACCCGAAAAAACCCCGCACTGTCGGCGATCCACCGCATCTCGCCCCGCGGTTGCAGGTCATCGCTGAGGCCATGCAAAAAGTACCGATTGCCTCGGCTGCGCTGGGACCGGTGGCGGGCCTACCAGCGGCCCGATTGGTCGCGTCGCACTTCACTGTAATGACGCGCAAAACAGCGCAGGTGCTGATCGCCGGTCCCGCTGTGGTAGAGCGTGCCCTGGGGGTGGCGATCAGCAAAGAGCAGCTCGGTGGTCCCCAGGTCCATCTCAAGTCAGGTGTCGTCGATAATCTCGCTGAAGATGAGTACGACGCCTTCCGCCAATTGCGCACCTTTTTGAGTTACTTCCCGCAGAATGCATGGGAAAGTGCGCCGCGCATGGCCTGCAGTGATCCGGTCGATCGCTGTGAGGATGGCCTGATTTCGCTTGTGCCAAGAGATCGGCGTGAAACCTTCGATATGCACCAGCTGATAAACGCGGTGGTCGATAGGGGGAGCTTCTTTGAATACGGATCCCAATTCGGTCCCAGCCTGATCACGGGCTATGCGCGTATCAACGGCCAAAGCATTGGTATCCTGGCCAATGACTGTCGTTTTTTTGCTGGAGCGATGAGTGCCGATGCCGCTCAGAAAACGCGACGGTTCATCGAAACTTGCGACAGTTTTCACATTCCCATTGTCACGTTGATTGACGAACCGGGTTTCATGATTGGCCCCGAAGCCGAAACTGCGGGGACGATTCGCTATGGCATGGCCGTTTGCGCCGCGGCGGCGACATCGGTTGTACCCTGGGCCAGCGTGATGGTGCACAAAGCCTTTGGCGTGGCGGCAACGGCACACTTCGCGCCGGATAACTATATCTTGAGCTGGCCGTCTGTTTCTGCTGGCCCGCTACCGGTAGAGGGCGGTGTAGCGGTAGCCTTTCGCCGCTTAATTAAACAGGCGGATGACCCGGACGCCATGCGCGAGGAGTTGGAAGAGAAACTGGCTGCCGCCAGGTCGCCCTATCCGGCTGCCGAGTCCTTTGCGGTGCACGAACTGATCGATCCGCGTGAAACCCGCCCTTTGCTTTGCGCCTGGGTGGATGATATTCAGCCTCGATTGCAACAACAGCGGCAACCGGTCAGCTTTGGTTTGCGTCCCTAGTTCAGGCCAGACCATCGAAACGATGACGCGAATTTGGAAGGCAAGCGCAGAGCGAGCGACGTTCTGTGCCGCCAAGGAGGAGCTTGTATAGAGCTGCAATAGCCGTAGGCGCTACTCGGCCTATTTGCATCTAAACGGCCGCAAACACCTCGGCCCAATCTTCCAAGGCCGTCTCGTGACCGTGAACAAGTTGCACAGTGACCTGGCTGTAACCCGCATCCCGAATACTGCGAAGTTTTGCAAGCAGCTCATCCCTCGTGCCGCTGAGTGTCGTCGCTCGGGCTAGTTCTGGCGTGATGTGGGTTTCTTCGGGGCGCACATAGATCAGGTGACCCTTGTGATTGCTGAGATAGCGGGCATCAGCTGGCTCGTACTGTTGATGAATCTGCAAATACTTCTGCAGTCTATCTGAAAGCGGCCCCACATCCAGGTTGGCAGTGTCCATGGAACCTGCTTCGTCGGCCATATTGTGAAACATCACTGAGGTCAGTGGTGCAGCTTGGGCCATCAAACGCGCGTCGTCTATCTTGGCATCGCCGGACAGTACGGCCCCGAGGAAGAACAAGTTACTTTGCAGTTGGGTGCCGTCGTGGCCGGCCTTGCTCCAGAGACTGCGCATGGCTTCCAGCGAACGCTCGGCGTTTGCGATACCAAAATTCAGCCAACCCGCATGCAGATCTGCAGTCATTTGCTGCGCTTTGGGGCCGAACGCGGAAAACCACAGTGGAATATCATCTTCGATATTGATTAACCCTAACTCGGGTTCTAAGAAGCGCACTTTGTGCGGAACATTTGAATCCAGCCATTCGGTGGTTTCACCCCGCAGCATGGTCTGCACGGTCTCGATGTAGCGTCGGGTCTGCTTCAACGGCACCGCGTTCTGTCCCATGGTGCGTCTGGCGGTAAATCCGGTACCGACGCCAAAATCGATTCTCCCTGGGGCGAGCTTGTTTAGGGAGGCCAGAGCGTTAGCAGCTACAGGGGCGATGCGGTTTGATGGGACTAATACACCGGTCCCGAGACGAATACGCCGGGTCTCATGCGCAGCCAGCGCCATGCAGATGAATACGTCAGGGTTGAGAAGCTGAGTATCGTAAAACCAGGCGGTATGGAAACCCAACTCTTCCGCCCTGATTACCCACTTGTAAGATTCGAGCTCGGATGCAAAGGCGACAGAATAGTTCATTCCTTATCCCTCAAGACTGGTCTGAAACGCCCGCTGACAGAATACCTTGGAGCATGATTGCATCGGGCTCCTCCAGTATAGGCCAAGGGACAAACCGGCAAGGTGCGACCAGCTAATGTAGTGAATGCAGTTCTTCACCGGTACTGGCCATGGGAGCGCCTAGGCTTTTTTGTGAGACTTGGTGCGCCAGGCATTAATGGTTACTGTAGTGGAGGTCGGACATGTGAGCTGATGGGCACTTTTGACAGCGACCTAAATATTTTGGACGACTGAATTGTAGAAGTTGTTCACTCTCAGAGTAGAACAGCATATAGTTGCACTAAGGCGTGTTAGCGGCGGTTCTGCTGCAGCGGAAATGAGAAGTCGATATGGCTGCGCAAGAATAAGAAGCTCGTCAAGGCTCACACCTCAACAGCGTCGGCACCATTCAGACTGTGGTCAAGCCCTGCAGCACTGAAATCTTGACAACTTATCTGGCCAATCGGGGTCTGAGGGTGAGTACGGTGAGTGTGTCGGCTGACTTAATTGCCGCAAACAGGTTCTTAACGATTACATTCCCTTTATTCCGGTTCGCGCTACTGGCTGTCTGCGTCCTTGCAAGATCAAAGTTATGGGCGAGATTGAGTCAGGCGAGACTAACTCGAATGTGCAAATTCTATGGTCTGTAAGGCCCTGCGGTGGATTGACCACGACAAGTTGTTCCGGGACGATTTTTCTTGCGGTCCTGCCCTGCGCCAAAGGCATACCGTGTTATCTTACATTTGTTGTTGCGAAGTTGAGTCAAACGCGAAATTTGCGTGTCAAACGGGGTGAGGAGGATCTCAACCATGACCATATTCAGCCATTACCAGGACCGCTATGAAGCAACTCAGCAGGAGGAATACAGCCTGCAGGAGTACCTGGAGCTTTGTAAATCCGATCCCAGTGCCTACGCCACCTCTGCTGAACGCATGCTGTTGGCGATTGGCGAACCCGAGCTGGTAGAGACGTCGCGTGATCCTCGGTTGAGCCGCATTTTCGGCAATAAGATGATTCGTCGGTACGAAGCGTTTCACGAGTTCTACGGCATGGAGGAATGCATCCAGCAGATCGTGAGTTTCTTCCGACACGCAGCGCAGGGCTTAGAGGAGCGCAAACAGATTCTATACTTGCTGGGGCCGGTGGGAGGAGGTAAGTCCTCACTAGCAGAAAGATTAAAACAGCTGATGGAGAAACAGCCTATCTACGCGATTAAGGATTCTCCGGTGTTCGAGTCACCCTTGGGTCTGTTCAGCCAGCAAGAGGATGGAGACATCCTGGAAGAAGAATATGGTATTCCCCGACGTTATTTGAAAGCCGCTATGTCCCCCTGGGCGGTTAAACGCCTGCGCGAATACCATGGCGATATCGGCCAGTTCAGAGTCGTCAAGCTGTATCCTTCAGTGCTTGATCAAATCGGGATATCCAAGACCGAGCCGGGGGATGAGAATAACCAGGACATCTCTTCGCTGGTGGGTAAGATCGATATTCGAAAACTAGAAAACTTTTCTCAAAGTGATCCAGACGCCTATAGCTTCTCCGGCGGGCTGTGCCGCGCTAACCAAGGCTTGATGGAGTTTGTGGAGATGTTCAAGGCACCGATTAAGGTGCTGCATCCCCTTCTGACCGCTACGCAAGAAGGCAACTATAACGGCACGGAAAGTATCGGCGGTATTCCATTTGAAGGCACGGTGCTGGCGCACTCCAACGAATCCGAATGGCAGAGTTTTAAGACCAATAAAAACAATGAGGCCTTCATCGACCGTGTCTATATCGTCAAGGTGCCCTACTGCGTGCGAGTCACGGAGGAAGTACAGATTTATCGCAAGCTGTTGCAGAACAGCTCCCTGTCGGAAGCACCCTGTGCACCAGACACTTTAAAAATGTTGGCCCAGTTCAGCGTGCTCTCGCGCATCAAAGAACCTGAAAACTCGAGTATCTACTCGAAAATGCGGATTTATGATGGCGAGAGCATGAAGGATCGCGATCCCAAGGCAAAATCCATCCAGGAGTATCGCGATACCGGTGGGGTCAACGAGGGCATGGATGGCATGTCCACCCGCTTTGCCTTCAAGGTGCTGTCCAAAGTCTTTAACTTCGACCCTGTGGAAGTGGCCGCGAATCCGGTGCATCTGTTGTATGTTCTGGAAGGGCAAATCCAGCAGGAGCAATTTCCGCAAGAGGTGCATGACAGCTATTTGACCTTTATCAAGGAATTCTTGGCACCTAACTACGTCGATTTTATTGGCAAGGAAATACAGACGGCGTACCTGGAGTCCTATTCTGAATACGGCCAAAACCTGTTTGATCGCTACGTGACCTATGCGGACTTCTGGGTTCAGGATCAGGAGTATCGGGATCCGGAAACCGGAGAGATTCTCGATCGATCGGCATTGAACGATGAGTTAGAAAAGATTGAAAAGCCTGCCGGCATAAGCAATCCCAAAGACTTTCGTTCTGAAATTGTTAACTTTGTGCTGCGCGCCCGCGCAAATAATGAAGGCCGCAACCCAAAATGGACCGGTTACGAGAAGCTGCGCAGCGTGATCGAGAAGAAAATGTTCGCCAGCACCGAGGATCTGCTGCCGGTCATTTCCTTTAACGCCAAGGCCTCCGAAGAGGACAAGAAAAAGCACTCAGATTTTGTCGCACGTATGGTTGAGCGTGGCTACACCGAAAAGCAGGTCCGGCTGCTTTCGGAATGGTATTTGCGTGTGAGAAAGTCGCAGTAATGCCAGGGTGTAAGCTCGAATCGCCCGGTCTAGGTTCTAAAGAGGCAACTGCATGTCGTTTTTGATCGACAGACGTCTAAACCCCAAGCATAAGAGCACGGTGAATCGGCAGCGTTTTTTGCGTCGCTACCGGTCACGCATTCAGGAATCGGTTGCCGAGAGCCTGGGTAGGCGCAATATCACGGATAGTGATAAAGGAGAGAAGGTTTCCATTCCCTCAAGAGACACGCGTGAGCCGCAATTTCAAATAGGGCAGGGCGGACGTTCTACCCACGTGGTGCCCGGCAATAAAGAGTTTTCCGAGGGCGATCGCCTGCCACGCAATAAAGCGGGTGAGGGTGGTGCCGGCGGCGGCAAGGCCAGTGATCAGGGCGAAGGCATGGACGAGTTCGTCTTTCAGATCAGCCAGCAGGTGTTTCTCGACGTACTGTTCGAT
>JBCCNJ010000054.1:0-26529 GCA_039025905.1 Pseudomonadota bacterium | reverse complement strand
AGGTTCTCAAAATGATCGCGGGTTTTTCACGCCGACAGAGTATCTTCAATAGCTTCCATAGCAGCTACTGCGCAACAATGAGAGCGGCCGAAAAGAAACACGCAATTCTGATCCTTGCCCACGAAGATCCGGGATAGTCCCCCCGGATCTTCGTGGGCAAGGATCAGAATTGCGTGTTTCTTTTCGGCCGCTCTCATTGTTGCGCAGTAGCTGCTATGGAAGCTATTGAAGATACTCTGTCGGCGTGAAAAACCCGCGATCATTTTGAGAACCTAGCTGCGTGCACGCTGCCATTAATCTCACTGATCGACCAGTCGAGTGCAAAGCCAGCGGCAAATAATGAATCATCAGCTATAAAGCCTCTCTACAGTGGTATTGGTCGTCGTTAAACTCTGCGGTTACAGACATTGCTGCGGCTTTTCCAGTGCGCTCCACGCAAGATCGTTTCCTCGATTATACTTAAGTACTGCCTGGCGAGAAGCGTGCGGTCGAATTGGCTATAGCCCAACCCCCGAGTTTGTCGACAGTGCGCTTGGCCATGAGCCAGGGTGCGAGAGCGAAGAACGCGACGCTGAGTGCTCGAAGTGGATTATGGTCTTATTGAGTCTTGACTTGACGACGGCGCGATTGAAATCAAGTATATGGAACCTGGAAACCCAGTCGTGCCGCAACCAGTTTTTTCGGCGGCTGGTAAGGCGATTCTTTGGGAGAAATCATGACGAAAGACGACTCAGCTCTCGCTGCCTCTGAAGAGTTTTATTCTGCGCTCAACAGCGTTTTCAACAAAGACCCTGCTCCAATGAGCGACGTTTGGTTACACAGCGATGAAGTCACAGCCATGCGACCCAATGGTGGACGCGAAGTAGGCTGGGAAGCGCTGAGGTCTGCTTGGAAGAGTGTTGCGGAGGTATTCGAAGGCGGGAAAGTTGAATTAACCGAACGGGTCATTATCGAGTCCGGCGAATTTGCCTATGAAATTGGTTTGGAAAAGGGCACTTTCTATCCTGGAGGCAAGCCGGTTGAGGTTGCACACCGAGCAACAAACATTTTTCGCCGCGTCGGAGGCAGCTGGAAGATTGTCCATCATCATACTGACAAATCCGATGGTGCTATCGCCGTGTTCGAAAGCTTGGAGCCACCAGGCTAAACTTTTTGTAGTGGAGCGAGAGACAACAGACACTCAACAGCAACGCAAAAACTATCGCTCGTGAATTCGAGATGGCTAAATGCTATCTCGGCTCACTTGTGAGAAGAGTGCTTCTGTCCATTTCGCCATATTAAAACTGCCCTAGAGTGTAGGTGGCGGAACCTGGAATACGAGCGCGAAGTGTTTTCTTATTGAAGTTTATTTCCATCATGGGAGGTTGCAGTTGCTCCATTATTTGTATGGCAATACACATCTGGTAGTTGTGATGACTATCGCCATGTTTATTTTGCCGGCTAATGCCCATGATGAAAGCCACGTAGATATCCCGAAAAATGCGTCTCCCGCCCTGCAAGCCTTTTTGTCACACCTAAGCGGTGACTCGATTATGCAAGGCGCTGAGGTCGTTGATTGTATTTTGTCGGGCGGCGCAAAAACCAAGTGCGTTAAGCTAATCCTTAAACAAGCACCTGATTACGAACCTGGGCCGTGGTGTCCTGGAAAGATCACGGATGGGCCAGAGGCCGCAGGTATTTGGTTTAAGGATGGAACGGTCTATGACGCAGATGGTGAGTTCATAAAGAACCTGGCCGAATTCTACGACGATCCAAATTGGAAGATGTATGATCCAGAAACTGGCGACGTGCTCGTAACGCGATCATTTGACGCCTGTTTCGGGGCGGCTCGGGCGGACGTCTGGAAAGAATACTATTACTATTGTGCACAGTGCGAAGTCGATCAGACGGTTTTGGCGCCAGTTCAGACTTATTTCATTCCTCTCAATCCTGTCAGGGCCGGAAAACCGATACCGCTCAAGGATCAGCCTGGAACCGGCCTTGCCCTAAACGGGGTCCGGTTCGAAGGACCCGCACCGATTGCTGACATATTGCGGGCATACAACATTGCGCCCTTTGATGATTGCGGCGGGCATGTTAATCCGTTCGCTGGATACCATTATCATTTCGTCACGGACTGTCTCGCCGGAATTGCAGAGAGCAGCGGTCATGCCCAACAAGTTGGCATCACGATAGATGGCTATGGACTTTACAAGCGCTTTGACGTCAATGGAAAAGAACCCGAAGACCTAGATGCTTGTCGGGGTCATGAGTCAGAGGAGCTTGGATATCACTACCACGCCTCCGCACTCGGCGTTAACAGTGTTATTGGTTGTGTGTCTGGTCAACAGGGATGCGTTACAACGGCAGGCTCACAATCGTGCGATGCAACCAAGAAACGGTCACCGCCGAAACTCTAATCTGCTGATTGTCTGTGCGAAACGGGGCCATGTCTCCGGCGGTACCCGGGATGGTGGTGACAGGTGAGGCAGGCTCTTTGTCCATGAGGTTCGGCCTGTGTGTTATGCCGGCAGTTCTCGTCACACGCACCGACTCTGGACTAGGAGGTGTCACCCATCCCACCCGAATAGGGATGAAATTAGCCACGGCCCATGAAGCAGCTACCTTTGCTCAATCTGATTCTTGATTCCTGGTTGTTGAATAAGCGCACGCTAGATGCGCGTTGATAGAAATTCACATCGCTAGTCATTCAGTTTTGCGCATACCGAGCCCTGCCCAAACGCTCAAAATAATCGCAGCGGCGGCAACAACTAGCATGGTGTAGGAGGGTACAAAGTTATCGTACCCCGGTATTGTATTCAGGAAGAAGAATCCTAGCTCGGTCAGTCCGCCGAAAACAGCCGTGATCCAGATCGCTGTGCGGTTACCGTTCCAAAGATAAAATGCACCCACAATCGCAGCCATGCCGAATACAATTCTGTTCCAGCCATGCTGCTGAAAAAGCCCTGTCAGGGCCAGATATTGGTCATCGCTCATCGTCGGTGTTGCCGCAGCGTTGGCGATGGACTGGCCGGCAGCCGAAAGATCGTGGAACGCAACAACGAGGCCGTGAGCGAGATGCAATAGGCCCCACACGAGCCAGAGTGCGGCAGAGGCTTTGAGCAATAGTTTTTGCAACGACGTCATGGATCTCTTTTCCCTTGAGGTTGCGGAATAACATCAAGCATCACCGGGTGACTCTGCATGATGTTTATTCGAGCACGCTCTCGCATTTTGCGGTTTGCAGCAACTGGGGGTCAAACTATCATTCGCGGTTCGAGCAATCTACGTATCTTGATTGCTTACCTGCGCGCTGAAATGGTCTAATGGCGGGTTTTGGGCGGGGCTTTTTTTCTTTGAGATGAGTCCACAATCGCGCTCGACTGAAAATTATGTGGTTGTATTGTAAGTGAATGTTAGAGGGACGTCGGGGCTGTGGCGCAGGCTTATTCTGATATCCAGAATAGGCTTGCAAGCATACTATGGCCAGCATTGAAGTGTATAAGGTGAAGAAGTGACAAGCGATCTGGCGAGATCTGTGTTGGTGTAGCTATCAGGCTCTATGTCAACCTCTACAAATGCAAGACAAGGTCTACCCTGGCCAACCCAATACAGTGCGATTTTGCCTGTTCTACAGCGCGAATGGGGGGTAAGTGATCAGCTCTTCCTAACGAGACAGTTGGGTCACGGTCGCTCTGGAGCACTGGTGTATGTGGTCGATATTGCCAGTCCCAAATTTACCGGGCAGGCGATCCTCAAGCTCGATCGTGGTGTCAATGCGATTCGGCAGGAAAAGCTTGAGAGTGAGTTACACGCTCAGGCGATCGAAGATGAACCTGCATTTGCCACGGATCATCTTCCCAGGGTCATTCATACGGTTCAACATGAGGATGCGATTGCGCTGCTATCAACGATTGCAGGGCGCGGGCTCGAATATGCCAAGCCCTGGATCGATTTATCCCATGACTCTCAGCTGTCAGTAATCCAACAGGTTTCGGACAGCCTATTGAACGAGTGGAATCGCAACTACTCTCTGTCTGATGGCCTATTTAGTCCGCAGGATCTGCTGTCGGGCTGGCTAGAATACCGTCTGCAACCGGAGCGCGGTGGACGCATCCATGATTTTGTTCGCGATGAGTGCCATATCTCACCTGATACACCGTCGTTCATTTTTAATGGGCACTGGTACCCAAACCCGCTCGCCTTTCAGGATGGAATTGCGCCGGTAGCGGATGGTCTGGTCCTAAGAGCAGCGAAAGGACATGTGCACGGTGACTTCCAGGGTTACAACCTGTTGTGCCTCAAGCCTGAGCACGCAGTGCGAGATAACAATTCAGATTATTTCCTTATCGACCTGGCCACCTATCAGCGCGAAGGATACCTGTTCTACGATCAAGCCTACTTTGAGCTCGCGATCCTGTTGGCCGCGCGGGGTTATGGTTCTGTCGCGGATTGGGAAGCGGTGGTGACGCAGCTGCACCGCTTTCCCCAAGAGGGTGCCGCCGGCATGAAGACGGAGGACAGTGGCTTTATCCAAATCGTGCGAAAGGTCAGAGGTAGCGTAACGGATTGGATCGAATCCAAGGAACCGGATCGTCTAGCGTATATGGAGAGCCAGCAAATGTTGGCCCGCGTCGCGGTCGGCTTGAGCTTTGTCCATAAAAAATCGACGGCTGACCTTAGAAAAAAAGCGCTTTACTATGCCGCCGCCAACCTCAAAGACTACCTCGAATTACATAGCGTAGATTGGCCCAAAAAGGGTCCCGAGCTCGTCATTGCCGACCCCGATGAGGACTTACTATCTGCGGATAAGGGCGATACCAGCCATATGGAGAATGATGTTCCAGATGGAGCTTTACCTGGGACTGCAGCGAAGGCCACGGTATTAACAGGCAATCGTATCGCATGGATATCGATGGCGTTTGCTCTAATAGCATTAGTGTTTGCCGTGATCGAGATATTCGATTTGCGCGACAAGCTATTCGGCGGCGGTGTTGAACAGGTGCGTGCGGACTTTGCTAGAGAGCTTAGAGCGGCGGCGGTGTCTGGCCCTGCCAAGCCGTCCGTTGCCGTGATGCCGTTTGACGGTGGGGCGTCTTCTGATGATGTCGCGTTCGCAGATGGTCTTGCTTTAGAAATCATTCATGAGCTGGCGGAATCAGGCAAATTGAGCGTACCCGGATACTTGTCCGTCAATAAATTGCGGCTCGAAAATGCCAGTGCGCTTGAGGTGGGTGAGCGCTTGAACGTTGACTATGTCGTGCAGGGCGAGGTCGTCGATGATGGCGATAACATTCGTGTTGTTTTGGAGGTCGTAGATGCGAACACGGGCGGCCTGATTTGGAGTGATGTATTTCTTCAAGAAGACCAGAAAACGTACAGTCTCAGGGCAGATATTGCAGGGGCGATCGGCGAGGCGATATCGGTACCCTTGGGTCCCACGACTCCCACGGACGGCGAGTATATCCCCGATGCTCTTGCCTACGAAGCCTATGTGCGTGGTATCGCGCTACTTGAACAGCGTGGCTATGCCATCAGCCGCGCCGTTTCAGAGCTACAGCGAGCGGTGGAGCTAGACCCCGGCTATGCGCCTGCCTGGGCAGGACTTTCCATCGCTTACGATATCGCTCCTCTCTTTCTGCGTGAGGGCGCAGGCCGTGACATAAACCCCGCGGTCTATTTTCGACGCTCCGAAGATGCCGCACTCAGAGCGCTGGAGCTCGATGCAAACTTATCTGAAGCCCAAGATGCAGCGGGCAGAATGTTCCTGCGCGAAAGTCAGTGGATACGATCGGAGCGAGCTTATCAACGTGCGCTTGATCTCGATCCAACAAATACGCGGGCCATGCTTGGTTACGCCACTTTGTTGCAGATCGTGGGTAAACCCGAGCAGGCGATTGATTTGATTGAGTTGGCCCGATCCTTGGACCCGAGTAACGACCTCTTTTTGGTAATGCTTGCCAGGCTCACGCTGCAGCTGTCGCCCTCACCTGAAGCGCTTGTCAGTGTTAAAAAGGTATTCAGGGAGACACCTGTGTTTGCGGAGCTGGCTTTTCGGCCCATCCTGGGAGCGAGCGCAGAACTCGGAGAGCTTGACGCAGCGCGAGAGCTGATTGTCGCGTGCAATACCTGCAGTCAATGGTTTCGATCCAAGACCCTGCGGCTGTTTGATACTGCCGGGGTGATACCCGGCGAGCAGCTGATGCAGGAATATAAAGATGATTCGTTCTTTGGCTATATGTTCCTGTACAAGTTTGGCAATAAAGATCTTGTCTTAGATCTGTTTGAATATCGCATGTTCGATCCCTACTTCAGGCTGCAGTCACCCGTGCCCTGGGGGATGATAGGTATTCTCGGTAACGACGAGCGCTTTACCAAAGTCATCCAAGATATCGGTATTGTGGAGTATTGGCAGGCTAACGGATGGTCACCGATGTGTCGGCGAACAGCCTTTTCAATAGACTGCGGCGGCGATAATTGACGCAATGCTGAAGTGCATCTGGAGTGCGCTGAGTCGTGGCTGCGAGATCGGAGGCCCGTCTTTGGTAGGGTCGTCGCAGATACTGAGCAGCGACCCGATTAGAGTGGCGTTACGAAGGCGTTAGCCCAGAGCAGGAGTATCCCAGTGTCCTACTCATCCAAGAAGCTGCGTAGGTAATCTGAGCGCGTGGGGTGGCGCAGCTTGCGCAGCGCTTTCGCCTCTATTTGACGAATACGCTCGCGGGTCACATCAAACTGCTTACCCACTTCTTCCAGGGTATGGTCGGTATTCATGTCGATACCGAAACGCATGCGCAGCACTTTGGCTTCGCGCGCGGTAAGGCCTGCCAACACTTCCTTAGTGGCCTCCTGTAGGCCTTGCCCGGTTGCTGCATCCACGGGTGAGTGGATGGTGTTGTCTTCGATAAAGTCGCCCAGATGCGAATCTTCATCGTCGCCAATGGGCGTCTCCATGGAGATGGGCTCCTTGGCGATCTTCAGCACCTTGCGCACCTTGTCTTCCGGCATGTCCATGCGCTCGCCCAGTTCTTCGGGGGTGGGCTCGCGGCCCATCTCTTGCAGCATTTGGCGCGAGATCCGATTGAGCTTGTTAATGGTCTCAATCATGTGTACGGGAATACGGATGGTCCGCGCCTGGTCTGCAATCGAGCGGGTGATCGCCTGGCGAATCCACCAGGTTGCATAAGTCGAAAACTTGTAGCCGCGGCGGTATTCGAACTTGTCTACCGCTTTCATCAGGCCAATGTTGCCCTCCTGGATCAGATCCAGGAACTGCAGGCCGCGGTTGGTGTATTTTTTTGCGATCGAAATCACCAGGCGCAGGTTGGCTTCCACCATCTCCTTTTTCGCGCGGCGGGCGCGCGCCTCGCCCATAGACATGCGGCGGGTGATTTCCTTGATCTCGGTGACCATTAGGCCGCTCTGCTCTTCTAGCTGTTGGATGCGGCGCTGCAGGCGCTGAATGTTTTCTTTCTCTGCGGCAAGCTTGGGGCCATAGTCCTTCTTGCGCGCATGCCTGCTGACCCACTTCAGGTCAGACTCGGAGCCCTGGAAAGTGCTGATAAAGTCCTTGCGCGGCATGTGGCAGACTCTGATCGCAATGCGCATGATCTCGCGTTCCTGATCACGCACGCCTGCTAGGAGGTTCCTTGGCGTATCGCTAATGGGATCGAAAACGCGAGGTGTCAGCTTGAAGAACTTGAACAAATCGCCCAGCTTCTCCATCTCTTTGATAGCGGTGGCATTGCCGCGCCCTTTTGCAGCGATCGCTTTTTCAGTCTTGTTGAACTGACGCTTTAACGCAGTAAAGCGCTTTTTCGCCTCTACCGGGTCTGGGCCGGTTTCAACGTCATCTTCGTCATCATCTTCACCAGCCGGGGCGGCCTCGGCCATTTCCAACGCAGAGGGAACATCCTCGGCCGGATCCAGATAGCCCACCATGATGTCGGCTAGCCGACGCTCCTCCTTGGCCACCAGGTCATACTCGGCAATGATTTTCTCTACTGAACCCGGGTAGTGGGCCAGTGCTGCCATCAGCTCACGAATACCCTCCTCGATGCGCTTGGCGATGACAATCTCGCCCTCTCGAGTGAGCAGCTCCACGGTGCCCATCTCGCGCATGTACATGCGCACCGGATCGGTAGTGCGTCCGGCTTCAGTCTCCACCGCAGCCAGCGCAGCGGCAGCTTCAGCGGCAGCGATATCGTCAGCTGAGTCACTTTCAGACATGAGCAGCTCATCGGCATCGGGCGCTGCCTCGAACACCTGAATGCCCATGTCATTGATCATCTGAATGATGTCTTCAACTTGATCGGGATCGGAGATGTCCTCTGGAAGGTGATCGTTCACCTCGGAGTATGTGAGATAACCTTGTTCCTTGCCCTTGGCGATCAGGTCTTTGAGTCGGGATTGCTGCTTTACGGCGTCGTTCATCAAGCGGATACCTGCACCTTGAGATACAAAAAAAAATTAGCCGGCGATTATAACCGGTAGAGGGCACTTGAACTACTCATGTGCCTGATTTTAACGTGAATTCTGGGGGTTTTTGACCCGGTTGTTCGGCAATTTGTCGCCGAAAATGAGATGGGGGCGCTTTTTCCTGTTTCAACCGGCAATTTCGCGCATTTTCGGAGCAAATTCGCGGTATTTCGCCGCATGGCCCTATATCGGGATGTGTCGCTTATGAGTCCCGCCGCCGCTTTTCCTGAAGCAGCTCTCGAAGTCGCTGTTTTTCCAGTTCACTGACATCAGCGTAGTTGGTGTCCTTCAGTTTGTCGACCTGTTCAGCCAATCGATTTTGCTGCGGCGCACGGGCCAATGCCGAGAGCGTATCGCTGAACTCCTGCTCGATCCCCGCCGTGGGAATTAGTCGTTCTTGTTCTGCTAGCCGGTTGAGCAATTGCCCCTGTGGGGTGCCGTACCAATGGCCCAATAGCATCGCCGTGTTCGACTCAGGGCGCCGTTCAAGCAGGCTCAGCAGCTCTCGCAAAAGCGCCACTTCGCTGCCCTCCAGTTCCGCGAGCGCAGCGGCGTCCCCCAGTCTGGCAATGGCTGGCTGGTGCAGCAACAGCGCAATCGCCGCTTCTGCCAGGCTCGCATACTCTGGAGTCATAGCGACGTCGGCCTGCGGTATGGCGGGCAAGCCTGGTTCAGTCGCTGACACTGGGCGGCTTGTAGTGCGCGCGTGGTTCTCTGGTGGCGCGACAGCTGTTGGTTCCGGTAGCAGTTGCATCAAGCTTTCAACATCTACGCCGGTACGCTTCGCCAGGGCCTGAAACATCAGCTGTCGATAAATGCCCACCGGGAGCTGGTGTAGATAGGGTAGGGCGAGTTTGCTGAGTCTGGCCTTGCCGTCTGCTCGATCGGTATCCAGGCCCTCACCAACAGAGTCAAACAAAAACTCCTCTAGTGGTAAGGCATCGGCGACCAAGCGCGCAAAGTGTTCGGCACCGTGTTTACGCACCAGCGTGTCCGGGTCTTCGCCTTCGGGCAGGAATAGAAACCGGGCCTGGCGTCCATCTTCCATGCAGGGTAATGCTGCTTCCATCGCCCGCTGGGCTGCCTGGCGGCCCGCGCTATCCCCGTCAAAACAGAACACAACCTCGGGGCATAATCGATAGATTCTCTTAAGATGTGTTTCACTGGTCGCCGTTCCCAAAGTCGCAACCGCATTATTAATGCCGTGTTGCGCTAGGGCTATCACATCCATATAGCCTTCGACCACAATGAGATGCGACAGCTTGCGGCTTGCAGCCTTTGCTTCATACAGCCCGTAGAGTTCACGCCCTTTTTGGAAGATGTCCGTCTCGGGTGAATTGAGGTATTTCGGCTTGTCATCCCCCAGGACCCGTCCGCCGAAGGCGACGACGCGGCCACGCTGATCGCGGATGGGAAACACCACGCGATCACGAAAACGGTCATAGACCTTGCCGGCGTCGTTCTCAACCAACATGCCGCAGTCTTTGAGCAGGGCCTGCTGCGCTTCATTTGTTCCCAGCGCCTCCTGCAGGTTGTGCCAGCCCGGTGGCGCAAAACCGAGATTGAATTGCTTCGCCACCTCACCGGTGAGTCCGCGGCCCTTGAGGTAGTCTACGGCGCGCTGCGCTTCAGGATGCCGGCGCAGCTGCAGTCCATAGAATTTGGCTGACTGCTCCATCATGGTGTACAGCGCTTTATTGGTCTGCTCGCGCGCGTCGCGTTGAGCGTCTCCCGCCCTCGGTTCGCGCGGGACTTCCAGCCCAACGCTGCTCGCCAGGGATTCTACGGCCCGAGGAAAGTCCAGATTCTCGTACTCCATCACAAAACCGATTGCGTTACCCGTCGCACCGCAGCCGAAGCAGTAGTAAAACTGCTTCTCGGCATTAACGCTGAAAGAGGGCGTTTTTTCCTCATGAAAGGGACATAGCGCAGAGTAGTTTTTGCCGGACTTTCGCAGCTTCACGCGCCTGTCGATCACCTCGACAATATCGAGCCGCTCCAGCAGGTCGTCGATGAAAGCTTGCGGTATGCGTCCGGGCATGAGGGTCGTGATAGTCACTTTCAGACAGGCCATTGAACCATGACGGCAAGTGAAAGTTTAGTCTTGTACGTGTTGCTAACCAGGTCGCCAACCAAAGGTCTTGGATTCGCCCCTTTACGACGCGCCGCTGGGAGGGCGCCACGCTTATGCAAAATGGATCTGAGGTGGTTGGACCCCTAAGCGGTCAGTCGCGCTTTTACCAGCTGGCTGACTATCCCCATATCGGCGCGACCCTGCAGTTTGGGTTTGAGTTGGCCCATTACGGGCCCCATGGCTTGCATGCCTTGTGCGCCGCTCGCAGAGATGGCGTCATCGATGAGCGCGAGAATCTCATCTTCTGTGAGCTGCTGTGGCAGAAAATCCTGAATCACGCCGATTTCAAAGTTTTCCTGTGCCGCCAGCTCTTCGCGTCCGCCTTTTATGTATTGATCGGCTGAATCTCGACGCTGTTTGACCATCTTATCCAGTACGGCCAGTGCGCGGGCATCGTCGACCTCGATGCGCTCATCCACTTCTATGCGTTTGAATTCAGACAGGATCAATCTCAGGGTACCGAGGCGCTCCTTGTCTCGGGCTTTCATGGCCGCCTTCATAGCCGCCGTGATGGTGGCCTTGAGGGGTTCTTGGCTCATCGGGTGTGAATAATACCGACTTAGTACAGACGTACGCGCTTGCGGTTGTCTCGAGAGAGTTTCTTCAGGTGGCGCTTAACGGCGGCAGCGCCGGCACGCTTGCGAACTGTTGTTGGCTTCTCATAGTGCTCACGCTTGCGTACTTCGGCCAGCACGCCAGCCTTCTCACATGAGCGTTTAAAGCGGCGCAAAGCCACGTCAAAAGGCTCGTTCTCTTTGATCTTGATATGCGGCATTGATACCTCATCCATTAATGGTCGCTAATCGAATCCAGGAACCTCGGGCATCGAAGCGCCAGAACCCCTGAAAGGGCGCGCATTCTAGCGCTATCGAGACGGATTTGCAAAGGCCTCAAAACCCCGTACGACACGGGTTTGAAGCGCTAAATCACTGGTGTAAGAGGGGGCTCAACCAGTATGATTCGCTGCTCACCGAAAACGGGTTGGATGATGCTAATTCTGGGACTGGAAACGTCCTGTGACGAAACCGGTATCGCGCTTTATGACACGGAGCGCGGTCTGCTGGCGGATGCCCTGTTCAGTCAGGTTGATATTCACGTTGAATACGGCGGCGTGGTGCCTGAACTTGCTTCTCGCGACCATATTCGCAAGGCGTTGCCACTGATAGACGAAGTGCTGTCGCGCGCCGACTGCGATCCCGCGGATATCGATGGTGTGGCCTACACCGCTGGTCCTGGCCTCGTGGGGGCATTGATGGTTGGGGCCACCTTGGCGCGAGCCCTAGCCTGGGGCTGGGGCGTGCCTGCCCTGGGCGTGCACCACATGGAGGGCCATTTACTGGCACCTATGCTGGAGGAAGAGCATCCCGAGTATCCCTTTGTTGCGCTGCTGGTTTCCGGTGGGCACACACAACTGGTCAGAGTGGATGCCATTGGGCAATACCGCATCCTTGGCGAATCCGTGGATGACGCGGCGGGAGAGGCATTCGACAAGGCCGCCAAAATGCTGGGTTTGCCCTACCCGGGCGGACCGCATATTGCTCGACTGGCCACCAACGGCCAGGCGGACCGCTTTCAATTCCCCCGCCCGATGGTTAACCGCCCGGGACTGGATTTCAGCTTCAGCGGGCTAAAAACCTACACGCTCAACACTGTCGCGGCATGTCGCGAAGCGGGTGAGCTGAGTGAGCAAGACAAATGTGATATTGCGCTGGCATTTGAAGAGGCGGTGGTTGCGACGCTGGTCATCAAATGCCGGCGGGCCCTGCGCCAGGAGGAGTTGAAGACACTGGTGATTGCCGGCGGTGTAAGCGCTAACGTCAATTTGCGCCGGCAGTTGGAAGAAGCGCTGGCAAAGGAGGGTTGTCGCGTCTTCTATCCTGGGCTTCGATACTGCACCGACAACGGCGCTATGATCGCCTATGCCGGTGCCCAACGACTACAGGTCGGTCAGCTCGATGGTGAAGCGGTGCCGGTGCGCCCGCGTTGGCCCATGGAAGAGCTGCCGCCGTTGGTGGCCAGTCAGTTGCCTTAATGGATACTGTATTTATCCGCTCTCTGACGGTGTCTACCGTTATCGGCGTGTATTCCTGGGAGCGTGAAATTCGCCAGCAGCTGGTATTCGATCTTGAGCTTGCCAGTGACAACCAGCAGGCGGCGGCCGACGATAGAATCGAAGACGCGATTGATTACGCAGCTATATCCAACCGGGTGATAGCGTTTGCTGAAAGCAATCACTTTCGGCTAATCGAGACGATGGCGGAGCAGGTCGCGGCTTTGATCCTCAAAGAATTTTCCGTCCCTTGGTTGCGCCTCAGTTTGGCTAAACCCGGTGCGGTCGCTCAGGCAGAGAGCGTGGGCGTGATCATCGAGCGCGGGCAACATCCCTGATGGTACGGGTGTATCTGGGAGTAGGGAGTAATATCGACCGCGAGTACCATATCGCTGCCGGATTGGATGCACTGCAGACGCTGTTCGGCGAAATGGTGCTCTCTTCGATTTACGACAGCTGCTCGATCGGATTTGAGGGATCACCCTTCCTCAATCTCGTGGCGGGTGTTGAGACGGCCTTCAGTCCCGGTGAATTACAGCAGAAACTGCGCGCGATCGAATACGCATACGGCCGGTCGGTCAACGCCACCCGGTTCAGTGCGCGTCAGTTGGACATCGATATCCTGACACACGGTACGCTCACAGGCTGTGTGGAAGGGGTGGAATTACCTAGAGCGGAGATCCTCGAAAACGCATTTGTGCTGTGCCCGCTGGCTGAGGTGGCGGGAAGTGAGCGCCATCCCGAAGTGGGTAAAACCTACGCGACCCTGTGGCAAGAGTATGATCAGGCGTCGCAATCGCTGCAAAAGGTCGACTTTGTTTGGCAGGGTAAATCTCTGTGACTGACGAGGGCGTCAACGAGGGGTCATTCGCGACGCTCGTTTTGCTTTCGCAGTACCTCAAGACGGCGCGCGCGTTCCGCCTCGATCGCCTCTCCTAGGGCCTTGCCTTGCAGCCCCCGACCTTCGAACTCTGCTGCGCTGACATCTTGCGCAATTGATAATGCGCTGCGCAAGTAATCGGCCTGGGGATAGGGGCGTTGCTCAAGCCCAAGTCGCCCTCGGGCATCGGCCTCGCAGGCTAACAGAAACGCCTCGAAACGTTCCGGCTTACGCAAGGCATCTGTGCCGTGCAGCAATTTCAGTAGGGTTTTGCCCCGCAGCTCCAGCGCTCGATGGCAGTGCGTATGGTATTCACAGACAATCATAGCCAGATCGCGAAATACCACTGGCGTTCGCAGCCGTTTACACACGGCCTTGATCAACTTCAGACCCCGATGTTCGTGGGCGATGTGCTGTGGCCACTCCTCAGGCGGTGTCGTGCCTTTGCCCAGATCATGCAGCAGGATGGCGAAGCGAACTTCCGGTTTGTCGGTCAGCTCTGTCGCCTGACGCAGAGTCATCAGCGTGTGTATACCTGTATCGACCTCGGGGTGGTGTTTGGCTGTTTGCGGGACACCAAATAGGGCATCGACCTCCGGTAGCAGACGCGCGAGCGCACCGCACTCGCGTAATACCTCCACGAACACATCGGGACTGTGCTCACGCAAAGCGCGCTCCAACTCCTGCCAAATGCGCTCTGGTGGCAAATAGGCCAGCTCATTCTGGTGAACAATGTCCCCCATCAGGGCAAGCGTATCGGGCGCTATGGTGAACCCCATATGGGCATAGCGCGCAGCAAAACGCGCAGTGCGTAACACTCGCAGTGGGTCTTCAACGAAAGCGTCAGATACGTGACGCAACACTTTGGCATCGAGATCGCGACGTCCACCATAGGGATCAATGAGGCTGCCTTCTTCTGAGCGTGCCATCGCGTTGATCGTCAGATCGCGTCGCAGCAGGTCCTGTTCAAGCGTGACTGAAGCTTCGCTATTCACCGCAAAGCCTGTGTACCCGTGACCCTGCTTGCGCTCGGTTCGGGCCAGCGCGTACTCCTCTTTGGTGTCGGGGTGCAAAAACACAGGAAAGTCCTTGCCCACCTGCTGATACCCTTTGTCGAGCATATCCTGCGGGCTGGCGCCCACCACCACCCAGTCGCGCTCCACGCAGGGGTAACCCAGCAACTCATCGCGCACCCAACCTCCTACTAAATAAACCTCCACTACCGCTTCACCCGGGCCGTTGCGGTCACTTTCATTTTTTTGCAGCGGCCATTTTCGCAGTCGCATCGCGTACGTCTGCCTGTCTCTAAATGATAAAGGGTTAGGGCACCGCCCCAGACACAGCCCGTATCCAATCCGATGGCGTTGCTGTTGTCGGTTTTGCCTTCCAGTGACGCCCAGTGACCAAAGACGATTTTATCGTTGGCGGTTTTGCGATTGGAGTGACTGAACCAGGCCGACACCTTGCGCGAACTCAGATCCGGTCTCGGGCCCTTGCTGACCAAATCCAATACACCGTCCCGCGTGCAAAAGCGCATGCGGGTCAGATAATTAGTGATGACTCGTAGCCTGGCCATGCCCTTTAAATCGTCTGACCAGAGCAGTGGATCATTGCCGTACATGCTTTTAAAGAACGCGATGCAGTCGGAACTTTGCAATACACGCTCTACCTCGCGCGCCCGGTTAATGGCCTGCGAGACCGACCATTGCGGAGGTATGCCTGCGTGCACAAGAGTGTGATCGCGCTCGTGGTGTATCAGTGGTCGATGTAGCAGCCACGTTAACAGCGTATCTCGGTCAGATGCCTTCAGTATTTTATTGAATGTGTCACTTCGGCCGGGATCTTTTACCCCTGCCGCTACCGCCAGCAGATGCAGATCATGATTGCCGAGCACCATCACCAGGTTGTCGCGCATTGCGTGCAAAAAGCGTAGCGTTTTCAGGCAGTGGGGCCCGCGATTGACGATATCTCCCACCGACCAGAGCATATCTTTATCGGCATTGAACGATACCTTTTTTAGCAGGCGCTTGAGAGGCTTCAAGCAGCCCTGAATATCGCCAACAACATAGGTGCTCAACGGTGTTGCGCTCTCCGACTTTGCTAGTGAACGGCGGTGGGCGTATGCAGCGAAAACGCAGGGATAGGGACTTCAAATTGCCCTTCGTCAGGCGACTCCCGATCCTCGGATATGCATCGCACCATGGTGTAGCTACCCTCCATACAGCCCACCGGTGTCGCCAAGGTAGCCCCGCTGGTATAGCGAAAGGATTTCCCCGGATGGATTACTGGCTGCTCCCCTACCACGCCCTCGCCGCGTACTTCCTGCACTTCGCTGTCGGCGTCCGTAATAATCCAATGTCTTGACAGCAACTGAACTGGCATATCGCCAGCATTGCTGATGGTGATAGTGTAGGCGAACACGAACTGATTTTGCTCGGGCTTGGAGTGTCCGGGCAGGTAAGTTGTCACCACGGTGACTTCGACATCGCCGCTGCTGTCGGTTGGGAAATCTGAATTATCCATGGATGGCCGTCGTGATCTCTATAAATTGGGATAGTTCAAGTGTCTCTGCTCGAGCACCGGGGTCTACATTCAATGCCTCAAGGGCCGGAGTATCTATAAGCCCTTTCAGGTTATTGCGCAAGGTTTTACGACGTTTAGCGAAAGCGATTTGCACTACCTCTCGCAATAGCTCTTTATTGCAGGGTGGCCAAGGCGATTGCCGCCAGGGTGTTAGCCGCACTATAGCGGACTGCACTTTGGGTCTAGGTGAGAATGCCTCCGGAGGAACTTCAAACAACTTTTCCACTGCGCACTGATACTGACACATAATACCCAAACGCCCCCAATCCTTATTGCCGGGTGTGGCACAAAGGCGGTCTACCACCTCTTTTTGCAGCATAAAGTGCATGTCGGAAATGATAGGAGCATTGTCCAGCAATTTGAAAATCAGGGGCGTGGAAATATTGTAGGGCAGGTTGCCGACTACGCGCAGGGGCTGCGCCTGCGAAGCCAAGGATGCAAACTCGAACTTCAATGCATCCGCTTTGTGCAGGCAGAACTTCGGGTTTAATGCGAATGCGGCCAGTAGGCCTGGTACCAGGTCTCGATCCAGTTCAATGACGTCAAGCTGCGCGCTACTGTCCGCCAGCGGCGCGGTTAGTGCCCCCTGCCCAGGCCCAATCTCGAGAATATGATCGCCCGGCTGTGGATGGATGGCATCGACAATGCGGTCGATGATGGATTCATCCTGCAGAAAATTTTGGCCGAAGCGTTTGCGGGCGCGAGGTGGAGGTTTACTCATATCGCGCATTGTAGCGCGGTGCTGCCTGCCTGGGGTGTCGAGTTGATGCCGTTGTACACACCGGAGTTGATGTCGGCATTACAGCGGCGACGGCTCTTTGATAGAATGCCGCGCATAAAATGAAGCCACAATCACCTACTTGATGCCCCTGCCGCAATACCTTCGACTGATGGACACCATGGCGCGTATGGCCCTGCGTGCCGATGCCGCGCGATATTACTTTGGCTATCTCTGGTGGCTATTAGAGCCTCTGCTGTATGTCGCCGTGTTCTACGTGGTGTTCGATTTAGTATTGGATTCCAGGCGGGCCGATTTTCTGGTGTTTCTGATGTGTGGCAAATTGGCCTTTATTTGGTTTTCGAAATCGGTCAATCAGGCGTCCAATAGCATGGTGGCGAACAAGGGTTTGATTGGCCGCATCAATGTCACCAAGACCTTGTTTCCCATGGCCGTGATTCAGGAGGGCTTGTATCGCCAGGTAGCGGTTTTCGCCCTATTACTGATCTTCCTGCTTGCGAATGGCTACAGCGCTTCTGTCACCTGGTTCTATCTATTGCCGGTGATTATGGTTAACTATCTGATGATCGTAGCCTGTTCCTTTGTCGGTGCCTGCCTCGTTTGTTTCATGCGCGATTTCAGCATGATCATTGGATTGGCGATGACCTTCCTGCTTTTTACCTCAGGCATATTCTGGGATGTCCGTGATTTGGGCGATCCTCACAAGACCGAGCTTGTGCTCGCGTTGAATCCGCTGGCGTTTATGTTGGACGCCTACAGGCAAATTCTGATGTATGCCAACGCCCCTGACTGGTTTCACCTTGCTAGCGTGGCGCTTGGATCCATCACGCTGACGTTACTAATGCTGTGGTATATCCGCCGCTATAGCCAGTTTCTGTCCCTTAAGGTGCTTAGTTGATGAGTGCAGAGAATGAAACGGTGATGCTGGCTCTAGACAATGTGTCGTTGAGCTACCACACGGGGCGCGAACAGTTTGACCACGGCTCGCATCACGTGCTCAACCGGGTATCACTCAAGGTTTACGAGGGCGAGACGCTGGGGATTATTGGTCGTAATGGCGTAGGCAAGTCCACGCTTTTGCGTTTAATGTCTGGCATCTTGGCACCCACCGACGGTGAGGTCTACCAGCACCCTGGCAAGTCCTGTGCGCTGCTCACGTTGGGCCTTGGGTTTCGGCCGGACCTATCCGGGCGCAATAACGCAAAATTGGCAGCCATGTTGCAAGGTGCGAGCGAAGAAGAGGCACAGTCGCATTTGGAGGAGATCAAGGCCTTCTCTGAACTGGGTGATTCTTTCGAAGAGCCCGTCAAAACCTATTCCTCCGGCATGCGCGCTCGCTTAGGGTTTACAACGGCGTTGAAAACTCACGTCGATATTCTGCTGATTGATGAGGTCTTGAGTGTGGGCGATGCCCAGTTCAGACAAAAAGCGGCGCAGGCAATGAGAAAGCGGATCAAAAGTGAGCAAACGGTGGTCTTCGTATCCCACATGGAAGCGCAGATAAGGCGCATATGTAACCGCGCAATCTATCTGGATGCGGGCCATATCGTGGCAGAGGGTGAACCCAAAGAGGTCATGCGTGCATACCGCCGTGCCGCGCGCGGTGATGCTCCAGCGCGCAGACAAAAAAAAGACTAAGGCGGTGATACCGCCATGTCCATCGCCTGCTTGATCGCGGCCTTGAGGCTACCGCAATCCACGTTACCACTACCTGCTAAATCTAGAGCGGTACCGTGATCAACGGATGTACGAACAAAAGGGAGCCCCAGGGTGATATTAACCGCATTACCGAAGCTAGCATGCTTTAGGGTAGGCAGACCCTGGTCATGATACATGGCCAGCACAGCATCACTCTGCGCGAGGACTTTGGGATTGAAAGCGGTGTCTGCGGGCACTGGGCCTTGTAGATCCATACCGCCAGCGCGCAGCTGGTCTAAGACAGGGATTATGATATCGATTTCCTCCCGCCCTAAATGACCACTCTCTCCAGCGTGCGGGTTGAGACCCAGTACGGCGATTCGCGGCTGTTTAAGCCCGAAGCGACGTTGGAGGTCTCGCTCGATGATCGTCAGGGTTTCAAGCAAAAGCGGCCGCGTTATGGCGTTAGCAACCTCCGCGAGCGCTAGATGCGTCGTCGCTAGTGCCACGCGCATGGTCGGCGTCGTCAGCATCATCACCACGCGCGATGTCTGGGTTGCCTCGGCGAGTAACTCGGTGTGACCCGTGAATGCGATACCTGCTTCATTGATCACAGACTTCTGAACCGGCGCTGTCACCAGAGCATTGGCATCCCCTTGCTGGCAAAGCTCGATGGACTGCAGTAGCGTTTGCATGACATAAGGCGCGTTATCGGGTGTGAGCACGCCAGGTTCACAGGGAGCGGCCAAAGACACGGGAATGACCGGCAAGGTGCCTGCGCGATGTACGCTTGGTGCGTCTGATAGGTCGAGTTCGCGCAAGGACAGCGGAACATTGAGCAGCGCTGCACGTGCTTGAAGCAGTGACGGATCGGCTACTGCGACGAGTTCGGCGTCCCAATCGTCTTGAGCGATGAGTGCGACAATGTCGGGGCCGATGCCGGCGGGTTCACCCGGAGTGATCAAAATCCGCTGGCACGCGTTCATGTCTTACTTGATGTCGACGAAGGCTTCATCGCGAATCTGCTGTAGCCAGGCGTCCAGTTCCTCTTGGTACTTACGTGAGTGCAGAAACTCTGCGGCTTTCTGCCGGGTGGCTTCTGATGACATATCCTCGCTGCGTCGATCTTCTACCAACAAAACGTGCCAACCGAATTGGGTGCGTACCGGATCTGACATTTCACCCACCGCTGTCGCGTCCATAGCCTGTTGGAACTCCGGTACCATTTGACCTGGCATGGTCCAGCCTAAATCGCCGCCTTCCTGAGCGGACCCGATATCCTCGGAGTACTCCCGAGCCAGATCCCCGAATTCTTCCCCCTCTTCAACCCGGCTTCGCAAACCCACGACCAAATCCCTGGCCTGATCATCCGTCATGATTTCAGATGGCTTAACCAAAATATGGCGTACTTGCGTCTGCGAAACCATCTGCTCGCCACCGCGCAGGTCTTCCATGTAGATTAGATGAAAGCCGCTGGGGCTGCGGATCGGTTCGGATGTGGCGCCCACGGGCAGCTGCGGAGCAATGTCGGCAAACAGCGAGGGCAGATCTTCCGCCTTGCGCCAACCCAAATCGCCGCCGCTGAATTGGTATGGTCCGCCTACCGTGGCGCGCATCGCCGCCTCGAATTCTTCGCCATTGCGGATTTTGGCCAGCACCTGCTCGGTATAGGCCCGCGCAGCAGCTTCTTGTTGTGACGATGCATCGGGAGGTACGGCCAACAGGCCATGTAACAGATGATACTCAGACTGGGTCAGCTTTTTACCATCCTCGGTTGCCAGGAAGTTGTCGATTTCCTTCGGCGTGATCTGAATACGCTGACTGACGTTTCCACCCTGGACACGCTGTATCACCATTTCTCGCCGGATCTGTTCTCTAAACGATGGATAAGACTGTCCCTGCTCCTCCAGGGCTGCGATAAACTGTTCCTGAGAGAGACCATTTTGCGAGGCGATGCGTTGTACAGCGCCGTTGAGCTGTGAGTCTGATATGCGTACGCCGACTCGCAAGCCCATCTGCAGCTGTATGCTTTCGAGGATAAGTCGATCCAGCGTTTGTCGAATCAAGGTGTCTCGCGGTGGAACCTCCATCCCTCGGGCCGCAATAGATTGCTCCAGCGCATCTACGCGCTCACGCAGCTCGCTGGCCATAATAATGTCGTCGTCTACAATCGCGACCACCTGGTCCACCACCTCTGTCGCGGCATACAGCTCGGACGTGGTGGCCAGCGTGAAAGCAAAAGTAACAGCGGACAAGAAAGCTCTAGTATTCACGTTCCTGGTAACCTCTAATCATTTCTTCAAGCACGGTAGGTATGCGGCTGCCAAAGCCGCCCATGCCTTTAAGGACAAATTGCAATTGAGTTGTATGCTCCTGTTCCAGGTCGGGGTTGCTGAAGTCTGGGAAGAATGCGGTGCTCTCATTGTCGTAATACCGCAGATGCATGAGGCGCACGATCCAGCAGCAATTTTCATATTCTACACCGACCATTTGCTCGACGGCCGTATCCTCGATGATGCTGTAGTTGACTGCGCCAAATAGCCGCCAGTGGGTATTCACGGGCAGATAGGTTGAGGCCGTCACTTGCTCCGTTTCAACCAGCAGCAGGTTCGTCGTTTGTGGACGGTTATAGGAGTAGCCCAAATTGAAAATAGCGCCATTGTCGGTTGTGTATCCCGCCAGCACGTTCCCCGAATCAACATTGGAGTCATGTGGGTCATAGACGATATCGCCGCGGAATGAGAATTGATCGTCAGGTGTAAACCACACGTCACCCGCGATTTGTGAGCTGGAGTCATCAAGCGGCGGTGCTAGCGGGTTTAGCCTAACCTTACGATCGCTGAAATAAATGATCTGGCCAATGTTTGCGGACAACAGTTGGCTTCCATCTTGCGCATCGATGAACTGGGTGCTGACGCCAATTGATAGACGGTTGGCATCGTCGATGCGATCGTAGCCAGAGAATCGAGTGTCTCGAAAAAGTTGATTATAAGAGAACGTCAGCTCGGCACTATCGAAGTCGGGTTGATCGTCCTGATTTTCGAATTCTGAATACAGGTAGTACAGCCTGGGCTCCAGCGTTTGTAACAAGGGTGTACCGGCGAAACTGGTGTTGCGCTCAAAGTACAGCCCACCATCCAGGCTAGCCATCGGTGAGCCCGCGCTGGGGCTGCTATCGGTAAAAAACTCTGCTTCGCTGAGTTCATAGCTTACGGCGCGGTATTTTGCAGTCGGCCTTAGAAATCCAAATGCCCAGTTCATGGGATAGGATAGGCCGCCTTCCGCGTAAACCCGCTCACCGGTAACCACGTCTTCATCAGCACCAAAGTTCGAGTACTGTGCCAGTGCAATCGGCTGCAGCTCGAACGGTGTACCAGAGCTTCTGTATTGCGCCGTCAGTTGCGGCAGCTTCTTGTACACATCGTTAATGTCTTCCGCCAGGGACTGATACTGCTCTACGTCGAGATTGACAAGAATGCTGTCGCCCAGGTAGTCCAGCGAGGCAAGTTGGCGCAAACTCGTTCGGCGTTGCGCAGTCAGATTAGAGGTTTCCAGGTCGCGCATATAGTCGACGTCGCTGACTTTGCTGTAATCAATAAAGGAACGCCAGCGCTGATCGACCAGCCCGTTCTGACGGACCACAGCCAGCCAACGATCGTCGCTATCGTCAGGGTCAATTTGATCCTTGTACTTGTCGTCGCTGAACATGTAGGCGCCGCCCACGGTCCAGTAGCCAAGATACTTGTTCAAATAGCGCGCCTTTAATTCGTGGTTCAAGCCTCTATCCTGTATGAATCGCGGCGAATAGAGTAGGTCGTAGTTTGGCGCCAGGTTGAAGTAGATGGGGGCGGTGATATCCAGACCACCTGTACTGTCGTTGCCAAAGTCAGGCCAGAGCAAGCCCGTTCGACGCCTGTCGTCCAGTGGAAACTGTAGCCAGGGTGTATAGAACACCGGCACGCCGCCCAGTTCCAACTTAGCGTCTCGTGCGACACCCAGGCCTTCTTCTATATCGAGTTCTATCGTGTCGGCTAAAATTTCCCAATCGTCGTCGCCGGGAGGGCAGTAGCTAAAATCCCCTTCGCGCACATAGATTAGGCCCTCGGCGTCGCGATCCAGCTGATCGGCGCTGCCCTTTAGGTGATCGGTGTGAATAACAAATTGCCCGTCTTCTAAAGTCGCCTCGCCGGTGTCGGTATTGATTTCTGCCTTAGAACCCTCCAGCAGCACGCCGGGCTCACGTAATTCAACCTGCCCTGTGAGAGTGGCTTGTCGGGTGGTTTCATTGAACACGGCGGAGTCACCCCGAAACTGTCGATAGCCTTGAGTGATGCTGACGCCGCCCGTGAACGTGACCGTATCACCCTGCAGCTCTGTACTGTTGGCCCAGGCCTCGATGTCAGCGTCGTCCGGATTTTCATCACGATTCATGCCCGCCAATGGGTCAATATAGCGCCCACTGCAGAGCTCACAATCCAGATCGCGCAGCCCTATCGGTACGTCTTCAATTGGCACCCAATCCAGCGCGAATAGCGACGCTGGAGGTTCCTGTCGGGGTGCGGGGTCGACCACTGCCTCGTCAGGGGCAGTCGCCGGTAAGATAACGAGCGCAGCCGCGGCGGGTTCGTCGGCCGCCGTGGGCGCCTGCTCTGTCGCTGCGGCTGCAGCGCCAGTGGCGCCACTGTCATTGGCAAGCTCGCTGCCAACGGTGGCTGCGGCCGCTGCTGTCGCGGCAGCGGTATCATCGCTATCACCGGAATCGGAATCTGCGGCGGGTGTTTCCTTGTCAACGGCGCTAGAGGCCGGGGTTGAGCTGTTCGCGTCTATATAGACGCAATTCCAACCATCACCGGTTTCATTAGCTGTGCAGCTCCTTCGCTTGTTATCCTTCGCTAGAACGGGGGCAGATATCGCGACAGTAGTCAGTAGAGCCAGCATGGGAAAGGTGAGTCGCAGGCGTTGAGCGTGTAGTCTGTCAAGATTCAGGATCATTCAGTTAAAGCGTGTACGCGAAGTAAAGGCGGATTCTAAAGCATCCCCCCGCCCTTGTCCGTCAAATTTCGAGTCTGGAGACCTCAGTGAGTTCCCGCACCACCGATCATGATCTGCTGCAGTGGGCCCTGGGGGCTCTCGAGGCACCTAAAGCCGTCATGTCGCCGTCGCTGGATTCGGTGGCCGGTGATGCCAGTCCGCGCAGATACTATCGAGCCAGCATCCAAGGACGACCCTATATTCTTGTTGATGCACCACCGACGACCGAAAACAACCGCGCGTTTGTCGATGTTCGGCAGCTGCTGGAAGAGGCTGGCTTGAAAGTACCGACGCTGTTTGCGGCAGACCTACAACGCGGGCACCTGGTATTAGAAGACCTGGGTGATCGGCTGCTGCTAGACGAATTGGACCCGACGACGGTGGATGCAGCATACAGCCAAGCCTTTGCTGCGTTGTTGAGACTGGCCAGAATCGACACGGCGACCGTATCCCTGCCCGCTTATGATCAGGCATTGCTAATGCAAGAACTGCAGCGATTCCCGGAGTGGTTTGTGCAATCGCTGCTGGGCCTGAATCTGAGTGCAGATGAACATCGTTTGCTGATCTCCGTCTTTCACACATTAATTGCCAGCGCCCTGGAACAACCGCAGGTCGTCGTGCATCGAGATTTTCACAGCAGAAACCTTATGCCCCAGCCAAATGGCGAACTTGCTGTTATCGACTTTCAAGACGCAGTGGTGGGGCCGGTCACCTACGATTTAGTATCACTTTTACGAGACTGCTATATCCGCTGGCCTGAGAGCAAAGTAGAGGCCTGGGTGCAGGGCTATTACGATACAATGACGAGCGCCGGGCTTAGCGTAGGCGACGCGGATAAGGCGCGGTTTCTAAAATGGTTCGACTTAATGGGTCTACAGCGCCATATCAAAGTGTTGGGAACGTTTGCCCGTCTTTACTTGCGCGACGGTAAGGCAGCGTATCTACGAGATTTGCCGCTGGTGGTGAGCTATGTCATGGACGTGCTGAATAGCCATATCGAGCGTGATCCGACTCTGGCGAGTTTTCGTCAGTGGTTCGATGCAAGGCTGATGCCGGTTATCGCCAAGCAGCCCTGGGCGAACAACCGGTGAAAGCGATGATTCTCGCCGCGGGCGTGGGTCAGCGCATGAGGCCGCTGACAAACCACACACCGAAGCCCCTGCTAAAGGCAGGTGGCCGGCCTCTCCTTGCACATCACTTAGAGCATTTATCCCAGGCAGGGTTTAGAGAGGTAGTGATTAATGTCTCGCACCTGGGGGAGCAAATCATTGAATTTTGTGGCGACGGGAGTAACTGGGACCTGCATATACAGCATTCGATCGAACCAGAACCTCTGGAGACGGCGGGAGGTATTTATCGTGCCCTGCCGATGTTGGGCACTGAACCCTTCTTGGTGATTAACGGCGATATCTGGACTGACTACCCACTCACACAACTGCGACAAAAAAAGCTGAACGAAAACATCACCGCCCACCTGATCCTCGTTGATAACCCAACGCAGCATCCGAATGGCGATTTTCTGTTAGACGATCAGGGTCTCATTCAAGCTTTGCCTGCGCAGTGTTCTGGGCTGACCTATGCTGGCCTGGGCATTTACCGCTCCGAATTTTTTGCAGGTGTAAGGACTGAAAAAGCACCGTTGAAACCGCTTATGGACGCGGCCATCCATCTCGGCAGCCTCGGGGGCGAGCACTACGCTGGCCGTTGGCACGACGTGGGCACGCCCGAGCGTCTAAAAGCGCTGGATAGTCAGCTGTAGCAGATCATTTCGTCTTTAGCGCCGCTTCGCTTCCTCTGTTGCGAGTGAAGCCCTAAAATAACCGGGCTTTTCCAAAGGACACTACCATGGCAGATTACCTGATTGCCCCCTCAATACTATCGGCCGACTTCGCCCGCCTTGGCCAGGAGGTGGAAGACGTGCTCACAGCCGGTGCGGACATTGTGCACTTCGATGTCATGGACAATCACTACGTTCCGAACCTAACCATCGGGCCTATGGTTTGTAAAGCGCTGCGCGAACACGGCATCACCGCGCCGATTGATGTGCATTTGATGGTGAGTCCTGTAGACCAGCTAATCGGCGATTTTGCTGCAGCGGGTGCAAGTTATATTACCTTCCATCCCGATGCCTCTATTCACGTAGATCGCTCTCTGCAGATGGTGCGTGATGCCGGCTGTAAATCCGGGCTGGTATTTAATCCACACCAGAATCTGGATGCGTTGCAGTACGTCTTAGACAAGGTAGACATGATATTACTGATGTCGGTGAATCCAGGGTTTGGCGGACAATCGTTTATTCCCTCCACGCTGCAGAAACTGCGCGAGGCACGTGCCATCATCGATGAATCTGGCCTGGATATCCGGCTGGAGGTCGACGGCGGCATCACGCCCGCTAACATCGCCGATGTTGCCGCCGCAGGCGCTGATACCTTCGTCGCGGGTTCTGCGATTTTCAACCAGGAAGACTACCGGGCAGTCATTGATAAAATGCGCTCAGCCTTAGCATCGGTTTGAGACATCGCATGCTCTGTTAAGGCGCCTACGGGCAATTTGGCCATGTCTTTCCCTCGTGTTTGTGAGCATTCTTTTTTGTTTTCCCATTGTGACAGTGCGTTCATGCGCCGAGTCGTGCCTGAATAGGTACACTCGAATCGCTCCGAGGTTCAGTCGCTCTTCGAGTACAACTATCCAGGCACTGGACTTAGCTCTTCGGCTCAACTGTTTGTGGGACCATTAATCCATAGAAACTAGACCGAAGGAGGACTCGGTGTTACCGGGTACTCGAGAGCGCCTGCCCCTTGAAGCGATGCGAGTACCCGGCAGCACCGCGGCCGGTGGGATAAGGCGCGTACTCGCTCGCTCGGGTCCGTTTGGGAATTGAGCCAGTCGCATTGATGGCTTGGTTGAGTTCATGCGCCGAGTCGTGCCCGGATAGGTGCACTCGAATTGCTCCGAGGTTCAGTCGCGCTTCGAGTGCACCTAACCAGGCACTGGACTTAGCTCTTCGGCTCAACTGT